>NZ_CP040899.1:314056-628113 GCF_006349365.1 Georgenia wutianyii
GGCGCCGCCCCCGACCCTGCCCCACGCCCTGCGCGAGGTCATCCGCGGCGCCTACAAGCTTCCCGGCCGCCTGCTCCTCGCGCTGGACGTCGAGGCCGTCACCGCTGCCTGAGGGCCCGCACCACCCCGCAGTCCCACCGCCTGCCCACCGCCCTCGAGGAGGAGCCCGTGGCCGTCCTGGCCCCCGAGCACGACACGACCGTCAGCACCCCGTCACCCCTGCCGACGGCCGCCCCAACGGCGCCCCGACGCAAGCTCCGCCTGGCGGACGTCTCCCTGCGCACGAAGATCGTCGGCAGCGCTGTGGGCGGTGCCTCGCTCGTGCTCCTCATGGCCGGGGTCGGCGTCTGGGGGACGACGAGCTCGGCGCAGTTCTCGACCCAGACGCTGGAACGTGAGGTGCGAACCGCGCAGGTGGTCGGGCAGATCGGCGACGTGTTCAGCCAGGCGCAGTACTACGCCACCGCGAGCGCCCTCGCCCCGACGCCGGACGTCGCCCGGGCCGCGCTCGAGGGCTGGGAGACCCGGATGGCGAGCCTCGTCGAGCTCACCTCCGAGTACGCGGCGGACCTCGCCCCGGACGACGAGACCGCCACCCTCGTGGGCGAGGTCCGGGACATCGCCGAGGAGCTGCGCACCAGCGGCGCGGAGGGCGCAGCGCTGGCCGAGCAGATGGAGACACAGCTCGCCACCGTGCGGGCCGACCTCGACCTGGTCGCCGAGATCCACGAGGCGCAGACCTCCGCCGGGCTGTCGGACATGCGCACCGGCGCCAGGGCGGCCGTCACCGCCGCCCTCGTGTGCGCCCTGCTCGGCGCGGTGGTCATGGTCGTCGGCGGGGTCGTCATCGGCCGCGGCATCGCGCGGGACGCGGCCCGCGTCGTCGCGACGAGCCGGGCGATGGCTGCCGGCGACCTCACGACGAGCCACGTGCAGGCCACCGGCCGGGACGAGCTCGGGCAGATCGCCCGCTCGCTCGCCGAGGCACAGGCCGACCTCCGCGAGCTCGTGGCCGGGGCGACCGGCACGGCCCAGTCCGTCGCGGCGGCCGCCGAGCAGCTCTCCGCGGCGGGCGGGACGTTCCTCACCTCGAGCGAGGGTGCCTCCGCCCAGGCCGGTGTCGTGGCGGCCGCCGCCGAGCAGGTCTCCGGCAACATCCAGACGGTCGCCGCCGCGGCCGAGGAGATGGGCGCCTCGATCAGCGAGATCGCCGTCAACGCCGCCGCGGCCGCGCAGGTCGCCGCCCAGGCGAGCGACGTCGCCGCCGCGACGACGCAGACCGTGTCCCGGCTGGGGGCGAGCTCGCAGGAGATCGGGCAGGTCGTCAAGGTCATCACCTCGATCGCGGAGCAGACGAACCTGCTCGCGCTCAACGCGACGATCGAGGCCGCCCGCGCGGGGGAGGCAGGCAAGGGCTTCGCCGTCGTGGCCGGGGAGGTCAAGGAGCTCGCCCGGGAGACGGCCCGCGCCACGGAGGACATCGCGCGACGCGTCGAGAGCATCCAGGTCGACACCACCGGGGCGGTCGACGCGATCACCGAGGTCGCCCGGATCATCGCCCAGATCAACGACTACCAGCTGACGATCGCCTCGGCCGTCGAGGAGCAGAACGCGACGACCGCCGAGATGTCGCGTGGAGTCACCGAGGCCGCGACCGGGTCGGGGGAGATCGCCGCCGGCATCGCGTCGGTGGCCGCCGACACGCGCGGCGCGAGCCAGACCCTCGCCCAGCTCACGGTCGCCACCGAGGAGCTCGCGCGCCAGTCCGCGGACCTCCAGACCCGCCTCGCGCGCTTCAGCTGCTGACCGGAGAAGGAACCATGACCACGACGCTCGCCCCCTCACCCCCGACCGTGACGTCCGCGGAGGTGCGCCCGGGGACCGCCCCGGACGCGGTGCGAGGGCGCCGCCGGTTCCGCGTGGGGACCCGGCTCTACCTCGCCTTCGGTGCCCTCGCGGTGCTCGTCCTCGCCGCCGCGAACCTCGGCGCGTGGGCGGTCAGCGAGCAGAGCGGCTACAGCGAGGAGCTCGAGCGCGTGGAGTCGGTTGCCCAGCTCGCCGAGGAGGCCCGCTTCCACATCGCCGACGCCACCGGCTGGCAGGGCCTGTACCTCGCCGACGTCGGCATCCTCGGCACCGAGGAAGGGCTCGCGCCCGACTCCTACAACAGGACCGGCATGGCCGAGTCCCGGGCGGCCGTCGAGGCCTGGCTCGACGACCTCGACGCCGCCGGGCTGCGCCCCGAGGAGGCCGCGGTCTTCAGCGACCTGCGCCCGGCCTGGGAGGACTTCTTCGCCTGGGACGCCCAGGTGGTCGAGTGGCTCGCCGAGGACACCGACGCCGCCCGACGGACGGCGATCGCGTCGGTCAACGGCGGTGAGGCCGCCGCGGCCTACGAGACCGTGCTCGCGATCGCCGACGAGGCGCAGGCGCTCACCGACGCCGAGACCGCCGCCGTCAAGGCGGACCAGGCCCGCGCCCAGCGGCTCGCCACCACCGCGCTCGTGGCCACCGGGGTCGTCGGGGTCGTGCTCGCCACGGCGCTCGCCCTCGCCACCACCCGGCTCCTCGTCCGCCGGATCCTGCGGCTGAGGCAGGTCGCCGAGCGCCTGAGCGCCGGCGACCTCACCGCCCGCACCGGTCTGGAGCGCACCGACGAGCTCGGTGACACCGGTGCCGCGCTCGACGACGGCGTGGAGGCGGTCCGCCAGCTCGTCGCCGCGGTCGGGGCGTCCGCCCAGCGGGTCGCGGCGTCCGCCGAGGGCCTGGAGACGCGCGCCGGGCGGGTGGCCGGCGAGGTCGGCCAGACCTCGGCCGAGAGCTCCGCCGCGGCCGCCGCCGCCGAGCAGGTCTCCGCCAGCGTGCAGACCGTCGCCGCCGGCGCCGAGGAGATGGGTGCCTCCATCCGGGAGATCGCGCGCACCGCCGAGGAGGCGTCGACCGTCGCCTCCCGGGCCACCGTCGTCGCCCAGGAGACCAACCGGACCGTCGCCCGGCTCGGCACCTCCTCCGCGGAGATCGGGCAGGTCGTCAAGGTCATCACCTCGATCGCGGAGCAGACGAACCTGCTCGCGCTCAACGCGACGATCGAGGCGGCCCGCGCGGGGGAGGCCGGCAAGGGCTTCGCGGTCGTGGCCGGGGAGGTCAAGGAGCTCGCCCGGGAGACGGCGCGGGCCACCGAGGACATCGCCGCCCGCGTCTCGGCGATCCAGCTCGACACCGCCGGCGCCGTCGACGCCATCGAGGAGATCGCCCGGACCGTCGGGTCCATCAACGACCTGCAGATGACCATCGCCTCGGCCGTCGAGGAGCAGACCGCCACGACCGGCGAGATGAGCCGCGGCCTGGCCGAGGCCGCCTCGGGCTCCGGCGGCATCGCCGCCAACGTCACCGTCCTCGCGGGCTCTGCCGACACCCTCGACGGCGTCGTCCGCGAGATGAGCACCGAGGTCGCCGACCTCGCCGTCCTGTCCACCGAGCTGCGCGACCGCGTCGCGAGCTTCGTCTACTGAGAGAGCGACCATGACCGCAACGACGTCCGGCGCAGCCGGGCCCGAGCGCGCCACGCGCTCGCCGCGCCGGACCTCGGTGCAGACCAAGATCCTCGCCCTCGTCCTCCTGCTCGTCACCGTGGCGGGGGCCGGCGGGCTGTACTCCTCCGTCAGCGGGTCGCGGACGTCGGAGCGCGCGACCGGCATGGTCACCCTCCAGAGCGAGATCGGCGGCGCGCAGGACGACCTCACCGCCGCCCACCGGGAGGGCCGGCTCCTCGTCGCCCAGATCGCCGCCGCCGTCGGGCCCGACGCGAAGGCGGGGTGGGCCACGGTCCTCGAGGAGCTGAGCGCGTCGACCGCGACCCTCGTCGACCGGATCGGCGCGAGCGAGGTGGGCTCCTGGCCGGAGTGGGAGTCCTTCCTCACCGGCTGGGCGGAGTGGACCGACTTCCGGGACCGCATGCTCGTGCCGGCGGCGCTGGAGACCAGCCGCTCCCGGTACTCCGCGCTCGCCAGCACCGACGGCACGTCCTACGTCGAGCGGGTCGAGGCGGACCTCGCCGCCCTCTCCGACCGGGTCGACTCGCTGGTCGCGCAGGAGGCGAGTGCGATCAAGGCGAACTCCGCACGCGGCCGCGTCGTGCTCCTCGTCGCGATCCTCGTCGGGATCTCCCTGGCCGGGACCGCCGGGTTCCTGCTCGCCCGCTCCATCCGCCGGTCGGTCGACAGCGTCCGGCACTCCCTGTCCGCCCTCGCGCACGGTGACTTCACCGTGCCGGCAGCCGTGCGCACGAGGGACGAGATCGGGGAGATGGCCGAGGAGCTCAACGAGGCGAGGCGGTGCCTGAGCGAGCTCGTGGGGTCGGTCGCGGCGACGTCCACGAGCGTCGCTGTGGCCACCGCCGAGGTCGCGACCGCCACCGAGCAGGTCGGCGCCCAGTCCCGGGAGAGCAGCACCCACGCCGAGTCGATGGCCGTCGCCGCGGAGCAGGTCTCCCAGAACATCCACACCGTCGCCACCGGCGCGGAGCAGATGGGCTCCTCCATCCAGGAGATCTCCCAGAACGCCAACGAGGCCGCCGCCGTCGCCGCGAAGGCGACGGCCGTCGCCGCCGCGACCACGCAGACCGTGTCCCAGCTGGGGGCGAGCTCGCAGGAGATCGGGCAGGTCGTCAAGGTCATCACGACGATCGCGGAGCAGACGAACCTGCTCGCGCTCAACGCGACGATCGAGGCGGCCCGCGCGGGGGAGGCAGGCAAGGGCTTCGCCGTCGTGGCCGGGGAGGTCAAGGAGCTCGCCCGGGAGACGGCGCGGGCCACGGAGGACATCGCCGCCCGCGTCTCGGCGATCCAGCTCGACACCGCGGGCGCCGTCGACGCCATCGGCCAGATCTCGGCGATCATCGCCTCGATCAACGACTACCAGGGCTCCATCGCCTCGGCGGTCGAGGAGCAGACGGCGACGACCACCGAGATGGCCCGCTCGGTGCAGGAGGCGGCCACGGGCTCCGGTGAGATCGCCGGCACCGTCACCCGGCTCGCCGCGGCCGGCGGGGAGTCCAGCGTGGCGGTCGAGCAGATCGGCGCCTCCCTCGTCGAGCTCGACCGGATGTCCGCCGACCTGCGCCGGCTCTGCGCCCGGTTCGTCTACTGAGGCCGCGCCATGACACCCGTGAGGAGGCGGCTGCGATGACCGTCCGCGTGCTCGTCGTCGACGACTCCGTCGTCGTGCGCCGGCTGGTCACCCACGCGCTCGCCGCCGACCCCGGCATCGACGTCGTGGGCACCGCCGCCAACGGCCGGCTCGCCCTCGCCAAGATCGAGCAGCTCGCCCCGGACCTCGTGACGATGGACATCGAGATGCCCGAGCTCGACGGGATCGCCGCCGTGCGGGCGCTGCGCGCGGCGGGCCACCGCATGCCCGTGGTCATGTTCTCCACGCTCACCGAGCGCGGAGCCGCCGCCACCCTCGAGGCGCTGTCGGCCGGCGCGACGGACTACGTGGCCAAGCCGACGGGCGCGGGCAGCGTGCACGAGGCGCTCGGCCGGGTCGCCGCCGAGCTCGTCCCCAAGATCCACGCCCTCGTCCCCACCCGGCTCGGCGCCGTGCGCGGTCGCCCTGCCGCAGCCGCCGGCGACACCACCAGGCCCTCCACCCGCGGACCGGTCCGGCTGCGGCCCGCATCCCTCCGCGCCACCCCCGTCCGGCTCCTCGTCCTCGGCGCCTCCACCGGCGGTCCGGCGGCCCTGGCCGAGGTTGTCGGCGCGCTGAGCAGCCCTCCGGCCGTCCCCGTCGCCGTCGTGCAGCACATGCCGGCCGTGTTCACGCGCCAGCTCGCCGACCGGCTCGACCGCCTCGGCCCGGCGACCGTCGTCGAGGCCACCGACGGACTCGCCCTGCGGGCGGGCCACGCCTACGTCGCCCCGGGCGGCCGGCACCTCACCGTGGTGGCCGACCGCACCGGCCTGCGCGCCCGGCTCACCGACACCCCGCCGGTGAACTACAGCCGCCCCGCCGTCGACGTCCTCTTCCGGTCGGCGGTCGCGGCGCTGGGCGGGGCCGTCGGCGCCGTCGTGCTCACCGGGATGGGCAGCGACGGCGCGGCGGGGTCGGGCGCGGTGGCCGACGCCGGCGGTCACGTCGTCGTCCAGGACGAGCAGTCGTCGGTCGTGTGGGGGATGCCGGGCGCGACCGCGACCGCCGGCCACGCGCACGCCGTCCTCCCGCTGCACGAGATCGCCGCAGCCATGGAACGGATGATGTCCGAGGGGCTGCGGTGAGCGTGTCGGCGCAGACCTTCGACTACGTCGCGGACCTCGTGCGCACCAGGAGCGCGATCCAGCTCGGACCCGGCAAGGAGTACCTCGTCGAGAGCCGCCTCGCACCGCTCGCGCGGGAGCGGGGGATGGTCGGGCCCGCCGCGGTCGACGCCTACGTGCGCGACGTGCGCCGCGGACCGGACCGCGGCGAGCTCACGCGCGTCGTCGAGGCGCTGACGACGAACGAGACGTCCTGGTTCCGCGACAGTGCGGCCTTCGGTGCGCTGCGCACGCACCTGCTCCCCGGGCTGCGCGCGCAGCGGCCCGGGCCGCTGCGGATCTGGTCCGCCGCCTGCTCGACCGGCCAGGAGCCCTACAGCATCGCGATGACCCTGCTCGAAGCAGGGGAGACGCGCTTCTCGGTGCTCGCGACCGACCTGTCCACCGCGGTGCTCGCGCAGGCCACGAGGGGCGAGTACAGCCAGCTGGAGATGAACCGGGGACTGCCCGCGCCGATGCTCGTGCGTCACTTCGCCCGCGCGGGCGCCGGCTGGGCCGTGAAGGACGAGCTGCGCAGGCGCGTCGGCTTCGCGCAGCACAACCTCCTCCAGCGGCCGCCCCCCGGGCCGTTCGACGTCGTCTTCCTGCGCAACGTCCTCATCTACTTCGACACCACGACCAAGCGCGACATCGTCGCCCGCGTCCGCCGGGCGATGCGCCCGGGCGGGTTCCTCATCCTCGGCGCCGCCGAGTCGATGGTGGGGATCGACGACGCCTGGGAGCGGGTGACCGTCACCGGCGGACCGGTCTACCGAGCACCTGGAGGCACCCCATGAGAGCCCTCGTCATCGACGACTCGCGCGCCATGCGCCGCATCGTCTCCCGCCAGCTCGAGGGCCTCGGGTTCGCCGTCGACGAGGCGGGCGACGGGGCCCAGGCCCTCGCGCTCCTCGAGGCCGACGCCGGCTACCACCTCGCGTGCATCGACTGGAACATGCCCGTCATGGACGGGCTGGCCTTCGTCCAGGCCGTGCGCGCCCGGCGGGAGTGGCGCGGCGTCACGCTCATGATGGTGACGACGGAGTCGGAGCACGATCAGATCGTGCGCGCGCTGGCCGCCGGGGCGCACGAGTACCTCATCAAGCCGTTCACGCCGGACGCGCTCCTGGGCAAGCTCGAGATCCTCGGGCTCGTGCCCGCCGGGGAGATCGCATGACCGGGACCATGGCCGACCACGTCGTCGCCATCACGCGCGACCTGTTCACCGCGATGGTCGACGGCGAGCCCGGCGCGCTGGGCGAGGTGCCCGGGACCGCGCCGGTGCTCACGGACCCGGTACGGGCGTGGGTCGACATCCGCGGTGACCGGGCCCTGCGGATCCTCGTGGCGACCGGCCGCGTCACCGCCGAGCGGATCACCCGCGCGCTGCTCGACCTCGAGGAGCACGACGACGTCGCGGCCGACGACGTGGGCGACGCGCTCGGGGAGATCGCCAACGTCATCGGCGGCAACGTCAAGGGCCTGCTCCCCGACCGCTCCGTCCTGAGTCTGCCGGTCGTCGCCTTCGGCGGCCCGGCCCCCGACGGCGCGCCGCTGTGGACGAGGTCCCTGCAGTGGCGCGAAGAAGCCCTGGTCGTCTCGATGGGGGACGTCCCCGTGAACCAAGAGGAGTACCTGTGAGCCTGCGAGTGATCGTCGCCGACGACAGCAAGGTGATGCGTCAGATCGTCATCCGGACCCTGCGCCAGGCGGGGTACGGGGACTGGGAGGTCACCGAGGCGACGAACGGGGCCGAGGCGCTGGAGCTCGCGCTCGCCCAGCAGCCCGACCTCGTTCTCTCGGACTGGAACATGCCCGAGATGACGGGCATCGAGCTGCTGCGCCGGCTCAACGCCGGCACCGACATCCCCCTCGGCTTCGTCACGTCGGAGGGGTCGCAGCAGATGCGCGAGCTCGCGCAGAGCGAGGGGGCCCTGTTCCTCATCGCCAAGCCGTTCACGCCGGACGCGTTCCGCTCGACCATCGACCCCTTCCTCGCCTGATGGCCACGACACCGCTCCCGCCCCTCAAGGAGCTGCGCGACCTGCTCACCATGCTCGTCGGGCGCGACTGCGAGGTCGCCCTGGCCGACAGGTCGGTGACCCCGGCCACCGAGCCGGGCGTCGTCGCCGGGGTCTACGTCACCCAGTTCCTCCGCGCCGAGGTCGTCGTCGCGCTCGACACCTACCTCGCCGCCGCGCTCGGCGGGGCGCTCGCCCTCCTCCCGGCCCGGACGGCGCTCGGGTCGGTGGGCCCCGGCCCCCTGCCCGAGACGCTGCTCGAGAACGTCTCGGAGGTCCTCAACGTCGTCTCCGCGCTCTTCAACGTCGGTGACGCGCCGCACCTGCGGCTGGAGGACGTCCACGACTCGGGCGCCGCGCTCCTGCCGGCGGACGTCGCCTCCTGGCTGCGCAGCTACGGTCCCCGCCTCGACGTGCGCGTCGACGTGCGCGGCTACGGCGACGGGCTCCTGTCGATCGTCCTGCGCTGAGGCCTCAGCGGGGCTCGACGACGACGGGCACCGGGTACTTCGCCCGCCGCAGGTCCCCCGAGGACCTGCGGTGCAGCCGGCGCTGCGCCCACGGCAGGGCGTAGGCACGCGCCCAGCGCACGTTGCCGCGCCACCGGTCGGCGCGCGCCGCCGGTGGCAGCGGGACGAGCGGGTCGTCCCAGGCGACGTCGTCCGGTGCCAGGCCCAGGCCGACGAGCGCCGCCTGCGCCGCCCGCTCGTGCCCCGCCGTCGAGAGGTGGATGCGGTCCTCGGCCCACATGCGCATGTCGCGCAGCGAGCGCATGCCCCACGTGTCCAGGACGAAGGCGCCGTGCCGGTGGGCGATCGACCACAGCCCGGCAGCGTAGACGGCGGCCTTGGGCCGCGTGCGCTGGATGACCGGTGAGCCGGCCGGGTCGAAACCGGTCCCCATGAGGACGTCCACGCCGGCCGCGCGCAGCCCGGCGACGGCGTCCTCCAGCCCCGCGAGGAGCGCGTCGACGTCCGCCCCCGGGCGCAGGATGTCGTTCCCGCCGCCGATGAGCGAGACGAGGTCGGGGTCGAGCTCGCGGGCCACCGGCAGCTGCTCGCTGATGATCTGGCCGAGCAGCCGGCCCCGTACCGCGAGGTTGGCGTACTCCAGGGGCGCCTGGCCCGCCGCGCCCCGGCGGGCCGAGAGCGAGGCTGCGAGCAGGTCCGCCCAGCCGCGCTGGCGGCCCGGGTCGGTCGGGTCAGGGTCCACCATCCCCTCGGTGAAGGAGTCGCCGAGGGCGACGTAACGGCTCCAGCGCGGGGCGGGGGTGGTGCTGTCGGTCACCCGACGATCCTGCCAGCCCGCGCCGCTCAGGGCAGCGCCCAGCGCACCGGCCGTCCGCCCTGCTCCTCGAGCAGCGCGTTCGCGCGGGAGAACGGCCGGGAGCCGAAGAAGCCCCGGGAGGCCGACAGCGGGCTCGGGTGCGCCGAGGCGACGACGGGCACGTCACCGAGGAGCGGGCGCAGGGTCTGTGCCTGGTTGCCCCACAGGATCGCCACGAGCGGACCGCCACGCTCGACGAGCGCCCGGATCGCGTGGTCGGTCACCGCCTCCCAGCCCTTGCCGCGGTGCGAGGCGGGCTTGCCCGGCGTCACGGTGAGGACCCGGTTGAGCAGCAGCACCCCGTCCTGCGCCCACGGCGAGAGGTCGCCCGTCGTCGGCGGGTGGGTGCCGACGTCGTCGACGAGCTCGCGGAAGACGTTGACGAGGCTGCGCGGGATCGGGCGGACGTCCGGCTGGACGGAGAACGACAGCCCCATGGGGTGGCCCGGGGTGGGGTAGGGGTCCTGGCCCACGAGGACGACCCGGACGTCGTCGAACGGGTGGGTGAAGGCGCGCAGCACGTCCTGCCCGGCGGGCAGGTACCCGCGGCCGGCGGCGACCTCCTCGCGCAGGAAGTCGCCCATGGCGTGGACCTGGGGCTCGACCGGGGCGAGGGCGGCGGCCCAGCCGGGGTCGAGGATCTCGGCGAGGGGGGTCACGGCCCGCAGCCTAGCCCGGTGGCCGAGGGGAATGACATGCGTGTCGTTCCCCCGTAGCATGGGCAGGTCGCAGGACGAAGGAGGAGACATGGACACCGCTTACGCGTTGGGTCCGCAGGCCGCGCTCGAGGACACCGAGCGCGAGATCCTCGCCTTCGAGCGGCAGTGGTGGAAGTACGGGGGCGCCAAGGAGACCGCGATCCGCGACCTCTTCGGCATGAGCGCCACCCGCTACTACCAGGTCCTCAACTCCCTCATCGACACCGAGGCCGCGCTCGCGGCCGACCCCATGCTCGTCAAGCGCCTGCGCCGGCTGCGCGACGCCCGTCAGCGCGAGCGTTCCGGGCGTCGCCTGGGAGCCCACTGACCCCGCCCCGGCGCTCGACACCGGTAGCCTGCTGGCGTGAGTGAGTATCCCGAGGACGAGTTCGACGTCGCCGCGCGTGACCGGGGCCCGGAGGGCGTCCACCGCGAGCCGCCGTCGCTGTGGCGCGCGCTCGCGCCCTTCCTCGCGGTCATCGTCATCGTGCCGCTGCTCGCCTGGGGTGCGGTGAGCCTGCTGTCCGACAACGACGGCGACGACGCTCCGCTCGAGCCCGTGCCCGCCGCGACCGCCCCCGCCACCGAGGAGCCCGCTCCGGGGGAGACGGCCGAGCCCACGCCCACCGCCCCCGCGGAGGAGCCCAGCGAGCCGGCCGTGCCGGACGTCGTCCGCACGGCGTCGATCTCCGTGCTCAACGGCGCCGGCGTCAACGGGCTGGCCGGGCGGGTCGCCGGGGAGCTCCAGGCGGACGGGTTCACCACGGTCGGGGCCGCGGACTACACCTCCGGCACGCCCGACGTCACCACCCTCTACTACCGCAACGCGGAGCTGGCGCCCACGGCGCAGGCCATCGGCACGCTCCTCGGGATCGACAACCTCGTCGAGTCGCCCGCGGCGACGCAGAACGTCGAGATCGCCATCGTGCTGCGAGCGGACTACACCGGCCGTTGACCATCCCGCTGGTCTCGGGTGCCCGGGCACGGACCGACCATTGACCCGTGACGGCGGTCACACCTAGAGTGTGGACGGCATTCCTCCACAGCGCCGTGGGGACCGTCGGGCCAGCGGTCTGTTGGCCGCTGGCCCGGCACTGCCCCCGTCTCGGGCGAGGGCGGTCCGGATGACCGTGAGCTGGTCGGTGAGGACGCCGGAGATCATCTCCTGGGTGTCGTGATCCGCTCGACCGTGCCCGTGAGGTCGGCGACGTGGCGCAGGTCGTGGCCCGCCCGTCGACCACCCCGACGAAATATGAGAGGTCCCGCGTCCCGCGCCGCGCCCCCGCGTGCGATCCGGCGCTCGGTGAGAAGAGGGGGTGTCCGGCGTGCGGGCGTCCGGAGGGGCTGTCCGGCGAGGGGTGCGCTCGCGAGGCTCTCCACCGCCGAGCGCTGGATCCTGCACGGGATTCCCGCTTCTGCGGCTGGTGAACCTTCTTGCACTCGGAGGGGGAGAGTGCCAAGATTCTCGTTAGCACTCTCGTATCGAGAGTGACAGCACGTTGGGCCGGTCCGTGAGGCCTGGCGCCCCGGCGGGACGTGACCGCCGCCGGCGCCGGCCGTCCGTCGCGGGCACTGGCCGACCCCCCCACGCTACAGCGGAGGATCTACCCCATGGCAAAGATGATTGCCTTTGACGAGGAGGCCCGTCGCGGTATGGAGCGCGGGCTCAACCAGCTCGCCGACACCGTGAAGGTCACGCTCGGCCCCAAGGGTCGCAACGTCGTCCTCGAGAAGAAGTGGGGCGCCCCCACGATCACCAACGACGGCGTGTCCATCGCCAAGGAGATCGACCTCGAGGACCCCTACGAGAAGATCGGCGCCGAGCTGGTCAAGGAGGTCGCGAAGAAGACCGACGACGTCGCCGGTGACGGCACGACGACGGCGACCGTCCTCGCCCAGGCGCTCGTCCGCGAGGGCCTGCGCAACGTGGCCGCCGGTGCGAACCCGATCGCGCTGCGCCGCGGCATCGAGAAGGCCGTCGCGGCCGTGACCGAGAAGCTCTTCGAGCAGGCGAAGCCGGTCGAGACCAAGGAGCAGATCGCCGCCACCGCCGCGATCTCCGCGGGCGACCCGGCCATCGGCGAGCTCATCGCCGAGGCCATCGACAAGGTCGGCGCCGAGGGCGTCATCACCGTCGAGGAGTCCCAGACCTTCGGCCTGGAGCTCGAGCTCACCGAGGGCATGCGCTTCGACAAGGGCTACATCTCGCCCTACTTCGTCACCGACGCCGAGCGCCAGGAGGCCGTCCTCGAGGACGCCTACGTCCTGCTCGTCGAGTCGAAGATCGCGAACGTCAAGGACCTGCTCCCGCTGCTCGAGAAGGTCATCCAGTCCGGCAAGCCGCTGGCGATCATCGCCGAGGACGTCGAGGGCGAGGCCCTGGCCACGCTCGTCGTCAACAAGATCCGCGGCACCTTCAAGTCCGTCGCCGTCAAGGCCCCGGGCTTCGGCGACCGCCGCAAGGCGATGCTCCAGGACATGGCCATCCTCACCGGCGGCCAGGTCATCTCCGAGACGGTCGGCCTCAAGCTCGAGACCGCGGACCTCGATCTCCTGGGCCAGGCCCGCAAGGTCGTCGTCACCAAGGACGAGACCACCATCGTCGAGGGCGCCGGCAACCCGGACCAGATCGAGGGCCGGGTCGCCCAGATCCGCGCCGAGATCGAGAACTCCGACTCGGACTACGACCGCGAGAAGCTCCAGGAGCGCCTCGCCAAGCTCGCCGGCGGCGTCGCCGTCCTCAAGGCGGGCGCGGCCACCGAGGTCGAGCTCAAGGAGCGCAAGCACCGCATCGAGGACGCCGTCCGCAACGCCAAGGCCGCCCAGGAGGAGGGCATCGTCGCCGGTGGTGGCGTCGCCCTCATCCAGGCCGCCAAGGACGCGTTCGACGACCTCGAGCTCGAGGGTGACGAGGCGACCGGTGCGAACATCGTCCGGGTCGCCGCGGACGCTCCGCTCAAGCGGATCGCCATCAACGCCGGCCTCGAGGGCGGCGTCGTCGCGGAGAAGGTGCGCAACCTCCCCGCGGGCCACGGCCTCAACGCCGCTACCGGCGAGTACGAGGACCTGCTGGCCAACGGCATCGCCGACCCGGTCAAGGTGACGCGCTCCGCCCTGGAGAACGCTGCCTCGATCGCCGGCCTGTTCCTCACCACCGAGGCCATCGTGGCCGAGAAGCCGGAGAAGAACGGCGCTCCGGCCGGCGGTGGCGACGACATGGGCGGCATGGGCGGGTTCTGACCCGACCCGGGCCGGGCGACCGGCCCTGACCGTCCCGACGGGGCGGCACCTTCCACGGAGGGTGCCGCCCCGTCGGCGTCTGTCGCGGCCCTCGTGCGGCAGGAGCACAATGACCGCGTGGCAGGCCTGCGGTCCTGCCCGGGGAGGGGGAGGCCATGTGGGAGCTGACTGCGGAGCTGCGTGACGAGCTCGTCATGGTCGGCCTGGCGTTCGTGCTCTCCGCCGGCATCGGCGCGGAGCGGGAGTACCACCGCAAGGACGCCGGGCTGCGGACCCACGTTCTCGTCGGGGTGGGCGCGGCGCTCTTCGCCGTCGTCTCCGCCTACGGCTTCGCCGCCGTCACCGGGGAGAGACCCGGGGACCCCACCCGCATCGCCGCCCAGATCGTCAGCGGCGTCGGGTTCCTCGGCGCCGGCGTCATCCTCACCCGCGGCCACGTGGTCCACGGGCTCACGACGGCGGCGACCATCTGGCTCGTCTCGGCGGTGGGGACCGCCTGCGGGGCCGGGCTGCCGATCTTCGCCATCGCCGTGACCGCGGGCTACCTCGTCCTCCTCCCGCTGGTCAGCGTGATCAGCGAGCGGATGCCCAAGGCGCCGGAGATCTCGAACATCGTCCTGCGCTACCTCGACGGCCACGACGCGCTGCGCACGGTCTTCACCACCGCCACCCGGCTCAGGTGCCGGGGCGCGGTGCTCAGCTCCGACGTCGTCGGGCCAGGGCTCACCGAGGTGCGCCTGGAGTTCATCGGCCGGCACGACAAGCAGGAGCTCGTGGCCGCGCTCACACCGCTCGAGGGTATCCAGCGGGTCCTCCTCGTCGAGGAGAGCAGCCAGTAGCGGTGGTCGTCCTCCTCGACCGGCCGCGCTGGCCGGCCCACGGCACGCTCTGGGCGCACCTCGTGTCCGACACCAGCCTCGCCGAGCTGCACGACTTCGCCTCCCGCTGCGGCGTCCCGCGCCGGGCCTTCGACCTCGACCACTACGACGTGCCCGCCGAGCGGCACGCCGAGCTCCTCGCCGCCGGGGCGCGGGACGTCACCGGGCACGAGCTCATCCGGCGGCTGCGGGCCGCCGGGCTGCGCGTGCCGGCCGTCGAACGGCCCGTCCGCCGGGCCCTCGTCGCGCGCTGGGAGGACCTGCAGCCCGGCCACCCCGGGGTGGGGGAGGAGGTCCTCGCCCGGTGGGGCGAGCCGCACCGGGTCTACCACTCCCTCGCTCATCTCACCGCGGTGCTCGACCGGCTCGATCTCCTCGCCGCCGCCGGCGAGCAGGTCACCCCCGAGGTCCGGCTCGCCGCGTGGTTCCACGACGCCGTGCACGACGGCGCCAGCCCAGCCGACGAGGACGCCTCGGCCGAGCTCGCCGCCCGTCTGCTCGCCCCGGCGGTGGGTGTCGCGCGCGCCGGGGAGGTCGCCCGGCTCGTGCGGCTGACCGCCGGCCACGAGACCGCCCCCGACGACGACGCCGGGCACGCGCTCTGCGACGCCGACCTCGGCGTGCTCGGCGGCTCGCCGCAGGAGTACTCCGCCTACGCCGACCAGGTGCGCGACGAGTACCGCGACGTGCCGGACGCGGACTTCCGCCGCGGCCGCGTGGCCGTCCTCCACCGGCTGCTCGACAGGCCCGCGCTCTACCGCACCGCGGCCGGTGCACGGCTGTGGGAGGCGGCTGCCCGCCGTAACGTCGCCGCCGAGATCACCTCCCTCCGCGCCGGCCGCTGACCGCGCCTACCGGGCGAACAGCCCGTGGGCGTTCGCCTCTGCCTCGGCGTAGGTCCGCCCGGCGTGGTCCAGCGCCTCGGTGATCTGCGCGAGCGACTGCTCGACGAGCTGCTGGGTGGCCCGCCACTCCTCGGCGACCTCGGCGAAGCTCTGTGCCGCTCCACCGCTCCACGTCGCCTGCAGGTCGAGCAGCTGGGTCATCATCCGGGCGACCTCCGCGTGGATCGCCGCCGCGCTCTCGCGCGCCCGCGCCGCCGCGCCGTGGACCTCGGAGCTGTCCACCTCGAACCGCGTCATCGTCCTCTCCCTCCCTCGCCCGCGCCCTGGTGGCGCGGTGCTGGCAGCGAGACTAGGAACGGGGAAGTCGCGGGGGCGGGCGGAACAGCGAGCCTGCTGAGCCCGCGGCATCGTCCGTGGACTGTGCAGCACCCTGGACCCGGCGCCGCTTGGCGCGCGCCCGCCTGCGCAGCTCGAAGTCCGGGTCGCGCTCGATGCCCGACAGCGCCCGCTCGTCCTCGTCCTCCGGCGCGGCGCCGTTCGGGGCGGCGGGCCAGGGCGTTGGCTCGGGCGTGACGCGGGGCGCGTCCTCCGCGCGCCCGGCCGGCGCCTGCTCCTCCTCGCGGCGGGCCGCCGGCCCCTTGGCCGGCCAGGTCGCCGTCGTCCCGCCGCTCCCGGAGCGGTGCGGCGCAGACGGTGCCTCGGTGCCGCCGAGGGCGGCGAGGCGCGTGCGCAGGTGGCTCAGCTCGGCGGTGAGGTTCTCCCGCGCCGGCTCCTCCCACGCGAGGCTGAACGGGCTGACGAACAGCCGGCGCCGCTGGAGCAGCCGGGTGAGGATCGCGATCCGGGAGACGACGTAGTCCTCCTCGGGGATGTGCGCGTACTCCTCGCGGATCGCGCGCCGGTAGGCCGCGTAGCGCTGCGGCTCCACCGCGAGGGTGGCGAGGTCCGCGTCGCACAGGGCGAGGGCGTCGACGTCACGCTCGTCGGCGTCGTGACGAGCGAGGTCGAGGATGAGCTCGGCCACCCGCTCGACGACGTCCGGCGGCACCTCGAGCGCGGTGAGGTCCTCGCGCGCCAGCTCCGCGCTGGCCACCTCGTCCTCACCGCCGCGCCCGGCGTAGGCCACCTGCGGGGAGGAGCTGAAGACCGCGCCGTGGTACCAGGCGGCCAGCCGCACGACGTCGGGGACGTGCGTCTCCTCGGCCAGCTCGTCGACGCGGGCGAGCACGTCGACGAGGTGGCGCAGGTTGTGGAACTTGCGGTCCGGCTCCTGCCAGCGCTCCACGAGCGCGCGGGCGGTCCGTTGGATCTCCCCGCGGTCGGCGCGCGCGCCCACGGCGACGGCACTGCGCACGAACGCGGAGACGAGCCACTGCGGCGCGTCGGCGTGGCTCACCGGACCTCCCCTCATCGACTGGACATCGTAGACCTCCGCGGCCCCCACGTGGGACCTCTGTCGGAGCGATCGCGGGTGCCCCATCACGTAGCCTGTCAGGATGCTCGACAACGTGCCTGCGACGGTCCTCACCGTCTCCACGCGGTGCAGCCGCATGGAGCGCGAGGACGTCTCCGGCCCGCTCGCCGCCCGCCTGCTCACCGAGCTCGGGCTGGCGGTCGGGGCGGTGCGCGTCGTGCCCGACGGTGTCGAGCCGGTCCGCGCCGCGCTGCGTGCGGCGCTCGAGGACGGCGCGCGCGTCGTCCTCACCACCGGCGGCACCGGTGTCAGCCCCACCGACCGCACCCCCGAGGCCACCGCCGAGGTGCTCGAGCGGCAGCTGCCCGGCGTCGTGGACGCCGTGCGTCGCCACAGCGTCGCCCCGGCCGCCGTCCTCAGCCGTGCCCTCGCCGGCACGGTGGGGGACGCCGTCGTCGTCAACGCACCGGGCAGCCCGCGCGGGGTGGAGGACACCCTCGCCGTGGTCGGCCCGCTGCTGCCCCACATCCTTGACCAGCTCGCCGGAGGAGATCACTGATGGGAGAGTCCACGCTCACCGCGGTCAGCGCTGAGCCGCTCGACCTGAGCACCCACCTCGCGGCTGTCTCGACCGCCTCGACCGGGGCCGTCGCGACGTTCATCGGCCAGGTCCGCGACCACAGCCCGGACGCCACCGACGCCGTCGTGCGCCTGGAGTACAGCGCCCACCCCGACGTCGAGCGCGCCCTGGAGGAGATCGTCGCCGACGTCGTCGGACCTCACGAGGACGTGCGGGTGGCCGTGAGCCACCGCGTCGGCGTCCTCGACATCGGCGACGTCGCGATCATCGCGTGCGCCGCCAGCTCGCACCGCGACCTCGCCTTCACCGTGTGCCGGGAGGTCGTCGAGGCCGTCAAGGCCCGGCTGCCGGTGTGGAAGAAGCAGGTCCTCGCCGACGGCAGCCATACCTGGGTGGGGTCGGCGTGAGCGTCGCGCTCTCCCCGGAGCTGGTGCACCCGCTCGTCGACCGCTACGGCCGGGTCCACACCGACCTGAGGATCTCCCTCACCGACAAGTGCTCGCTGCGCTGCACCTACTGCATGCCGGCCGAGGGTGTGCCGTGGCTCCAGCGCGACATGATCCTCACGACCGACGAGCTCGTGCGGGTCGCCGAGGTCGCCGCGGCACTCGGTGTGCGCACCGTGCGGCTCACCGGAGGGGAGCCGCTGCTGCGCAAGGACGTCGTCGAGGTCGTCGCCCGCATGTCGCGCGTCGAGAGCGCGCACGGGCCGCTCGAGCTGTCGATGACCACCAACGGCATCCTCCTGCCCAAGTTCGCCGACGACCTCGCCGCGGCCGGGCTGCAGCGGGCCAACATCAGCCTCGACACCCTGCGCGCCGACCGCTTCCACGAGCTCACCCGGCGCGACAAGCTCGCCGAGGTGCTCGCCGGGATCGACGCCGCGAAGGCCTCCGGCATGGCCCCGGTCAAGCTCAACGTCGTGGCCATGCGGGACGTCAACGACGACGAGATCGTCGACCTCGTCCGCTTCGCCACCGAGCGCGCCCTGGAGGTGCGGTTCATCGAGCAGATGCCGCTCGACGCCGGGCACATCTGGTCACGCGTGCGGATGGTCACCGGCGAGGAGATCCTCGAGCGGCTCGAGGAGGAGTTCCGCCTCACCCCGATGCCCGGGCGTGCCTCGGCCCCAGCCGAGCGGTTCCTCGTCGACGACGGCCCGACCACCGTCGGCATCATCCGGTCGGTGACACGGCCGTTCTGCGGGACGTGCGACCGCGTGCGGATCACCGCCGACGGCCAGCTGCGCAACTGCCTGTTCTCGCGGGAGGAGTCCGACCTCCTCACCCCGCTGCGCAACGGCGGCACCGACGACGACCTCGCCCGCGTGCTGCACACGTGCATCGCCGGCAAGCTCCCGGGTCACGGGATCAACGACCCGGACTTCCTCCAGCCGGACCGCCCGATGAGCGCGATCGGCGGCTGACGCCCGGCGCCGCTCAGCCCCCGGCGAACGGGGGCAGGATGTCGACGACGTCGCCCTCGGCGACGGGCGCGTCGTCCTCGCTGCGCTCGCCGTTGACGAGCACCGAGCAGCGCTGCAGCACCCGGGCGAGGTTCGCCCCGTGCCGCTCCGCGAGGACGGTGCGCAGCTGGCCCACCGTGCCCGGCTCGACCGGCTCCTCGGTGCGGCCCGCCGCCTCGGCGGCCGCCGCGAAGTACCTCACCGTGCTCACTGTGCGTCCTCCTTCTCCGGCCGGCGCCACTCACCCGAGCGGCCGCCGGACTTCGCGACGAGCTCGACGTCGGTGATCGTCACCGAGCGGTCCAGCCCCTTGACCATGTCGACGACGTTGAGCGCAGCGATGCTCACCGCCGTCAGCGCCTCCATCTCCACCCCGGTGCGGTCGGCGGTGCGCACGGTCGCGGTGATCGCCACGCCGTCGTCCTCGACGACGACGTCGACGCTCACGCCGTGCACGCCGATGACGTGCGCCAGCGGCAGCAGCTCGGGGGTGCGCTTGGCGCCCGCGATGCCGGCGACGCGTGCGACGGCGAGGACGTCGCCCTTGGGCACGTCCCCCTCGCGCAGGGTGTGGACCAGCTCGGGGGAGCACCGCACCCGGCCGCGTGCGGTCGCGGTGCGCACCGTCGGGTTCTTCTCGGTGACGTCGACCATGCGCGCGTGGCCGCTGCTGTCGAGGTGGGTGAAGGTCATGGGCACCAGAGTCTCACCGTTCCGGGCCGGGTGCGCCGGACCATGGTCGCGGCTGACCTGGGACGTTCGGCGTCCCGCGCGGCGGCCCACCCTCCTACAGTGATGGGCATGCCGTTGCCTCCCCTGTGCGAACCGGGCCCGCCGCTCTCGCGCGAGCAGGTGCTGCGCTACTCCCGTCACCTGCTCCTCGAGCAGCTCGGTGAGGTCGGCCAGCGGCGGCTGCGCGCCGCGCGCGTCCTCGTCATGGGTGCCGGTGGCCTGGGCTCACCGGTCCTCCTCTACCTCGCCGCTGCCGGGGTGGGTCAGGTGGGCGTCGTCGACGACGACGTCGTCGAGGCGACGAACCTCCAGCGCCAGGTGCTCCACAGCACCGAGGACGTCGGGCGGCCGAAGGTCGACTCCGCGCGCGAGCACGTGCGCGCGCTCAACCCCGACGTCGACGTCGTCACCCACCACGTGCGGCTCGACGCGACGAACGCCCGGGAGGTCATCGGCCGCTACGACCTCGTCCTGGACGGGACCGACAACTTCCCCACCCGCTACCTCGTCGCCGACGTGTGCGCCGACCTCGGCATCCCGCTCGTGTGGGGCTCGATCCTGCGCTTCGACGCCCAGGTCTCCGTCTTCTGGTCGCGGCCCCCGGCGGACGCGGGCTACCCGGCGGTCACGCTGCGCGACCTGTTCCCCTCCCCGCCGCCTCCCGGCGCCACCCCCTCGTGCGGGCAGGCCGGGGTGCTCGGTGCGATGTGCGGGCAGGTCGGTTCGCTCATGGCGGCCGAGGCCGTCAAGCTCGTCGCCGGGGTCGGTGAGCCGCTCCTCGGCCGGGTGGCCGTGCTCGACGTCCTCGCGGCCCGCTGGAGCGAGCTGCCGCTGCGCCCGCGCCGCGACCCGGTGCCCCCGCGGACCCTCGACGAGCTCGGCTACGACCCGCTCGGGGTGCCGGTGAGCGTCAACGCGGCGGCGGTCCTGGCCGCCGGTCCGGCGCAGGCGCCCGGCGACGCCGGTCCCACCATCACCGCCGCCGCCCTCGCCGAGCGCCTCGCCGCCCGGGAGCGCGGGCAGGACGACTTCGTCCTGCTGGACGTCCGGGAGGCCACCGAACGGGCGATCGTCTCGATCCCCGGCGCGCTCACCGTGCCGCTCGAGAGGCTCATCGCCGACCCGCTCGCCGCGCGGGAGGTCGGCGTGGAGCCGGGGGACGTCGTCGTCGTCCACTGCCTGTCCGGCGGCCGGTCCGCCATGGCCCAGCGCATCCTGCGCGACGCCGGCTACGGCGACGTCACGAACCTCGAGGGCGGGGTCCGGGCGTGGGTGGCGCAGGTCGACCCGAGCCTGCCGGTCTACTGAGGGGGACGCCCGTGATCACCGTCGAGGAGTACCAGGAGTCCGTGCTCGCGCGGGTGGAGCCGCTCGCGCCGCGACGCGTGCCGGTCGCCCAGGCCCACGGGCTGCACCTGGCCGAGGACGTCACCGCGGTGCTCGCCGTCCCACCCTTCACGAACTCGGCGATGGACGGCTTCGCGGTGCGGGCCGCCGACGTCTCCGGCGCGCCCGTGTCGCTGCCCGTCGCCGGTGACGTGCCGGCCGGGACGACCCACCCCGTCGCCGTGCCGCCCGGCGGTGCCGTGCGGATCATGACCGGCGCGCCCCTGCCCGCCGGGGCCGACGCCGTCGTGCCCGTCGAGCTCACCGACCAGCCGCCGGGTGCCGTGGTGCTGCCGCCCGCCGTCGAGGTGCGCCGCGCCGTCGCCGTCGGCGCCCACGTGCGCTCGGCGGGGGAGGACGTGCGCCCCGGGGACACCGTGCTCGCCGCCGGGACCCTCCTCGGCGCCACCCAGCTGTCCGCCGCGGTCTCCGCCGGCCACGGCGAGCTCCTCGTCCGGCCCCGTCCGCGCGTCGGCGTCCTCGCCACCGGCGACGAGCTGTGCCCGCCGGGCACCGACCCCGGGCCCGGCCGCATCCCCGACTCCAACAGCGTCCTCGTCGCCGGCCTCGTCCGGGAGGCGGGGTGCGAGCCCGTCGTGCTCGGCGCCGTGGGCGACGACCCCGAGCGGCTGAGCGAGGTCGTCGCCGCCGCCCTCCCCGGGATCGACGCGCTCGTCACCTCCGGCGGGGTGAGCGTGGGGACCAAGGACGTCGTCAAGGCGGCGCTCGCCGACCGGATCGGCTTCACCAAGGTCGCGATGCAGCCGGGCAAGCCGCAGGGCTTCGGGGTGCTCGATGGCCGGGTCCCCGTCTTCGCGCTGCCGGGCAACCCGGTGAGCGTGCTCGTCTCCTTCCACGTCCACGTGGCGCCGGGCCTGCGCCGCCTCCTCGGGCTGCCCGCCCGGCTCCCGCTCGCCCGGGCGAGGGCCGCCGTCGCGTGGCGCTGCCCGGCCGGCCGACGGCAGTTCGTCCCGGTGGTGCTCGAGGACGACGGCGTGGACCTGCCCTCGGTGCGACCCGCCTCCGCGGGCGGTTCGGCCTCCCACCTCGTCGCCTCGCTCGCGGCCGCGGAGGCGCTCGCCGTCGTCGCGGAGGACGTCGACGCCGTCGCGCCCGGCGACGAGGTCGGGCTGCTCAGGTGGAGCTGAGCCACGACGCGATCGTGCTGGCCGGGGGCACCGGCCGCAGGCTCGGCGGGGTGCTCAAGCCGCAGGTGACCGTGCGCGGGCGCCGGCTGCTGGACCACGTGCTCGACGCGACGACGGGGGCGCGGCGCGTCGTCGTCGTCGCCCCGGAGGCGGTGCCGGTGCCCGACGGCGTCCTGCGCACCCTGGAGGACCCGCCGCACGGCGGGCCGGTCGCGGGGATCGCGGCCGGGCTGGCTGCGCTCGCGGACCCCGCGCCGGTCGTGCTGCTCCTCGCCTGCGACCTGCCCGGGGCCGCCGCCGCGGTGCCCCGGCTGCTCGCGACCGCCGGGGACCTCGCGCTGCCGGGCGGGCGGAACTCGGCTGTCGTGCGGAACTCGGCTGTCGCGGGGGAGGTGGTGGGAGGTGTCGACGGGGTGGTCGTGCGGGACGTCTCGGGGCGGGAGCAGTGGCTCCTCGGGCTCTACTCGACGGCGGCCCTCGCCGGGCGGGTCGGCGAGCTCGCCGCGGCCGGGCGGGTGCGCGGCGGCTCGGTCCGCGACCTCCTCGGCCCGCTCCACCTCGGCACGGTCCTCGCGAGCGCGGAGGAGAGCCGCGACGTCGACACCTGGGCCGACCGCGACGCCCTCGAGCGGTAGGCCCGGGCCCACCACTCGTCAAACGACCCGAACCCCTGCATAATCGCCAGCACGGTCGGGCCGGGGGGCCTGCCGGGGGGAGGGCACCATGTCCGAGCTCGACGCAGGACCGACAGGGACCGGCTCGACGAGGTCGCCCGGGTCCATGCTGGCCCTCGCCACGATCGGGTTCCTCGTCAACTTCTGGGCCTGGAACCTCATCTCCCCGCTCGGCTCCTCCTACGGGGAGGACCTCGACCTCACTCCGTTCCAGGTCTCCGTCATCGTCGCCGTCCCGGTGATCGTCGGGTCCCTGGGGCGCATCCCCGTCGGGGCGCTCACCGACCGCTTCGGGGCACGGGTGATGTTCCCGGCGGTCAGTCTCGTGACCATCGTGCCGACGCTGTTCGTCGGCTTCGTCGCCAACAGCTTCGTGCTCCTCGTCATCGGCGGGTTCCTCCTCGGCATCGGCGGCACCGCCTTCGCCGTCGGGATCCCCTTCGTCAACGCCTGGTACCCGCCGGCACGGCGCGGGCTCGCCCTCGGGGTCTTCGGGATGGGCACCGCCGGGACCGCCGTCGCCGCGTTCACCACCGTCGCCATCGCCGACCGCTTCGGCCGCGCCGGCCCCTTCGTCCTCGTCGCCGTCGTCCTCGCCGTCTACGCCGCCGTCGCCTGGGTCGTGCTGCGCGACTCGCCCGCCCGGCCTCCGGCGGCGACCGGCTCGATGCTCTCCCGGACGTGGCGCACGCTGCGGATGCCGGTGACGCTCCAGCTCTCCCTCATCTACGCCCTGGCCTTCGGCGGGTTCGTCGCCTTCAGCGTCTACCTGCCCACCTACCTCATCAACGACTTCGACCTCACCCGCTCCGACGCCTCGTTCCGCACCGCCGGGTTCATCGTGCTCGCGGTCGTCGCCCGGCCGGTCGGCGGCTGGCTCTCCGACCGCTTCCACCCGGTGCCGGTGCTCGTGTGGTGCTTCGTCGTCGCCGGGGTCGGCGCGACGCTCGCCGCCCTGCGCCTCGACCTCGTCCCGGTCGGCACGGTCGCGTTCCTCGCCATGGCCGCCGCCCTCGGTGCCGCCTCCGGCGCCTGCTTCGCCCTCGTCGCGAAGCTCGCCCCGCCCGACGCCGTCGGCTCGGTCACCGGGATCGTCGGCGCCGCAGGCGGCCTCGGCGGCTTCTTCCCGCCCCTCGTCATGGGCGCCGTCTACGGCGCCACCGGGGCGTACACCATCGGTTTCGTCCTCCTGGCGCTCAGCGCCCTGGGCGTGGCCGCCTTCACCTGGTGGCCCGTCCGCCGGGTGGCCCGCACCGCCTGACCGCGAGAGGACACTCATGACGGCGACGAAGCCCGACCGATCCCAGAGCGCCGCGACCGACGCCCTGCTCAGGCTCGGCACCTTCCTGCGGCGAGGGCAGGCGTCGGAGGACCTCAGCCGGATCTTCCTGCGCGGCGGCCGCGAGGGGGACGCGTTCTACCGGGACCGGTGGAGCCACGACAAGGTCGTGCGCTCCACCCACGGCGTGAACTGCACCGGCTCGTGCTCGTGGAAGGTGTACGTCAAGGACGGCATCATCACGTGGGAGGCGCAGCAGACCGACTACCCGACCACCGGCCCGCACTCCCCGGAGTACGAGCCGCGCGGCTGCCCGCGCGGCGCCGCCTTCAGCTGGTACACCTACTCGCCCACCCGCATCCGCTACCCCTACGTCCGCGGCGCGCTGCTCACCATGTACCGCGAGGCCAGGGCGCGGCTGGGGGACCCGGTGCTCGCGTGGGCCGACGTCGTGGAGGACCCGGAGCGTGCGCGGGCCTACAAGCGGGCCCGCGGCCGCGGCGGGCTCGTGCGCGCCTCGTGGGAGGAGGCGATGGAGATCATTGCCGCCGCCCACGTGTGGACGACCAAGCGCTACGGCCCGGACCGGCTGGCCGGGTTCACCGTCATCCCGGCGATGTCGCAGGTGTCCTACGGCGCCGGCACCCGCTTCCTGTCCCTCATGGGCGGCACGATCCTGTCGTTCTACGACTGGTACGCCGACCTGCCGATGGCCTCACCACAGATCTTCGGGGACCAGACCGACGTCCCCGAGTCGGCCGACTGGTTCAACGCCGGCTACCTCGTGATGTGGGGCTCGAACATCCCCGTCACCCGCACCCCGGACGCGCACTTCATGGTGGAGGCGCGCTACCGCGGCCAGAAGGTCGTGGCGATCTCCCCGGACTACGCCGACAACACGAAGTTCGCCGACGAGTGGCTCGCCGTCCACCCCGGCACCGACGGGGCGCTGGCGATGGGGATGGGCCACGTCATCCTCCGCGAGTTCCACGTCGATCGGCCCGAGCCCTACTTCACCGACTACGTCAGCCGCTTCACCGACTCCCCCTTCCTCGTCACCCTCGAGGAGCGCGACGGCGCCTACGTCCCGGGCAAGTTCCTCACCGCGGCGGACCTGCCGGAGCAGGCGGAGGTGGAGAACGCCGCCTTCAAGACGGTCATGCTCGACGACGACGGCGTCCCGTTCGTCCCCAACGGCACCCTGGGGGACCGGTGGGGCGAGGCGGGCAAGGGACGCTGGAACCTCGATCTCCAGGGCCGCCGGCCGGTCCTGTCGGTCGCGCAGGACGGCGGGCGCGGCGTCGAGGTGCTCCTGCCGCGCTTCGACGTCGCTCCCGGCGCCGACGCCGGGGACGTGGGGCAGCACGTCGGCGGGGCGGGGGTGCTGCGCCGCGGCGTGCCCGTCCGGGAGGTCGCCGGGCGCCTCGTCACCACCGTCTTCGACCTCCTCCTCGCCCAGTACGGCGTGGGCCGCCCCGGGCTCCCGGGCCGCTGGCCCACGGGCTACGAGGACGCGAGCGAGCCGGGCACCCCCGCGTGGGCCGCGGAGCACTCCGGCGTGCCGGTCGCGGCGGTCGTGCGGATCGGGCGCGAGTTCGCCGACAACGCCCGCCGCTCGGGCGGCCGGTCGATGATCGTCATGGGCGCCGGGACCAACCACTTCTTCCACTCCGACACGATCTACCGGGCGATGATCGCGCTCGTCACGCTCACCGGCTGCCAGGGCGTCAACGGCGGCGGCTGGGCCC
This sequence comes from Georgenia wutianyii, assembly GCF_006349365.1. Classification (NCBI taxonomy): domain Bacteria; kingdom Bacillati; phylum Actinomycetota; class Actinomycetes; order Allobogoriellales; family Allobogoriellaceae; genus Georgenia; species Georgenia wutianyii. The sequence continues at coordinate 339,784 of NZ_CP040899.1, forward strand.
ACTACGTCGGTCAGGAGAAGATCCGCCCGATCACCGGCTTCCAGCAGTATGCCTTCGCGCTCGACTGGCAGCGGCCCACCCGGCACATGATCTCCACCGCCTTCTGGTACCTCGGCACCGACCAGTGGCGCTACGACGGGCTGCCTGCCGAGACCCTCGCCTCCCCGCTCGCCACGGGCCGCTTCGCCGGCCTGACCACGGCCGACACCCTGGTGGAGTCCGCCAAGCGCGGGTGGATGCCGAGCTACCCGACCTTCGACCGCAACCCGCTCGACATCACCGACGAGGCCGCCGCGGCGGGCAAGGAGGTGCCGGAGTACGTCGTCGAGGAGCTGCGCGGCGGGCGGCTTCGCTTCGCCGTCGAGGACCCGGACGCCCCGGAGAACTTCCCCCGCGTCATCACCGTGTGGCGCTCGAACATCCTCGGCTCCTCCTCCAAGGGCAACGAGTACTTCCTCAAGCACCTGCTCGGTACCGAGTCGGCCGTGCGGGCCGAGCCCTCCCCGCCCGGGCGCCGCCCGCGGGACATGGTGTGGCGCGAGGAGGGTGCCGAGGGGAAGGTCGACCTGCTCACCTGCCTCGACTTCCGGATGACGTCGACGACGCTGTACTCCGACATCGTCCTGCCGGCCGCGACCTGGTACGAGAAGCACGACATCTCGACGACGGACATGCACCCGTTCGTCAACTCCTTCAACCCCGCGATCTCCCCGCCCTGGCAGACCCGGACCGACTTCCGGATCTTCCAGGACCTCGCCGGGAAGGTCTCCCAGCTCAGCGTCGCCCACCTGGGGCGGCGCCGTGACCTGCTCGCCGCCCCGCTCAACCACGACACCCCCGACGCCCTGGCCACCCCGCACGGCGCGCTCGCCCCGCTCGAGGAGACGCCGCTCGTCCCGGGCGTGACGATGCCCAAGCTCGTCACCATCGAGCGCGACTACCCGGCCACCCTCGCGAAGTTCAACGCCCTGGGCCCGCTGCCGGACTCGGTGGGGATGATGACCAAGGGGGTGAGCTTCACCCCCGACCGGGAGGTCGCCGACCTCGCCGCCCGCAACGGGCGGGTGGTCTCCGGCGTCGCCGCGGGGCGGCCCTCGCTCGACAAGGACACCAAGGCGATCGAGATGATCCTCGCCCTGTCCGGCACGACCAACGGGCGCCTGGCCACCCAGGGCTTCGAGCACCTGGAGCAGCGCACCGGCACCCGGCTGGCCGACCTCGCCGCGGAGTCGGAGTCGGTGCGGGTGACCTTCACCGACACCCAGACGAGGCCGACGAGCGTCCTCACCTCCCCGGAGTGGTCCGGCTCGGAGACCGGCGGACGGCGCTACACCGCCTTCTCCACCAACGTCGAGCGGCTCAAGCCGTGGCACACGCTCACCGGGCGGATGCACTTCTACCTCGACCACGACTGGATGGCCGAGATGGGGGAGACGCTGCCGGTCTACCGCCCACCCCTGGACATGCACCGCCTCTACGACTCCCCGCGGGTGGGGGACACCGCCCCGAGCGGGGAGCCGACCGCCACCGGGCACGCGGAGGTCGCCGTCCGCTACCTCACCCCGCACTCCAAGTGGTCGATCCACTCCGAGTACCAGGACAACCTCTTCATGCTCTCCCTGTCCCGCGGCGGGTCGAACATCTGGATGTCCCCGCAGGACGCGGGGAAGATCGGCGTGCGGGACAACGAGTGGGTCGAGGCCTACAACCGCAACGGCGTCGTCGTCGCCCGCGCCGTGGTCTCCCACCGCATGCCCGAGGGCACCGTCTACATGCACCACGCGACCGAGCGGGTGGTCGACGTCCCGCTCACCGAGACCTCCCGCCAGCGCGGTGGCATCCACAACTCCCTCACCCGGGTGCTGATGAAACCCAGCCACCTCATCGGCGGGTACGCCCAGCTCGCCTACGCGTTCAACTACATCGGGCCCACCGGCAACCAGCGTGACGAGGTCACCACCATCCGCCGCCGCAGCCAGGAGGTCCGTTACTCATGAGGGTCATGGCGCAGATGTCGATGGTGATGAACCTCGACAAGTGCATCGGCTGCCACACGTGCTCCGTCACGTGCAAGCAGGCGTGGACGAACCGCACCGGCACCGAGTACGTGTGGTTCAACAACGTCGAGACCAGGCCAGGTCTCGGCTACCCCCGCACCTACGAGGACCAGGAGGTGTGGCAGGGCGGCTGGACGCTGAGCCGGCGCGGCAAGCTCAAGCTCAAGGCCGGCGGCCGGGCGAGGAAGCTCGCGACGATCTTCTCCAACCCGAAGATGCCGACCATCCACGACTACTACGAGCCGTGGACCTACGAGTACGACATGCTCCTGTCCGCGCCCGCGGACTCCCCGCACACCCCGGTCGCCCGGCCGAGGTCGCTGATCTCCGGGGAGCCGATGAAGATCCAGTGGTCGGCGAACTGGGACGACATGCTCGGCGGGTCGACCGAGACCATGGCCGCCGACCCCGTCCTGCGGAAGATGAACCAGGAGGTCAAGGCCGAGTTCGAGCAGACCTTCATGTTCTACCTCCCGCGCATCTGCGAGCACTGCCTCAACCCCTCGTGCGTCGCCTCCTGCCCGTCGGGCGCGATGTACAAGCGCGCCGAGGACGGCATCGTCCTCGTCGACCAGGACCAGTGCCGCGGGTGGCGCATGTGCGTCACCGGCTGCCCGTACAAGAAGGTCTACTTCAACCACCAGACCGGCAAGGCCGAGAAGTGCACGATGTGCTACCCGCGCATCGAGGCCGGCCTGCCCACCGTGTGCGCCGAGACGTGCGTGGGCCGCCTGCGCTACATCGGCCTCGTGCTCTACGACGCCGACCGGGTGTCCGAGGCCGCCGCGACCCCTGAGGAGCACGACCTCCTCGCCGCGCAGCGCAGGGTGTTCCTCGACCCGTTCGACCCGGAGGTCGTCGCCGCCGCCCGCCGGGAGAACATGCCCGAGGACTGGATCGAGGCGGCGCAGGCCTCCCCGGTCTGGCGGCTCATCACCGACTACGAGGTCGCCCTGCCGCTCCACCCCGAGTACCGCACCCTGCCGATGGTCTGGTACATCCCGCCGCTCAGCCCCGTCGTCGACACCGTCACCGCCTCCGGCAACGACGGCGAGGACGCCCGCACGCTGCTCACCGCGCTGTCGACCATGCGGATCCCGCTGGAGTACCTCGCCGGGCTCTTCACCGCCGGGGACACCGCGCCGGTGGAGCGGGTGCTGCGCCGACTGGCGGCGATGCGCTCCTACATGCGCGACCTCAACCTCGGGGAGGAGCCGCGCGAGGAGACGGCCGCCGCCGTCGGCATGACCGGCGCGGAGATCCAGGAGATGTACCGGCTGCTCGCCATCGCGAAGTACGAGGACCGCTACGTCATCCCCTCGACCCACGCGGAGATCGCCCAGGAGCTCGAGGAGATGGCCTGCTCCCTCGACGTCCACGGCGGTCCCGGGATGGGCGGGGCCGGGCCCTTCGGGACCGGCTCGGGAGCGGACGTGCCGGCCGCCGTCGAGAACTTCCACGTCCTCAAGGACCGGCAGACCTCGCCGTACGCGCCCTCGACGCCGGGGCGGACCAACCTGCTCAACTGGGACGGGCGCGGGTCCAGCGGGCTGTTCCCGCCCGCGCCGGGCGAGCGGGACGACGAGCGCAGCGAGACCGTCCCCGCCGCCGGCGTCGACGTCGCCCCCTCCGAGGGCGGGCAGGAGGTCCACTCCGGGGACATCGAGTCCGGACCGGCGGTGTCCGAGCGCGACCCCCACCCGGCGGGGGACCCCGGGCCGCAGGCGGGCGGGACCGACCGGACCGGGGACAGGTCGCCCGGCGACGAGCCGCCGGTCGGGGAGGGACGGCGATGACCGGCTTCATCCGGGCCCCGGGCCTGGTCCCGCTCACCCCCGTGCGGCTGAGGCCCGCGCAGCGCACGGTGGCGCACATGGCCGCCTCGGTGCTCCTCGACTACCCGACTCCGCAGCGGCTGGCGGGCCACGGCACGGTCCGGGCGGCCACCGGCGGACTGCCCGGCCCCGTGCGGGAGCGGCTGTGGGGCTTCCTCGACACGGCCGCCGAGCTCGGGGAGGACGCGCTCGCGCGGCACTACGTCGAGACGTTCGACCTCAAGCGCAAGTGCTCGATGTACCTGTCCTACTTCCTCACCGGGGACACCCGGAAGCGGGGCACCGCGCTCGTGCGCTTCGTCGAGGCCTACCGGGCGGCGGGCTGGGAGCTCGACCGCGACGAGCTGCCCGACTTCCTGCCCACCGTGCTGGAGTTCTCCGCCCGCGGGGACCCGCAGATCGCCGCCGGGCTGCTCGGCAGCCACCGGCAGGGGATCGAGGTGCTGCGCTCGGCGCTCACCGGCGTGGGCAGCCCGTACGCCGCCGTCGTCGAGGCCGTGTGCCTCACGCTGCCGCCGGTGAGCGACGAGGTCCGCGACCGGTACCTCGAGCTCATCACCTCCGGCCCACCCTCGGAGATGGTCGGCCTCAACGCACTCGGGCCGCTGGAGCCCTTCGCACCGGGCGGCACCAACGACAGGGAGGTCAGGCCATGAGCGCAGCGGCGACGATCGCGTGGGTGGTCTTCCCGTACGTGGCGATGGCGGTGTTCGTCGTCGGCCTGTTCTGGCGCTACCGCTACGACAAGTTCGGCTGGACCACCCGCTCCTCCGAGCTCTACGAGCACGCGCTCCTGCGGCTCGGCTCACCGATGTTCCACTTCGGCATCCTCTTCGTCGCGCTCGGCCACTTCATGGGTCTGCTCATCCCGAAGAGCTGGACCGAGGCGGTCGGCATCGGCCAGGACTTCTACCACGTCATCGCCACCTACCTCGGCTCGCTGGCGGGCCTCATGACGATCGTGGGGCTCGCCATCCTCATCTACCGGCGCCGCAAGACGGGCCCGGTCTTCCTCGCGACCACCCGGACGGACAAGGTCATGTACGTCCTGCTGGGGATGCCGATCCTGCTGGGCATGTGGGCGACCGTGCAGAACCAGATCCTCGCGGGTGGCCACGGCTACGACTACCGGGAGACGATCTCCCCCTGGCTGCGCTCGCTGTTCGCCCTCCAGCCGCAGCCCGAGCTCATGACCGACGTGCCCTACCAGTTCAAGCTGCACATCGTCGCGGCGTTCCTCCTCTTCCTCGTCTGGCCCTTCACCCGGCTCGTCCACGCGTTCTCCGCCCCGGTGCAGTACTCGACCCGCCCGCTCGTCGTCTACCGCTCCCGCGGCGGGCCCTCGCGCGGCACCCGGGCCCCGCGACGGGGGTGGGAGCCGGTGGCCCCGCCGCGCGAGCGGCGGCGGCGCAGTCCGACGAGCACCGAGCTCTAGCCCCAAGGACCCAATTCGGCTCCGCAGATGCGGTGTTAACCTCTCCGGCATGCCGCAGTTTCGGATCAGTCAGGCTGCCTCGCTCCTCGGGGTCAGCGACGACACCGTGCGCCGGTGGGTCGAGGACGGACAGCTCGACGCGCGGACCGACGACGCCGGTCGCAAGGTCGTCGAGGGCGCCGAGCTCGCCCGCTACGCCCAGGAGCTCGCCGAGCGGCGCCAGCTGCCCGAGGTGGGCGGGGTGTCGAGCTCCGCGCGCAACCACTTCACCGGCCTCGTCACCCGGGTCCAGGCCGACGGCGTCATGGCGCAGGTCGACCTCCAGTGCGGCCCCTTCCGCGTCGTCTCGCTCATGAGCGCCGAGGCCGCCCGCGACCTCGGCCTGGAGGCGGGCTCGCTCGCCTCCGCCGTCGTCAAGGCGACGACCGTCATCGTCCAGGCCCCGCGGGTCGAGCCGTGAGCCGCCCGCGCGCGCTCGCGGCCGCCACCCTCGCCGTGCTCGCCCTCGGCGCCTGCGGGGCGACCGACGGCGGCGCCGAGCAGGCCACCACGCCCTCGGGCGAGCTCACCGTCTACGCCGCCGCCTCGCTGCGCACGGTCTACGAGGAGCTCGGCGAGCTGTTCACCGCCGAGCACCCCGGCACCGAGGTCACCTTCTCCTTCGCCGGGTCGGCCGACCTCGTCGCCCAGCTCGACGCCGGCGCCCCCGCCGACGTCCTCGCCACCGCCGACGAGGCCACGATGGCCCGCGCCGTCGAGGACGGCACCGTCGCCGGCCAGCCGCAGGTCGTCGCCGAGAACGCCCTCACGCTCGTCGTGCCCGCCGGCAACCCGGGCGGGGTCACCGGCCTGGACGCCGCGGGGCTCGCCGGCGCCGACCTCGTCGTGTGCGCCCCGCAGGTCCCGTGCGGGGCCGCCGCCCAGGCGCTCGCCGCGGACCTCGGCCTCACCCTCACCCCGGTGAGCGAGGAGAACAGCGTCACCGACGTCCTCGGCAAGGTGACCTCCGGGCAGGCCGAGGCCGGGCTCGTCTACTCGACCGACGCCGTCGTCGCCGGGGACGCCGTCGAGGTGGTCCCCGTCGAGGGCGCCGAGGAGGTCGTCAACCGCTACCCGGTCGCCGTCACCACCGGCACCGACCAGGAGGCGCTCGCGCAGGCGTGGATCGACCTCGTCAGCGGACCCGTGGGCCAGGAGGTCCTCGCGGCGGCCGGCTTCGGCACCCCGTGACCACCGCCGGCCTGCCCCGGTGGGTGCTCGTGCCCGCCACGGCCGGGGTGCTGCTCATCGCCGTCCCCGTGGCCGGCACGCTCCTGCGGGTGCCGTGGGCCGAGCTGCCCGCCCTCCTCACCTCCGCGGCCTCGCTCGACGCGCTGTGGCTGAGCCTGCGCACGTCGGCGGCCGCGACGCTCCTCGTCGTCGTCCTCGGGGTGCCGCTCGCGCTCGTCCTCGCGTGGACCGCCCTGCCGGGCGCGCGCGTGCTGCGCACGGTCGTCCTCCTCCCGCTCGTCCTGCCGCCGGTGGTCTCCGGCCTCGCGCTCCTCACGACGTTCGGCCGCCGCGGGCTGCTCGGGCGCCAGCTCGAGGTGCTCGGCATCGACATCGCCTTCTCGACGACGGCGGTCGTGCTCGCCCAGGCGTTCGTCGCCCTGCCGTTCCTCGTCCTGTCGGTCGAGGGGGCCGCCAGGACGGCGGGCCGGCGCCACGAGGTCGTCGCGGCCACGCTCGGCGCCGGGCCGACGACGGTGCTGCGCCGGGTCACCCTGCCGCTGCTCGCCCCGGCGCTCGCCTCCGGGACGGCCCTCGCCTTCGCCCGCTGCCTCGGGGAGTTCGGCGCGACCCTCACCTTCGCCGGCTCGCTCCAGGGCGTCACCCGCACGCTGCCGCTGGAGATCTACCTCCAGCGCGAGACCGACCCGGACGCCGCGATCGCGCTGTCCCTCCTGCTCATCGTCCTCGCCGCCGCGCTCGTCGTCGCGACGCAGGGCCGGGGCCGGCGCCGGGCGGGTGCCCGGTGAACGCTCCCGCGCTGAACGTGCGCGCCGTCGTCCCCGAGCGCGGGGTGCGCGTCGACCTCACCGTGCCCGCCGGCCAGGTGATCGCCCTCGTCGGGGCCAACGGCGCCGGGAAGTCGACCGCGCTCGCCCTGGCCTCGGGCACCCTGCGCCCGTCGGAGGGGGAGGTGTGGGTGGCCGGGCGGCGGGTCGCCGGGCCTGGCACCTGGGTCCCGCCCCACCGCCGTCACATCTCGCTGTGCGCCCAGGAGCCGCTCCTGCTGCCCCACCTCGACGCCGCCGACAACGTCGCCTTCGGACCACGGGCGCTCGGCGCCGGGCGGGCACGTGCCCGGCAGGTGGCGCTCGCCCGCCTCGAGGAGGTCGGCGCCGCGCACCTCGCCGGGCGCCGGCCGCGCGAGCTGTCCGGCGGGCAGCAGCAGCGCGTCGCCATCGCCCGGGCGCTGGCTCCCGAGCCGCGCCTCGTGCTCCTCGACGAGCCGCTCGCCGCGCTCGACGTCGACGCCGCCGCCGAGCTGCGCCAGGTGCTGCGCCGCGCGCTGCGGCAGGCGGGGCGCACCGCCGTCGTCGTCACCCACAGCCTGCTCGACGTGCTCGCGGTCGCCGACGCCGTCGTCGTCATGGAGGACGGGCGCGTCGTCGAGGAGGGGCCGACGGCGCAGGTGCTCACCCGGCCGCGGTCCGGGTTCGCGGCGCGGCTGGCCGGCGTCAACCTCCTGCTCGGCGAGCACGTGGGCGACGGGGCGGTCCGGGTGGGGGGCGACGTCGTCCACGGCCCGGCCGACGACGGCCCCGCCGGCGGACCGGCGGCGGCGGCGTTCGCGCCGCGCACGGTCGCGGTGCACCGGACGGCGCCCGGTGGCAGCCCGCGCAACGTCCTGGCCGTCCGGGTCACCGGGCTGGAGCAGCAGGGCGCGCTCGTGCGGGTGCGCGGGGAGACCGCCTCGGGCAACCGCCTCGCCGCCGACGTCACGCCCGCCTCGCTCGCCGCCCTCGCCCTCGCGGTGGGCGAGGAGGTCCTCTTCGTCGTCAAGGCCGCCGAGGTCGAGGTGTACCCGGCCTAGCCTTCGGCAGAGGGCTCGCCCGCGGGCGCGGCCGGGAGCTGCACCCGCACGGTCGTGCCACCGCCGGGGGTGGGCAGCACGCGGGCCGTCCCGCCGTGCGCGGCGACGAGCGCCGCGACGATCGCCAGGCCCAGCCCCGAGCCGCCCGAGGCCCGGGCGCGCGAGTCGTCCAGCCGGTAGAAGCGCTCGAAGACCCGCTCGGCGTGCTCGGGGGAGATCCCCGGGCCGTGGTCGCGCACCTCGAGGACGACGGCATCGCCGGCCCGGCCGACCGCCACCTCCACCGGCGTGCCCTGCGGGGTGTGGCGCACGACGTTGCCGGTGAGGTTGGAGAGCACCTGGCGCAGCGCGTTCTCGTCGCCCAGGACGGTCGTCGCCCCCGGGCCCGCGACGGCGCCCTCGAGCGGGACGAACGTCGTCGTGCGCGACGGGTCGAGGGCCCGCAGGTCGGTGACGGCGTCGTGGGCGAGCACGGTGAGGTCGACGGGCCGGCGCTCCAGGCGGCGGCCCTCGTCGAGCCGGGCGAGCTGGAGGAGATCGGTGACCAGGCCGCCCATCCGCTGCGCCTCGCTCTCGATGCGCGCCATCGCGGCGGGCAGCTCCTCCGGCGGGATCGCGCCCATCCGGTAGAGCTCGCCGTACCCGCGCACGGTGGCGAGCGGGGTGCGCAGCTCGTGGCTCGCGTCGGAGACGAAGCGCCGCATCCGGCTCTCGGAGGCGGCCTGGGCCGCGAAGGCCCGCTCGATCTGCGCGAGCATCGTGTTGAGCGAGGAGGACAACCGCCCCACCTCGGTGTTCGGGCTCGCCTCGGGCACCCGGCGGGACAGGTCGCCCGCCGCGATCGCCCCGGCGGTCTCCTCGATCTCCCGCAGTGGGCGCAGCGCGCGCCGCACGGCGAGCGAGCCGAGCGTCGCCGCGAGCAGGACCACGGCGATCCCGGTGACGACGATCGTCAGTGAGACGCGGGCGAGGGTGTCGTCGGCACTGGCAAGGGGCAGGGCGACGGTGAGCGTCGTCCCTGCCGGGGCGTCCTGGACGAGATAGGTGATCGCGCGCCAGCGCTGGCCGGGGCGGTCGCTGCCGACCGTGTAGCCCTCGCCCAGCCCCTCGACCTGCGCGGGCAGGTCGGGCGTACCGAACTGCTGGACCGTCCAGCGCGCCGCGACGACGAGCGGCTCGCCCGCCGCCGACTGCAGGCGCACGTAGTAGGTGGTCGGCATGACGTCGGCCTCGGCGCTGCTGCGCAGCACGTCGAGGTCGACGTTGCGCGCCGCGGTGGAGATCTGCTCGTCGGTCTCGGCGAGGAGGTAGCCGCGCAGGAGCGTCGTGGTCGTCAGGCCGGTGACGGTCAGCCCCGCCCCGAGGAGGAGGACGAGCAGGACGACGATCCGGCCGCGCAGGGGCACGGCGGCGGCTCGCTCGCGCAGGGTCATCGGCCGCTCGTGGGCTCGCGCAGGAGGTAGCCGACCCCGCGCCGGGTGTGGATGAGCGGGACCGGCTTCTCTCCGTCGCTGCCGCGGCCGTCGATCTTGCGGCGCAGGTAGGAGATGTAGGACTCGACGATCGCGCCGTCCCCGCCCCAGTCGTACTCCCACACGTGGTCGAGGATCTGCGACTTCGACAGCACCCGGCCGGCGTTGACCATGAGGTAGCGCAGGAGCTTGAACTCCGTGGGGGACAGGTCGATGAGCCGCCCGGCGCGGCGGACCTCGTGGGCGTCCTCGTCGAGCTCGAGGTCGGCGTAGCGCAGGATGGCGGAGTCGTCCTCCTGCTGCTGGGTGCGCCGCAGGATCGCCCGGATGCGGGCGACGACCTCCTCCAGGGAGAACGGCTTGGTCACGTAGTCGTCGCCGCCGACGGTGAGGCCGGTGACCTTGTCGGACATGTCGTCGCGCGCGGTGAGGAACAGCACGGGGGTGTGGTGGCCCTTCTCCCGCAGCCGGCGCGTCACGGTGAAGCCGTCCATGTCCGGGAGCATGACGTCCAGGACGATGAGGTCCGGCTCGGCCTCGACGGCCAGGCGCATCGCCTCGTTGCCGTCGGCGGCGGAGACGACGTCGAAGCCCGCGAAGCGCAGCGACGTCGTGAGCAGCTCGCGGATGTTGGGCTCGTCGTCCACGACGAGGAGCCGCGCCTGTCCCTCGGTCATACCTCCAGTGTCCTCCGATTTCCTGAAGGTTCCCTGGGAACCTCCTCGATGCCGTTCGGCGGGAGGGCGTCCGAGAGGTGACGAGTTCCCTGGGACGCCCCCTGGCGCCCTGGGACGCGCGCTGCAGCAGGGTCGCGCGGGCGCAGAAGGGCGTCCCAGAGGGAGGACCGTCCGCCCGAGGGTCAGCGGGTGTCGTGGGTGACGCGGCCGGCGAGGATGGTGGTGGCGACGGGCATGGTGCGCAGGTCGGCGCTCAGGGGGTCGGCGTCGAGGAGGACGAGGTCGCCCGGGTGTCCGGGGGCCACCGTGCCCCAGCCGTCGGTGCTCGCGGCCAGCGCCTCGGCGGGGGTGATCCGCTGCTCCGGCGTCCACGGGGGACGCTCGTCCCCGGTGCGGGAGACGGCCGCGGCCATCGCCAGCCACGGGTCGAGCGGGGCGACGGGCGCGTCGGAGCCGAACCGCAGCTCCGTCCCGGCGTCGAGCAGGTCGCGCAGCGGGAAGGTCCGCCCGGCGCGCCCGGCCCAGTACGCCTCGGCGACGTCGCGGTCGTCGAGCAGGTGGGCGGGCTGGACGCTGGCGGCCACGCCCAGCCGCGCGAAGCGCGCCACGTCCTCGGCGGTCACGAGCTGGGCGTGCTCGAGCGTGCCGCGCGCGCCGGTGGCCGCGTAGGCGTCCAGCGCGATCGTCACCGACGCGTCGCCGATGGCGTGCACCGCCGTCGTCAGCCCGGCGGCGCTCGCGCGACGCATGAGCGCCCGCAGCTCGGCCGCGGGGACGGTCTGCTCCCCGTGGGTGCCGTCGCCGCCGGAGTAGGGGTCGTGGCAGTGCGCGGTGCGGGTGTTGAGCGCGCCGTCGGTGATGACCTTGACCGGCCCCATGGTGAGCAGCCCGGCGCCGCCGGGCAGGGGGGCGCCGGTGCGCAGGCCCGCGGCGAGGACGTCGTCGAGGTCGTCGGTGTAGACGCCGGTGCGCACGCGCAGGGTGTCCAGGCCTGCCGCGACACGCTCGGGCCACCTGCGGTGGTTGGCCGCGAACTCGACGTCGACGATGCCGACGACGCCGCGCTCCGCCGCCGACCCCAGCGCCGCGCGCAGGCCCGCCTCCTCCGCGTGCGGCAGGCGCCCGATGCGCGCGAGCACGTCGAACCACTCGTGCTCCCGGACGAGCCCGTCGCGGTGCGGCACCCCGAGCCGGGCCATCGCGGCGCTGCTCAGCCACCCGCAGTGCACGTCGCCCGAGACGAGGACGACGGGCACGTCGCCCGCCGCGGCGTCCAGCGCCGTCGTCGTCGGCACGTCCTGCCACAGCGCGTCCCGGAAGCCGTACCCCTCGAGGAGCACGCCGGGTGCCGGCGGACGGCCGGCGACGGCGGCCCGCACGATCGCGACGGCGTCGGCGGCGCTCGCGGCCGAGGAGACGTCGACGCGGGTGAACGAGCGCGCCCACTGGCCGCTGTGGACGTGCTGGTCCCACAGGCCCGGGACGAGCCACCGGCCCTCGGCGTCGAGCTCCTCACCGCGCCCGCGCAGGCCGGGCCCGACCTCGACCACCCGCCCGTCCTCCACGCGGACGTCGACGACGCCCGCAGGTGGGGCCGGGACGGCGCGGGGGCGCCGCGAGGCGACCGGAACGAGCCGGGCCCCGCGGACGAGCAGGTCGGTCACCTCAGAGGTAGCGCATCGGGTCGAAGCTGGTGAGCGGGATGATCCGGACGCGCGGCAGCGGGGTCTGGAAGGCCCCGAGGTCGTCCTCGAGGTCGTAGATCTTCAGGCCGCGCGACGTGAGCTCGGTGAGGTGGGAGTTGACGAACTCGCGGAAGCAGATGATCCCGACCTGGCGGCCGGCGTCGACGAGCTGCTCCACCTGGGGCAGGAAGTCGCCGTCGTGGCTCGCGAGGAGGACGTCGCCCTCCGGCTGCTGCGCGATCGCCTCGAGCGTGCGCTGGATACCGATGTCGACGACCTTCTCGGTCGCCGCCCCGGCGAGCGGGATCGGGTGGAAGCTCATCGCGAGCAGCGCCTGGACGAAGCCCATCGGCATCTGGCCCGAGCTCGCGTTGAGGAAGAACAGACCCTTGGCCGGCTGGTCGAAGACGGCGTCGGCGAAGTCGAGGATGCGGTCCCAGCGCGGCCGCTCCTCGGGGGCGGGGCGCCGGCCCAGCACGCTCATGCCGAGGGTGGCGTCGATGTTCTCCCCGTCGATGAGGAGATAGGTGCGCGGGGAGTCCGTCATGGCCACACCTTAGCGACGTCGCAGGGGCGAGGGCCGCAACGGCGTGCGCGATCCATCTCTCGGCGGGAGAGGGGACCCTCACATGCGGCGAGAGCCGGATCCTGCACGTGTGCACGACCCGGCTCTCGCCGGAAGGGGGTGAGGGGAGGGGCGGTCAGGCCTCGATCTGGCCGGGCTGCTTGCCCTGCTTGAGGGCGGCCAGCCGCAGCTCGACCTCGCTCTGGGTGCCGTAGTCCTCCAGCTCGGCGAACTGTGACTCCAGCGAGCCCGCGTTGAGCTCGGCGTGGCCGGCGACGCGTGCCTCCTCGCGGCGCACCTGCTCCTCGAAGCGGGAGATCTCGGTGGTCGGGTCGAGGACGTTGATCGAGGAGATGGCGCTCTGCACCTTGCCCTGGGCCTCGGCCGTCTTCTGGCGGGCCACGAGCTGGTCGCGCCGGCTCTTGAGACCCTCGAGCTGGACGCGCATCTGCGTGAGGCCGGTCTTGAGCTTGTCGACCACCTCGTTCTGCGAGGCGATCATCGGCTCGGCGTCACGAGCCTCCTTCTCGGCCGCGATCTGCTTGGTGATGGCGATCTTCGCGAGGCTGTCGAAGCGCTGGGCCTCGGAGGTGTCGCCGCTCGCGCGCAGCTGCTCGGCCTTGTTCGACGCCGCGATGGCCTTGTTGCCCCAGTCGCGGGCGGCCTCGACGTCGGCAGCGTGGTCCTGCTCGGCGAGACGGAGGTTGCCGATGGTCACGGCCACCGCCTCCTCGGCCTCGATGATCGAGTTGGTGTAGTCGCGCACGAGCTGGTCGAGCATCTTCTGCGGGTCCTCGGCCCGGTCGATGAGGGCGTTGACGTTCGCCCGCGTCAGCTGGGCGATGCGACCCAGGATGCTCTGCTTCTCGGTCATGGTGTGCTGCCTCTCGTCGTGTGGTCCTGCTGGATTCTTGCAAAAACGCGTCGTGGTCCGGCCGTGCTTCTCAGAACCGGCCGCCGCCTCCGCCGAAGCCGCCACCGCCGCCGAAGCCCCCGCCGCCGCCGCCGAAGCCGCCGCCCCCGCCGAAGCCGCCACCTCCGCCGAAGCCGCCACCGCCCCAGCCGCTGTGCCGGTCGCCGCCGCCGAGGAGGATGCCGCCGAGGATGAGGGAGCCGACGTCGATCCCGCCGCGGCCACCACCTCCGCCGAGGCCGCCGCCGAACCCGCCCCCGAAGGAGTCGGTGTCGCGCTCGGCGAGCTGCTGGGCGGCGGCGATGCGCTGCTCGCCCTCCTGGACGAGCGCGAGGGCGCGCTCGGGGTCGGAGCCGGCGAGCTCCCCGGCCTGCTGGGCGAGGCGGGACGCCTCGGCGAGGCGGGTGCGGGCCTCGGTGCCGACCGCCCCGCGCCGGGTGCGGACGAACTCGGAGACCGCGCCGATCCGGGCGTTGAGGGCGTCGAGCCGGTGGGTGAGCTGGCCCTGCGCACGGCGGCGTCGCTCGTCGAGCTCACGCGAGGGCGCGAGGGCGGCGTCGAGGGCGTCCTCGGCCGCGGTGAGCCGGGCGAGCGCGGCGAGCGGGTCCCCGCCCTGGCGCGCCTGGTTGCCCTGCTCGATCGCGGCCCTGGCCTCGACGACGCGCGGGGCGACGACGGCGTCCTCGGGGGCGAGCCGTGCGGCGTCCTGGACGTCGGAGCTGATCGAGGCGAGCGCGGCGTCGAGGCGCTTGCCGGCCTGGGCGAGGTCGTCCCCGGCGCGGTCGACGGCGTCGAGCAGCGACGCGGCCTGGCCGATCGCCTCCTGGGCGGTGTAGGCGGCGGCGACGGCGGCCGCGCGGTCCTCGCCCTCGATCTGGCGGCGCCCCTCGGCGATGGCCTCGCGGGCGCCGGCGAGCAGGCCGGTGGCCTGCTGCGGGTTCTGCGAGATCGAGGTGAGGGCGCTGGCCGGGTAGCGGGCGGCGAGGCCGTTCAGGACGACGCGCGCCGTGGGCAGCCGGCCCTCGACCTCGGTGGCGCGCTGCTCCATCTCGGCCAGCACCTGCGGGGCGCGGGACTGCATGTCGCGCAGCTCGCCGAAGTGGGCGGCCTGGTCACGAAGGGTCTGGGCGACGTCGTCGCACAGGGTGAGGATCTCGGCCATCATCGTCCGCGCCTGCGGCTCGGTCTCCGGCTGGTCGTCGTCGAGCAGCTGGCGGATGTGGAAGGCGCGCCCGGCCTTGGCCTTGGCGTCCTCCAGGGCCGCGCTGAAGGAGTCGGTGGCCTGGAGACCGAACTGCGCCTGGGCGAAGCCGAGCTCCTCCGCCGAGGAGCGGATCGCGTCGTCGACGGCGACCAGCGCCGAGCCGGCGCGCTTGTTCAGCTCCTCGGTCGACAGGCGCAGCGGGTGGTCCGGGGGCAGCTCCTGGGTCCGCGGCCCCGCGACCTGACCACGGCTGCGACTGCGGGCCCAGGAGATGACGGCGATGACGGCGATGCCGATGAGCCCGATGACGAGGAGCGTGCCGAGGAAGCCCATGCCGCCGCCGGAGCCCTCGCCGGTCGCTGCGCCGTCAATAGTGCCGCTGGTCGCCCACTCCTGCAGACCCTCCGCCGCGGCGACCGCTGCCGCGCCCCAGTTGTCCTCGGCGAGCTCGGGCTCGACGAGGTTCGTGCGGATCTGTGCGTATCCCGCCTCGGAGACGAGCGCAGTGCCGCCACCCAGGAAGTACGCGCGGTCCTCGACCGCGACGGCGAGCAGGGAGTCGTCGGTGCCGAGGTTCGACGTCTCGTACGTCTCCTCGGCCCACGCCTCGGAGCCCATGCCGTCGAAGGAGTCGACGTAGACGACGAACAGGGAGACCCCCGCCTCGCTCTGCAGGTCCGCGACAGCTTCCTCGACGTCGTCCACCTCGCCGCCGTCGAGCACCCCCGCCTCGTCGGTCACCCGGTCCTGGAGGAAGAGGGGCGGCTCGGCGGCCGCCGGCCCGGCGACGAGGCCGAGCAGCACGAGGAGAGGGGCGAGGAGGGCGGCACGGCGCAGGCGCCGGGGGGAGGTCTGGCTCACCATGCGATCTTCGCGTCCCAGTCGGCGCAACGCAATGTCCCCCGCGGGGCGGGCCGCTACCGGGAGCGGGCGATGGGCAGCTTCGTCCCGGCGGCCTCGCGCTCGTCGAGGACGGCGCGGCGGAAGCGGACGAGCTTGGCGGGGCGCCCGCCCGTGGAGGAGTCGACCTCGCCCGTCTCCTCGACGAGGTCCTGCTGCTCGACGAGGCGGCGGAAGTTCTGCTTGTGGAGGAGCTGGCCGGCCACGGCCTCGACGGTGGTCTGAAGGCGCCCGAGGGTGAAGGACTCGGGGAGCATCTCGAAGACGACGGGGCGGTACTGGATCTTCGCGCGGAGCCGGCCGATGCCGGTGGCGAGGATGCGGCGGTGGTCGCGATCCATCGGCTGCCCGGTCCCCGGGGTGGCCGCGCCGCCGTGCGCCTCGGGGACGAGGCCCGCCTCGTAGAGCAGCTCGTAGCGCTGGAGGGTGAGCTCGGGCGGCCAGGGCTGGCCGTGGAGGCCGAAGGTGACAGCGACGCGCAGCCGGCGGCGCGCGGCCTGGTCGGGGTCCTCCTCGGCCCACCGCTCGAGGGCCGGGGCGAGCGCGGCGAGGGCGCCGTCGTCGCCCGAGCGCTGGTCCTCCCACGGGAAGTAGTCCAGCCACGAGCGCCAGCCGGGGGTGACGGACGAGACGGTCGTGAGGCCGAGGTACGAGACCTCGAGGACGGGCCGCGGGCCGCGGCTGCGGTCGGCGAAGGTGTAGAGCTGCTCGACGTACCCGAGCTCGTAGCCGGTCTGGCGGGTGACCCACGCGCGCAGGTTCGCCTGCATCGTGCCGCGCCCGGGCACGAGCGGGCCCGACGGCAGGAGGCGGCCGTCGGCGGTGGTGAGGACGAGCGGGGTGGCGTTCTGCACGGCCGTGATGACGGCGACGAGCTCGGCGCCCACCTGCTCGCCGTGCTCGCCCACGTGCTCCGCCGTCGTCGTCATCGCGCCCATCATGCCGTGCCGGCCGCCCGCGCTCCTGCGTCGAGGGCGCCGGTTCCCCTCACCGTCCCGCCGAGACAACAGGTGACCAGTGAGCGGAACGTGCGACCTCGACGGGAGCAGGGCGGGCGGGGCGCGGGGCCGGGGTGCGTGGCCGGCCGGGGATACGCTGGCGGCGGGAACGGCGACAGGAGGAGACGATGGTGGACGGGCTGCGTTGGGGCGTGCTGGGTGCGGCGGGGATCGCCCGGACCGCGATGATCCCGGCGATCCGGCGCGCGGGTGCCGGTGAGGTCCTCGCGGTGAGCTCGGCGAGCGGCCGGGCGCCCGGCTACGCGGCCGACCTCGGCATCGCGCGGGCCTACGGCAGCCACGAGGAGCTGCTCGCGGACCCGGAGGTCGACGTCGTCTACGTCGCGCTGCCCAACACCGAGCACGCCCGCTGGACCGTCGCGGCCGCCGAGGCCGGCAAGCACGTCCTGTGCGAGAAGCCGATCGTCCTGGGCCTGGCCGAGCTCGACGCCGTCGAGGCGGCCGCCCGCAGGGCCGGGGTCCAGGTCGCCGAGGCGTTCATGTACCGCCACCACCCCCAGCTGCGGCGGGTGCGCGAGCTGCTCGACGGCGGGGCGATCGGCGAGCTCGTCACCGTGGAGAGCTCCTTCCACTTCACCCTCGCCCGCACCGAGCCGCCGAACATCCGGCTGCGGCGCGACCTCGGCGGCGGCGCGCTCAACGACATCGGCTGCTACCCGGTGGACCTGCTCGGCTGGCTCACCGGCAGCGAGCCGGACGACCTCGGCGTCGTCTCCCACCGCGACGAGCCGGGCGGGGTGGCCACCCGCGTGTCCGTCACCGCCCGGTACGGGGCGCTCACCGCGAACCTCCACTGCTCCTTCGACGCCGCCTTCCGCGCGGAGGCGCGGCTCATCGGCAGCGAGGGCACGATCCACCTGCCCGACGCGTTCCGGGCCGACCGCCGCGACGCGCCCGCGCGGGTGGTCGTCGAGCGGAGCGAGGACCGGGAGGTCCTCGAGGTCGACGGCGACCAGTACGGCGCGCAGGCCACGTGGTTCGCCGAGCGCGTGCGCACCGGCACGGCCGACCCCGAGCACGCGGCGCTCACCCGCCGCACCGCCGCCACCCTCGAGGGGATCGCCCGGCTCGGCGACCTGTAGCGACCGGCGGGATCAGCGGTCGAGCGACTCGAGCTCCTCGGCGTCGACGATCCGGTAGGAGTAGCCCTGCTCGGCGAGGAACCGCTGGCGGTGCGCGGCGAACTCCTGGTCGACCGTGTCGCGGGTGACCACCGTGTAGAAGTGCGCCGTCTTGCCGTCGGCCTTGGGCCGCAGCAGGCGCCCGAGGCGCTGAGCCTCCTCCTGCCGCGAGCCGAACGACCCGGACACCTGGACCGCGACCGACGCCTCGGGCAGGTCGATGGAGAAGTTCGCGACCTTCGACACGACGAGGACGGGCAGCTCCCCGGCGCGGAACCGGTCGAAGAGGACCTCGCGCTGGTTGACCGTCGTCGCGCCGGTGATGAGCGGGGCGTCGAGCCGGCCCGCCAGGTCCTCGAGCTGGTCGAGGTACTGCCCGATGACGAGCACCTGCTCCCCGGGGTGGCGGCGCACGAGGTCCTCGACCACGCGCTCCTTGCCGCCGGCGGTCGCGGCGAGGCGGTAGCGCTCGTCGGCCTCGGCGGTGGCGTAGACCATGCGGTCGTGCTGCGGCAGGGTCAGGCGCACCTCGGTGCACTTGGCCGGGGCGATGTAGCCCTGGGCCTCGATGTCCTTCCACGGGGCGTCGTACCGCTTGGGCCCGATGAGGGAGAACACCTCGTCCTCCCGGCCGTCCTCGCGCACGAGCGTGGCGGTGAGGCCGAGGCGGCGACGGGCCTGCAGGTCGGCCGTCATGCGGAAGATCGGGGCGGGCAGGAGGTGGACCTCGTCGTAGAGGATGAGGCCCCAGTCGCGGGCGTCGAGCAGCTCCAGGTGCGGGTAGACACCCTTCCGCCGGGTGGTTAGCACCTGGTAGGTCGCGATCGTCACCGGGCGCACCTCCTTGCGGGCGCCGGAGTACTCCCCGATCTCGTCCTCGGTGAGGGTGGTGCGGCGCAGCAGCTCGTGACGCCACTGGCGGGCGGAGACGGTGTTGGTCACGAGGATGAGCGTCGTCGTGCCCGAGCGGGCCATCGCCCCGGCGCCGACGAGCGTCTTGCCCGCACCGCAGGGGAGGACGACGACGCCGGAGCCGCCGTGCCAGAACCCGTCGACGGCCTCCTCCTGGTAGGGGCGCAACGACCAGTCGCCGGTGTCGAGCGCGATCGGGTGGGCCTCGCCGTCGACGTAGCCGGCGAGGTCCTCGGCCGGCCAGCCGAGCTTGACCAGCGCCTGCTTGATCTGGCCGCGCTCGCTGGAGTGGACGACGACGGTGCGCTCGTCGAGCCGCTCGCCGACCAGGCCGGTGATGCGCTTGGAGCGCAGCACCTCCTCGAGGACGGGGACGTCGGTCGTCTCCAGGACCAGCCCGTGCGCGGGGTGGGCGAGGAGGGTGAGGCGCCCGTAGCGGTCCATCGTCTCGGCGACGTCGACGAGGAGGGAGTGGGGGACCGGGTAGCGCGAGTAGTCGATGAGCGCGCTGACCACCTGCTCGGCGTCGTGGCCCGCGGCACGCGCGTTCCACAGGCCGAGCGGGGTGAGGCGGTAGGTGTGGATGTGCTCCGGGGCGCGCTCGAGCTCGGCGAACGGGGCGATCGCGCGGCGGGCGTCCCGGGCGCGCGGGTGGTCGACCTCGAGGAGCAGGGTCTTGTCGGACTGGACGATGAGCGGGCCGTCGGGCATCGGACCATTGTCGCGTCTCCGGGCGTTCCGGTCACGGTGACGTCCCTCGCCCCTGCGGTCCCGGAGCCCTGGGAGGACAATCACCGGCGATGAGTGGACCTGCCGAGCTCTCCGCCGGACGCCACCGGGTGCGTCCCTGGACGCTGCTGCGTCCGCTGCTGACCGGGGTGGTGCTGCTGGCGGTCTACTACGCGCTCCCGCTGGAGCGGGGCGGTGCTCCGGTCGTGCTCGTCGTCGGGCTCGTGGTCCTGGGCGCGCTGCTGGTGTGGCAGCTGCGGGCGGTGGTCATCTCCCCCTCCCCGCGGCTGCGCGCGGTGGAGGCGCTGGCGACCTCGATCCCGCTGTACGTCCTCCTCTTCGCCGGTGCCTACACGGCCATGTCGGCCCGTGAGCCCGGTGCCTTCACCGAGCCGGTCGACCGCACCGACGCCCTGTACTTCACCGTCGCCACGCTCGCGACGGTCGGCTTCGGTGACATCGCCGCGGTCTCGCAGCCGGCGCGCGTCGTCGTCACCGTCCAGATGGTCACCGGCCTCGTCCTCCTCGGCCTGGTGATCCAGGTCTTCCTCGGCGCGGTGAGGATCAGCCTGCGTCACGCCGCGGGCGGACCTGGGGCACCACCCGGCGACGACGGCGAAGCGCCGCGGCCGCCGGGCTAGCCGTCGATCGCCCCGACGGCGTTGATCCGGTGGACGGCGACGACGAGCTCGGCCTCGCGGTCGAGGTCGAGCATCCGCACCCGGCCGCCCTCGACGCTCAGCGGGCGCACCCGGCGCCGCTCGGGCCGGCCGCTCGCGCCGATGACCTCGACGCGCACCTGACTGCCGGCGCTCGCGGCCTCCCGCAGCGCGGCGACGGTGTGGACAGGGTCGGTGGCGGGCAGGTCGTCGCGCTGCTCGGCGCGGGTCTGGCCCTGGCGCATCCGGCCGACGAGCGCGGTGAGGGCGGCGTCGTCGGGCCCCTGGACCTGGACCTCCCCGGCGCGGCGCACGAGCGTGGCCGCCCGCACCGACCGCCGGGCGCCCGCCCGCGAGCCGAGCGACACCGCGCCGGCGGGCCCCTCGAGCACCGGCGCGGCACCGCTGCGCCGCAGCGTCTCGAGGAGCTCACCCGGTGAGGCGGGGCTGACGAGCACGGTGGGGGCGAGCTCACGCAGCCCGAGCGTCGCGAGCTGCGGGTCGGTGAGCAGCGCGCGGGTGGTCGCCTCGTCGGGCGTGCGCAGGTAGCTGCCCGCCCCGCCCACCCGCAGGCGCCCGTGACGCCGCGCGGAGTCGCGCACGAGGTACTCCAGCGCCTGCGGCAGCGGTGTGCGGGAGGCGCTGGCCAGGTCGGCGAGCAGCGCGTCGGCCGCCAGCCCTTCGTCCAGCGCCCGCCGTACCGACTCCGCCGTGAACCGCACGGTGAGCGCCGCACCCCGGCTCTCCACGTCCGCGACGTGCCCGAGCAGCTCGGCCAGCTCGCGGGTGGGGCGTCCCGGCACGACGGCGGTGAGGTCGCCCTGGAGGAGGATCTCGCCCACCGGCTCGGGCAGGTCCGCAGCGAGTGCCGCTGCGACGTCGGCCGGCTCCTCCCCTGCGGCCACGGCGCGGCCGGCCGTGGACAGCGCCCCGGCGCCGGTGAGACCGAGCAGCTCCGCCTCGGCGAGCACCGCCGCCACGCTCGCCTCCGGGGGCGTGGCGCGCGGGGCGCGCCAGCGCAGGAGGGCGTGGACGTCCGCCGCGCCCGGTGCGGTCCCGGCGGGCAGCTCCGCGAGCGCGGCGAGCACCCGGCGCCGCAGCCGGGCCACCCAGCCGCGCTCCAGGCCCGGGCCGAGCGCCGCGCGCAGCGTCCCGCGGTCGTCGCGCGTGCCCACGAGCCACGGCATGCGTGTCGAGCCTGTCCACGCGGTCGCGAGCACCGCCCACCGGTCGGCCAGCTCGTCCTCGCTCCAGTCCGCGGCCGCGGCGGTGGGGACGAACACGGTGCGCTCGCCGTCGTCGTCGGGCACGACCAGTCCGGCCGCCGCGGCGAGCTCGACGACGGTCGCGGCCCGCTCGGGCGCGAGGTCGAGCTCGGCCGCGAGCCGGCGCAGCTCGCGCACCCCGAGGCCGCCGCTGCGCAGCGCGGGCACCGGTTCGAGGGACCACTCGCGCACGACGAGCCCGACGAGCCGCACGGCTTCCTCCGCGGCGCGCGTCGACTCCGCGGCGACGACGGCGGCGGGCCGGGTCGGTGCCGCGACGGCCGGTGGCACGGGCTGGGTCGTGAGGTGCGTGCGTCCGCCGCGGGCGGCGAGCCCGGTCTCCAGCGGCAGGACGACCTGGCTCGCGCCGAGCCGCTGGAGCACGCCGTGGTCGAGCAGCCACCGGGTGCCCGGCTCCCCGCTCGTCACGCCCACCGGCGGCCCGGCGACGAGCGCGTCGAGCACCCGCTGCGCGGCGGGCGGCGCGTCGGCCATGACCTGCGCCAGCCGCTCGGCGGTGGTCACCGGCTCGTGGGTGCCGGTGAGGGCGGCCAGGGGCGGCCCGAGGCGGGCCGGGTAGGGGCCGAGCGTCTCCAGCAGCGCCGCGACGGGCAGCCCGTCGACGACGAGCAGCAGCCGGGTGAGCGTCGCCCACGCGTCGGTGACCTGCCGCTTCGGCGTGCCCAGCGCCTTCGCCACCGCCTGCGGGGTCACCGGCCCGAGCGCGGCGAGGGCGCACACCGACTCCGCGACGTCGAGGGTGTGGCGGTCCAGCCCGGCCAGCGCCCGCTCGACGGACGGCCGGGACACGGCGCGGGCGGCCAGCGCCGTGAGGTGGGCGGGGGGCGGGACGGGCAGGTCGGGCCGGTCGCGCAGGAGCGTGACGAGCCCGTCGTCGCTGAGCCCGGCGAGGGCGGCGACGACGTCGGCGAGGCGCGCGGTGCTCACGGACCGCCCGGAGCGTCGTCGGGGGTGCCGGGCGCGGGCTCCGTCACGGGCGGCAGGTCCGGGTTGCCGAGCGCGTGCCACACCTGCGCGGAGGGCAGCACCGCGCGCGGCCCGCCGGGGTTGAGGACCAGCGCCTTGGCCCGGTTGGCGAGCACGAGCTCGAACACCGCCCCGACCGGCAGCCGGCGGACCCCGACCTTCTGGTTGTAGGCCGTGACCTCCACCGGGGAGGTGAAGGCGAGCATGAGCGGGCGGCCGTCGGAGCGGTCGCGCACGAGCACCGGGCCGGTGCGTCCCTCGATCTCGGCGTGGGCGATGAACAGCGTGGCGTCGGGCTCGCTCAGCGCGGCGAGCAGCTCCTGGGTCGTGTGGTCACGGGCGAGGAGGTCCTTGACCGCGACGGCGCTCGGCGCCGCCAGCGCGAGCTCGGCCTCCTTGTGCCCGATGGCGCACGAGGGGCCGGCCGGGTCGACGATGAACCAGGTGAGCTCGGACGAGCCGTGGAACATCTCCAGCAGCCGGGTGCCGTGCTGCGCGATGCCGGTGACGGTCCCCGGGCCGCCCGCGGTGCGGCGGAACTCGACGAGCGCGGCGTTGCTCGTGAAGACGCCCAGCGCCCGGCTGCCGTCCGGCGCGGTGAGCGTGGCCAGACGCAGCTCGGGGCTCGGGGCGCCGGGGGAGGGCAGCTCGGAGCCGGTCGCGTCGACGACGAGGCGTCCGCCGAGCACTTGGCGCAGGACGTCGAGCATCCGCTTGGGGCCGGGCTCCGCGGCGAACTCCGCGACGGCGGCGCGCACCGGCTCGTTGTCCGGCGGGGTCACCGGCCGCGGCGGCAGCGTGACCTCGCCCAGGCGGGCGCTGTCGAGGACGACCTGCAGCTCACCGGGCGCGGAGCAGTAGTACAGGGGCAGGCGGCCGTCGTCGTCGGCGAGGTCGGCGGGCTGGGCGTCGGTGACGAGGTGGACCCGCACGGAGGGCACCGCGCCCGTCGAGGCGCCCGCTCCCTGCTCGACGACGGCGATCACCGGCCCGTCGGTGCGGCTCTCCCCGGCGCGCACGATCCACGTCCCGTGGTCGTCGACGAACGGGAGCGGGACGCCGACGGTCTCGAGGACGTCGTGCAGGCCGAGCGAGCCGCCCAGCCGCAGCCTCCGGCGGCCGGGGCGGGTGCCGTCGGGCAGCGTCGGACCGTCCCGGTCGACGACGACGTCGATCGCCTCGACCCGGCGCCGCTCCCCGGGGGTGCTCGCGGGCGGTGCCGCCTCGGCGGCGGTGTCCTCGCGGTAGGGCGGCAGGTCCAGCCCGGCGGCGGCGACCCGCTCGGACATCCACGCCGGCACCGCCTCGGCGCGGCGGGGGTAGCGGGTGAGGTGGTGGACGAGGTCGGTCGCGTCGAGGGGCGCGTCGCCCTCGCGCCACGGCGCGGGGTCGGCGTCGCGGTTGAACCGGCCGGTCACCGTGTAGGTCGGCGTCGGCCAGCCGGTGGCGGCCAGCGTGAGGGCCGCCTCGACCCACGTGCCGCTGCCGCCGTCGACGCCGAGGTCCTGCAGCCGGCGGGCGAGGGCGTGGGGTGCCTGGTCGGGGGTGAGGCGCCCGAGCCGGGCGCCGCGCTCCTGCCCGCGCACCTCGACGAGGCGGAAGGACACCGCGTCGCGCAGCGGGCGCAGGTAGAGGTGCAGCTCGTCCCAGCCGGGCTCCACCGGCAGACCGGTGACCACCCAGCGGGCGAGCTGGCCCAGCACCTGCTGCTGCAGGGTGTCCGGTGGCTGCTGCGTCATGTCCTCGTCCTTCCGCGGTTTCGCCCACGGTATAGCGCCGACCGTTCGTGCCGCTCGGCCGGTATCCTGGCCGGGCGGCACACCGCACCCCATGCTCGCACCCCATGCTTCCCGCCCCCGCACCGTCTCCAGAGAGGGCCCTCACGTGCCTACCGGCAAGGTCAAGTGGTTCGATCAGGACCGCGGATTCGGCTTCATCACCGCGGACGACGGTGACCAGGTGTTCCTCCACGCCTCGGCGCTGCCCGCCGACAACCCCAACCCGAAGCCCGGGACCAAGGTGGAGTTCGGTGTCGCCGACGGCAGGAAGGGCCCTTCGGCGCTCTCCGTGAGGCTGCTCGAGCCGCCGCCGTCGGTCGTGCGCGCCCAGCGCCGTCCGGCCGAGGACATGGTCCCGATCGTCGAGGACCTCATCCGTGAGCTCGACCGTGCCTCCGCCGACCTGCGCCGTGGTCGCTACCCCGACGGGACGCGCGGGACCAAGCTCGCGCAGGTCCTGCGGGTGCTCGCCGACCAGTTCGACGCCTGATAGCGCTTAGGATCGACGACGTGACAGCTGCCGTCCTCGTGCCCCGCCCAACCCCGCCCACCAAGGAATCGGTGCTTGCCGCGGCTGGTGACGTCGCGCGCGAGGCCGTCGTCGAGGACGTCGGGGCCGACCAGGTAGGTGAGCACGTCGGCTACGTGTTCGAGGGCCCCCGCCTCCTCACGCACGTCTTCGAGTCGCTCAAGCCCGGCTACCGCGGCTGGTACTGGGCGGTGACCGTGGCGCGCCCGCCGCGGGCGCGCCGGGCCACCGTCGTCGAGGTCAACCACCTGGCCGGTGAGGACTCCGTCCTGGCCCCCCGGTGGGTGCCGTGGTCCCAGCGCCTGCGTCCGAGCGACGTCGGCCCCACCGACGAGCTGCCGTACAACGGCGAGGACGACCGGCTCGAGGCGGGCTACGAGGCGACCGGTGAGGACGCCGACGTCCTCGGCCACGACGTCGCCTACGAGGTCGGGCTCGGGCGCGAACGCGTGCTGTCCCCCGAAGGACGCCGCCAGGCCGCCACCCGCTGGTACGACGGGGAGCGGGGCCCGAACGCGCCCAGCGCGCGCGCCGCCGACGCCCCCTGCTCGACGTGCGCCTTCTTCCTCCCGCTCGCCGGCTCGCTGCGCCAGGTCTTCGGCGTGTGCGCCAACGAGTGGTCGCCCGACGACGGCGGGGTCGTCAGCCTCGACCACGGCTGCGGTGCGCACTCCGAGACGGGCGAGCGCAAGCGGCCGAGCGTGTGGAACCCGTCCGAGCCGGTCATCGACGAGCTCGACCTCGAGGTCGTCTCCCTCGGCCAGGCCTCCTCCGGCGACCCGCAGGCCGGTCCGGACCAGCCGTGAGCACGCCCTCCTCCTCGCCCCGGCGGGGAGGGGGGCGGCCCGGTGGGACGGGCCGGGAACCCATGTTCCCGGTGCGCACCGTCGTGCTCGGGGCGTTCCTCCCGTCCCTCGTCTTCGAGATCGGTGTGGGTGCCGTCCTGCCGATCGTCCCGATCACCGCGACCGGGCTCGGCGCCTCGCTCGCGCTCGCCGGGCTCATGGCGGCGCTGCTGCCGCTGGGCCAGCTGCTCGCCGACCTGCCGGCCGGGGCGCTCGCCGCCCGCCTGGGGGACCGCGGGGCCATGCTCCTCGCCGGGATGGTGGCGACGGCGGGGCTCGCCGGGTGCGCCCTGGCGCCCAGCCTCGGGGTGCTCGGCGTGTGCGTCCTGCTCATCGGCGCTGCGAACGCCGTGTTCAACCTGGCCCGGCACGCCTACCTCACCGAGATCACCCCGCCGCTGCGCCGGGCCCGGGTGCTGTCCACGCTCGCCGGCGTCCACCGGATCGGGCTGTTCATCGGGCCGTTCGCGGGCGCAGCGGTGATCCACGGCGGTGACGTGCGCGCGGCCTACTGGCTCGCGCTCGGCACCTCCCTGGTCGCGACCGCCGTCATCGCCGCAGTCGGCCCCGACCGCCGGCCCGGCGACCGCCCGGGCGGCGAGGGTGCCCCGACCCCGACCCGCTCGCTGCGCTCCGTGCTCGCCGAGCACCGGCAGGTGTTCGCCACCCTCGGCGTGGCAGTGCTGCTCGTCGGCGCGGTGCGCGGCGCACGGCAGACCGTGCTGCCGCTGTGGGGTGAGCACCTCGGCCTCGACCCGGCAGTGACGAGCATCATCTTCGGCATCGCCGGTGGCGCCGACATGCTCCTGTTCTACCCGGCGGGCAAGGTCATGGACTCCCACGGCCGGCTGTGGATCGGCATCCCCGCGATGCTCACCATGGGCGCGGCGATGGCCCTGCTGCCGCTCACCGGCACGGTCGGTGCGCTCAGCGCCGTCGCCGTCCTCCTCGGCCTGGGCAACGGGATGAGCTCGGGCATCCTCATGACCCTCGGCGCCGACACCGCACCGCCCGGTGAACGGGCCCAGTTCCTCGGCATCTGGCGGATGTTCCAGGACGGCGGGGCCGCGCTCGGCCCGCTCGTCGTCGCCGGAGGGGCGGCGGCCGGGTCACTCGCCGCCGGGGTCTGGGTCATGGCCGCCTCGGGCACGGCGGCCGCGGGCGCCCTGGGCCGGTGGGTGCCGCGCTGGTCGGTCCACGCCAACCGCACCACCCGCCGTCGGGCCGGCCTGCTCTGAGGGCTGCGCCCCAGCGGTGGGGTGAGAGTGGGCGCTCGGTGGCGGCCGAGCTCAGGGCGTGGGCGGCTGCGCGGCCTCGCGGCGCTGCGCGCGGCGCTGACGCGGCACGGCCCACGCGACCCCGAGCAGACCGAGCCCGATCCCGGTGAGGCAGATCTGCACGCCGCCGGAGACCTCCCGGCCGGTCGCCTGCAGGACGAGGACGACGACGAGGGCGAGCACCCACGCGACCGTGCCGGTGAGGAACATCGTCACGGTGTTGACCCGCACGGGTGGCAGGTCCTCCGAGCGGGTCTCCGGCAGGCGCATGTCTCCGATCGTAAGCCGGGGTCACCGAAAGGTGGGCAACCCGCCGAGCGGGGCGCGGTCTCTGGCACCATTCTGGCCATGTCCACCACTGCGCCGACGCGCACTCACAACCGCAGCTGGCTCGACCGCCACTTCCAGATCTCCGAGCGGGGCTCCACCGTCGGACGCGAGATCCGCGGCGGCATCGTCACGTTCTTCGCGATGTCCTACATCCTCGTCCTCAACCCGCTGATCCTCTCCACCCCGGACAGCACCGGCGCCTTCCTCGGTGGGGGCACCGACGGCCCGAACTTCGCCGCCGTCGCGGCCGGCACGGCGCTCGTCGCCGGCCTCATGTCGATCCTCATGGGCGCGGTGGCCAACTTCCCGCTGGCCCTGGCCGCGGGACTCGGCCTCAACGCCGTCGTCGCCTACACCATCGTCGGGCTGCCGGGGATGACCTGGGCCGACGCCATGGGCATCGTCGTGCTCGAGGGCCTCCTCATCCTCGTCCTCGTGCTCACCGGACTGCGCGAGGCGGTCTTCCGCGCGGTGCCCCAGCAGCTCAAGGTCGCCATCTCGGTGGGCCTGGGCCTGTTCATCGCGCTCATCGGCCTGGTCAACGCGGGCATCGTCCGCCCCGGAGGCACGCCCCTCGAGCTCGGGCACAACGGCTCCATCGTCGGGTGGCCGTCCGTCGTCTTCATCGTCGGCCTGTTCCTCATCCTCATCCTCTTCGTGAAGAAGGTCCGCGGGGCCATCCTCATCGGCGTCGTCGTGGCCACGATCCTCGCCGGCGTCATCGAGGCCGTCGCCGACGTCGGCCTGCGGGCCGACGGGGACGTCGGTGGCTGGGGCCTGACCGTCCCGGCGATCGAGGGGTCGATCTTCAGCCTCCCCGAGTTCCTCACCCTCGGTCAGTTCTCTCTCGTCGGTGCCGTCACCAAGCTCGGGATCGTCTCCGCGGCGCTGCTCATCTTCTCCCTCATGCTCGCCGACTTCTTCGACACGATGGGCACGATGGTCGCCGTCGGCTCCGAGGCCGGGCTGCTCGACGAGGAGGGCAACCCGCCGCGCACGCGTTCCATCCTCATCGTCGACTCGGTCGCCGCGGCGGCCGGTGGTGCCGGGGGCGTCTCGTCCAACACGAGCTACATCGAGTCCGCGGCCGGCGTGGGCGACGGCGGGCGCACCGGCCTGACGTCGGTCGTCACCGGGATCGCGTTCCTGCTGTCGATCTTCCTCGCCCCGCTCGCGCAGTTCGTGCCCTACGAGGCGGCGACGCCCGCGCTCGTCGTCGTCGGCTTCCTCATGATGCAGCAGGTCACCGACATCAACTGGCGCGACCTGTCGATCGCGGTGCCCGCGTTCCTCACGATCATCCTCATGCCCTTCTCCTACTCGATCAGCGTGGGCATCGGCGCGGGCTTCATCGCCTACGTCGTGCTCGCCGCGGCGAAGAAGGGCGGCGCCCGCAAGGTGCACTGGCTGATGTGGGCGGTCGCCGTGCTCTTCGTCATCTACTTCGCGCTCGGCCCGATCCAGGACCTGCTCGGTCTCTGAGACCGCCCCCCGCGACGCGAACGCGGCGGTGACCTCACCGGTCACCGCCGCGTTCGTCGTCCCGGCTCAGCCCCAGAGGCGCTCGCTCGCGATCCGCGCGCCCTGGGCGAGCGTCTCGAGCTTGGCCCAGGCGATCTGCGGGTGGATGCGCCCGCCGAGACCGCAGTCGGTCGAGGCGACGACCCGCTCGCGGCCCACCCCGGCGGCGAAGCGCTCGATGCGGTCGGCGACGAGCTCGGGGTGCTCGACGACGTTCGTCGCGTGCGAGACGACGCCCGGGAGGATGAGCTTGCCCTCGGGCAGCTCGACGTCCTGCCACACCTTCCACTCGTGCTCGTGGCGGACGTTGCCGGCCTCGAAGGAGTAGGCGCCGGCGTTGATCTGCAGCATCGTCGAGACGATGTCGGCCATCGCGATGTCGGTCGTGTGCGGGCCGTGCCAGCTGCCCCAGCACAGGTGGAAGCGGATGCGGTCCTCCGGCAGGTCGCGCAGCGCGTAGTTCAGCGCCTCGACGCGCAGCCGGGTGAAGGCGGCGTAGTCCTCGACGCTCGGCTCGGGGGTGATCTGGTCGAAGTTCTCCGCGATCGAGGGGTCGTCGATCTGCAGGACGAGGCCGGCGTCGATGATTGCGCGGTACTCCTCGCGCAGGACGTCGGCCCACGCGTAGACGAACTCCTCCTCGCTCGCGTAGTACCGGTTGGTGATGCGCGAGGCGCTGCCCGGGGACAGGGCGGTGAGGAACCCCTCCTCGGCGCCCGTGCGCTCCAGCGCGGCCGTGAGGTTGGCGATGTCCGCCGCGATCGCGTCCTGGCCGGTGTAGGTCAGCGGGCCGGTGCACGAGGGGAACGGGCTGGCCTTGGGGTCGCCGGTGAAGATGCCGGACGTCGGGTCGGCGTACGCGTCGGCGAACAGCGCCCGGTCGCGGCGGTGCAGGAAGCCGGTGAGGCGGGTGTCCCCGGGGGCGGACTGCACGTCGGCGGTGGCCCAGGAGGCGTCGTCGATGATCTCCAGGCCGCCGGTGCGCTGGAAGGAGTAGGACCACCAGGCGCCGTAGTCGACCGGCGAGCTCATCGCCTTGCCGTACTCGCCGTCGCCCACGACGTCGATGCCCGCCTCGACCTGGCGCCGGACGAGGTCGGTGACCTCCCCGGCGAGGAGGTCGGCGAAGCCCGCCGGTGCCTCGCCGGTCTGGCGCGCGGCGTTGGCGGCGAGCAGCTCGGGCGTGCGCGGCAGGCTGCCGGCGTGGGTGGTGAGGATGCGGTCGGAGCTCGAGCGCACGGTCAGTACCTCCGGTTCGTCGTGGAGCCGTCATCGTCGCACCCGGCCCGGAGCGTCCCCGGGCGGTCCAGGAGCCGGGCGCGGCCGCCGTCGTCGTCTCGCATGGTGGGCGTCGGCGTGCCCGGGTGGTCGACCTCACCCGATTCGCCTGTTTCGTTCGCTGAACTAACGATCTAGAGTGGGGGCATGCCCACCACCTCGCCCTCAACGACGACGGCGAGCCGCGTCCCCGCCGATCCTGACCTGGCCTCCGACCTGCGCGTGACGGTCCTGCGGCTGTCCCGCAAGATCCGCTCCGAGGCCGGCCGCGAGGATCTCAGCGAGGCCCAGTACTGCGTGCTCGCCGGCCTGACCCACCACGGACCCACGACCCCGCGCTCGCTCGCCGAGCGCGACGGCGTCCAGCCGCCCACGATGA
This sequence comes from Georgenia wutianyii, assembly GCF_006349365.1. NCBI lineage: Bacteria > Bacillati > Actinomycetota > Actinomycetes > Allobogoriellales > Allobogoriellaceae > Georgenia > Georgenia wutianyii. The sequence continues at coordinate 370,235 of NZ_CP040899.1, forward strand.
CCCGGACGATCGCCTCCCTCGAGACCGCCGGGCTGGTGGCGCGCACCGGCCACCCGACCGACGGACGCCAGGTGCTCATCGAGCTCACCGAGAAGGGCGCCGGCGTGGTCGGGGAGACCCGCCGGCTGCGCAACGCCTGGATGGACGACCTCCTGCACGGCCTCACTGCCGAGGAGCGCGCCACCCTCGCGGCGGCCGTGGCGATCCTCCGGCGGGTGGCCGACGTATGAGGTCGACCTTCGCCTCACTGAGGTTCTTCAACTACCGGCTGTGGTTCGCCGGGGCGCTCGTCGCCAACGTCGGCACGTGGATGCAGCGCGTGGCCCAGGACTGGCTCGTGCTCACCGAGCTGTCGGACAACTCCGGTGTGGCCGTCGGCATCGTCACCGGCCTGCAGTTCCTCCCGATGCTCCTGCTCAGCCCGTTCGGCGGGCTGCTCGCCGACCGGCTGCCGCGCCGCAAGCTCCTCATCGCCACCCAGACCGCCCTCGGCGTGCTCGCCGCGGGCCTGGGCGCGCTCGTGCTCAGCGGCCACGCCCAGCTGTGGCACGTCTACGTCTTCGCGCTCGCGCTCGGCGTCGTCACCGCGCTGGACAACCCGGTGCGCCAGACGTTCGTCGCCGAGATGGTGCCGCCCGCCAGCCTGCCCAACGCCGTCGGCCTCAACAGCGCGTCCTTCAACGCCGCCCGACTCATCGGGCCGGGCGTCTCCGGCCTGCTCATCGCCGTCGTCGGACCCGGGTGGGTCTTCATCATCAACGCGGTGAGCTTCGCCGCGACGATCCTCTCGCTCACCCTCATGCGCAAGGACGAGCTCCACGCGCTGCCGCACACCTCCCGCGGGAAGGGGCAGATCCGCGACGGGTTCGCCTACGTGCGCGGGCGCAGCGACATCATGACGATCATGGTCGTCGTCGGCGTGGTCGGCGCCCTCGGGCTGAACTTCCAGCTGACGAGCGCGCTCATGGCCACCGAGGTCTTCGACAAGGGCGCGGGGCAGTACGGCATCCTCGGCTCGATCATGGCCATCGGCTCCCTCAGCGGCGCGCTGCTCGCGGCCCGCCGCAAGCGGCCGCGCGTGCGCCTGGTCCTCGGGGCCGCGTTCGCCTTCGGCCTCACCTCCGGGGTCATGGCGCTCATGCCGACCTACGAGCTCTTCGCGCTCATGACCATCCCGGTGGGCCTCACCTCGCTCACGATGATGACCGCCGCGAACGCCACCGTGCAGATGTCCACCGACCCGCAGTTCCGCGGGCGGGTGATGAGCCTGTACATGATGGTGTTCCTCGGCACGACCCCCATCGGCGCACCCCTCATCGGGTGGGTCGGGGAGACGCTCGGCGCCCGCTGGTCCATCGGTGTGGGCGCGATCGCCTCGATGGTCGTCGCCCTCGCCGCCACCCTGTGGGCCAAGCGGAGCTGGCACGTCGAGGTCACCTACCGCCTGCGCCACCGGCCGCACGTGTCGATGGTCGGCCCGAGCGAGCGCGCCCGGTCCCACGAGGAGGCCACGGCCCGCCTCGGCGCCTCCGACGCGGAGAACGTGACGGGCATGTAGCCAGCCCCTCTTCCGCCTCCTCCGGGACGCCCCGTGGCGCCCCGGGACGCCCCCTGCAGCGCGCCATCGGCACGCGAAGGGGCGTCCCAGAGCCGTGTCCGGGCCGGGCCGCCGCCGGTCAGGCGGTGTAGGCGCCCTGCCACACCGAGTCGAACGGGGTCCGCGCGCCCACCCGGGCGCGGATGCCGGCGGTGACGAGCGCCTTGGCGGTGCGGACCGCCTCGTGCACGTCCGCGCCCTTGGCGAGCTCGGCCGCCGTCGCCGCCGCGAGCGTGCAGCCGGCGCCGGAGACGCGCTCCTGGCCGATCTTCGGCTCGGAGAGGATCGTGACCTCCTCGCCGTCGAACAGGACGTCGACGGCGTCCTCTCCCGGCAGCTCCACCCCGCCCTTGGCGAGCACGTACCTCGGGCCGAGGGCGTGGATGCGGCGAGCGGCCTCGGCGAGGTCCTCCACCGACTCGATGGTGTCCATCCCCGACAGGGTGCGGGTCTCGAACATGTTCGGGGTGACGACGGTGGCCAGCGGCAGCACCTGCTCGCGCAGCGCGATGTCGGTGTCGAGCGCCGCGCCGGCCTCCTGGCCCTTGCAGATGAGCACCGGGTCGAGGACGACGTGGCGCCACGGCTGGGCGCGCAGCGCGCGGGCGACGACGTCGATCGTCGCCGGGGTGCCGAGCATCCCGATCTTGACGACGTCGAGGTCGTGGGTGGCCGTCGCGGCCTCGATCTGGTCGGCGATGACCTGCGGCTCGACCGGGACGAAGCGGTGTGCCCAGTCGTTCTTCGGGTCGAAGGAGACGATGCACGTGATCGTGCCGACCCCGTAGACACCGAGCTGCTGGTAGGTGCGGAGGTCAGCCTGGATGCCGGCGCCGCCGGTCGCCTCCGAGCCGGCGATGACGTAGGCGAGCTGGGTCACGTTCTGCTCCCGTGCGTGAGGACGAAAGGACCGGCCCAGCGTAAGCCGCCGGGCCGGTCCTCAGGTACCGCTGTCTCAGTGAGTCAGTCGCCGCCGCAGGAGCAGGCCGGCGCCGACGAGCGCGAGCGCCGCGAGGGCCGCAACCCCCACCGGCGCGCCGGTGCTCGGCAGGCTCCCGCCACCGGGGGCGTTCGGCGGGGCCGGGGCTGCCGGCTGCTCGCCCGCGTCGGCGTCCGAGCCGGCGGGCGGCGGCGTCGGGTCCGCGGTCGGCGGCTCCGGCGGCTCCGTCGGCTCGGGGTCCTCGGTGGGCGTCGGGGTGGGCGCGGGGGCGTCGGGGAGCACCGTGCCGTCCTCGCCGATGAGCAGGACGACCTCGTCGTCGTAGGTGCGGCGCTCGGTGCCGAGGACGGTGAGGTCCTCGTCGAGCAGCGGGAAGGAGTAGACGGGCGTGAGCGTCATCGTCGCGGCGACGCCCGCCTGGCTGCGCGCGGCGCTGCGCTCGAGGTTCACCTCGAGGTGCCCGTAGTGCTTGCCGCCGTCGACGAGCACCTCCCCGTCCCACACCTCCGGCTCGAACTGGTCGGCCGACCACACGCGGTAGGGGTTGTACTCGAGCAGCGGCTCGGACAGCAGGTTGCCGTTCTCGTGGCGCTCACCGCGCAGGCCGTCACCCGCGACGCCGACGTCGTAGTAGTTGATGCCCCTGCCGTCGCCGTCGACGTCCACCCACGAGCGCTCGAACATCTCCGAGTGGCCCGAGATGACGGCGGCGACGCCGTACTCCTCGAACAGCTCGCTGTACACACGCATCGGCGGGCCGCCCTGGCCGGAGGACTCCACGTGGTTCATCGGCAAGCCGTGCTCCCCGGAGGAGTACGGCGCGTGGTGGAACTGGACGACGACGACCTGGCCCTGCTCCCGCGCGTCGGCGAGCTGCTCCACCGCCCACTCCCACTGGACGCTGCCCGGGTTGTAGGGCGAGAGGTCGGTGCCACCGCCCTCCTCGTAGGCGGTGGAGGTGTAGCTCGACTGGGTGTCGGTGCCGGGCCCGGTGAACTCGCGGCCGGTGAGACGCTCCGCCTCCGGGTAGCTGTCGCGGTGGTCGTCGGGCAGACCCTTGGTGGAGTCGAGGGTGAGCACGGTGAGCGGCCCGTGGTCGACGCGGTGGTAGTTGCTCTGGTGCTCGGGGGTGCCGTTGCTCGGCGGGGTGAAGTAGCTGCGGTAGGACGCGCGCCCGTCGATGACCGCGGGGATCGTGTACGCGCCGTCGGAGGCGCCGTAGGGCTCCCAGTTGCCGATCGCGGTGACGACCGGGCGGCTCTGCGCCAGCTGCCCGACGTCCCCGCTCAGGTAGCGGAACCACTCGTCCCACGCCGGCTGGAAGCCGCCGCCCTGGACGAGGTCACCGGCGAAGAGCATGAGGTCGGGGTCGCGCTCGGCGACGATCTCCAGGTTCGCGGCGAAGCCCTGGTCCTCGGTGAGCGCGTAGCGCAGGATCCGCTCGCCCTGGCGGTCCTCCGACCCGAACGTCTGCGCCCACAGCGAGTCGGTGGGCGACGGGCGCTCGCTGCCCTCGGCGACGACGCCCGGCACCCACTCCCGGTGCGTCACCCGCCCGGCCGGCTCGGTCTCGGAGTCCGACATCGCGGTGAAGCGGATGTGGTCCCAGTCCTCCCGGGTGGGGGCGGTGGTGAGGGTGCTGGTGACCTCCGAGTCGCCCTGGCGCACGGTGTACTCGTACGTCGTGCCCGGCTCCAGGCCCTCGACGAGCACCTGGTGGCGGTAGTTGCGGCCCTCGCGGAACCAGTCGCCCCACTCCGGGTTGTCCACCGCCTGCTGCCGGTTGTTGTCGGTCCAGTCGAGGTGCTCCTGGAGCTCGGGGGCGGAGACGAGCGGCGCGCGGCCGGGGACCTCGAGCTGCCCGGGCTCCTCCTCCCAGGAGAACCAGGTCACGAGCATCGACGACGACGTCGGGCTCTGCAGGTAGGGCTGGATGCGGAAGTCCTCGGTGGCGGCGCTCGCGGGCGCTCCCGCGAGGGCGGCGAACGCGAGGGCGGCTGTGGCGGCCAGGCCGCCCGTTCGGACGAGTGGACGGCGTCTGGATGTGGTCATAAACACTCATGCAAGCAGAACCGGACAAACGGCACGTGTCGAACGGGTGAACGCTGAGGAAGTCCTGAGCCGCGCCTGCGGGGGCAGGCGGGGGTGGTTGAGGTGGGCGGGGGAAGGTGGGCCGGTGCCGGGCGCTCGCGCCCACCCCACCGGTACCCGCCGGGCCCGAGACCAGGAGAACCCCGTGAGCAACGTCGTCCTCACCGCCCGTCACCGGGACGCCCAACGGCCCCGACGACTCACCCCCATGCTGCTCGCCCGGCTGGTGCCCGCCGTCGCGCTCGCCGTACTCCTCGTGGTCCTGGCCCTGCTCGTCGTCCTCCCGCGGCTCCTCGGCTGGGCGCCCCTCACGGTGCTCACCGGCTCGATGGAGCCGACCATCCCCACCGGCAGCCAGGTCGTCGTCGCCCCGGTCCGCGACGTCGCCACCCTCGAGGTCGGCGACGTCGTCACGGTCATGCCCTACCCGGACACCCCGACGCTCGTCACGCACCGCATCGTCGCGCGGACCGACTCGGCCGCCGGCCCGACGTTCGTCACCCAGGGCGACGCGAACGACGCCGTCGACGGGTGGGAGGTGACCGAGACCCAGATCCGTGGCGAGGTGCGGTACTGGGTGCCGCTCGCCGGGTACGTCGCGACGGTGCTCACGGGGCACACCAAGGCGCTCGGGCTCCTCGTCGTGGCGCTCGCGCTGTTCGGCTACGCCGCGGCGCAGGTGGGCGCGGTGGCGCGGGAGCGGCAGGCAGGGCGCGAGGCGGTCCCCGCCGCGGCGGACGTCCCGGCCTGGACCCGGACTGCGGGACGCCGCACGCCGCCGACCGGTGGGGCGGAGCTGCTCGGTGAGGTCGCCACGGTCTCGCGCGCCGTGGACGTCGCGCTCGCCCGGCAGGCGCTCGGCGAGCTCGAGGACGTCGCGCGCGTCACCGCCGGGCGGGGCTGAGCCCGCCGCTCGACGGCCGCAGCCCTCCCCGCGAGAGCCGACTTCCGCGCGAGAGCCGACTTCCTCACGAGAGCGGACTTTCGCGCGAGAGCGGACTTTCGCGCGAGAGCGGACTTTCGCGCGAGAGCCGACTTTCGCGCGAGAGCCGACTTCCGCGCGAGAGCCGACTTCCGCGCGAGAGCGGACTTCTGCGCGAGAGCGGACTTCTGCGCGAGAGCGGACTTTCGCGCGAGAGCGGACTTCCGCGTGTGCGTCAGCCGCGCAGCGCCCCGACCACGTGGTCGACGCACGTCGTGAGCGCGCGGACGTCGTCGGGGTCGACGGCGGGGAACATGCCGACGCGCAGCTGGTTGCGGCCGAGCTTGCGGTACGGCTCGACGTCGACCACGCCGTTCTCGCGCAGCACCGCCGTCACCTTGGAGGCGTCGACGTCGTCGGTGAGGTCGATCGTGCCGACGACGGGGGAGCGGTGCGCCGGCTCGGCGACGAACGGCGTCGCCCACTCGCGCTCCGCGGCCCAGCCGTAGAGGATCTCCGCCGAGCGTGCGCTGCGGGCGGCGGCCCAGGCGAGGCCGCCCTGGTCGCGCATCCAGTCGAGCTGCTCGGCCATGAGCACGAGGGTGGCGATCGCGGGGGTGTTGAGGGTCTGGTCCTTGCGTGAGTTCTCGACGGCGGCCGCCAGGGACAGGAAGTCCGGCACCCACCGGCCGCTCGCGGCGATCTCCTCGACGCGCGCGAGCGCGGCGGGGGACATGACCGCGAGCCACAGTCCGCCGTCGGACCCGAAGTTCTTCTGCGGGGCGAAGTAGTAGACGTCGGTCTCGGCGAGGTCGACGGGGACCCCGCCCGCGGCCGAGGTCGCGTCCACGCAGACGAGGGCGCCGTCGTCGGGCACGCGCTCGACGGGCGAGACGACGCCGGTCGAGGTCTCGTTCTGCGGCCAGGCGTAGACGTCGACGCCGTCGACCGGGCCCAGGCGCGCGAGCGAGCCCGGCTCGGCGGTGACGACGTGCGACTCGGCGAGGAACGGCGCCCGGCGGGTGACCGTCGCGAACTTCTGGCCGAACTCCCCGAAGGCGGCGTGCGCCGCGCGCTCGCGGACGAGCCCGAACGCGGCGGCGTCCCAGAACGCCGTCGAGCCACCGTTGCCGAGCACGACCTCATACCCCTCCGGTGCGCCGAGCAGGTCGGCGAGGCCCTCCCGGACCCGGCCGACGAGGGAGCGCACCGGCGCCTGACGGTGCGAGGTCCCGAGCAACGTCTCACCGACGGCGGCGAGGGCGGCGACGTGCGAGGGGCGCACCTTGCTCGGGCCGCAGCCGAAGCGGCCGTCCGCGGGCAGGAGCTCGGCGGGGATCTGCACGGAGGAGGTCATGGTCAGAATCCTGCCACCGGGAGGACGTGGGAGGGCCGAGGCGTCCGCGGAAGTCGGCTGTCGTGCGGAAGTCGGCTGTCGTGCGGAAGTCGGCTGTGGCGGGGAAGTCGGCTGTCGTGCGGAAGTCGGCTGTCGGGAGGAAGTCGGCTGTCGGGCGGAAGTCGGCTGTCGCGGGGTCAGGGGGTGGGGCGGCTGTCGGGGGGTCAGGGGGTGAGGAGCTGGGCGCGGGTCTCGAGGACGTGGGCGGACCAGCCGGCGGTCCGGCCGCACACGATGAGGGCGTTGAACAGGCGCGGCGCGAAGCCGACGTGGTCGAGCAGGAGCGCACCCCAGAAGACGACGTTGGCGCTCGCCGGGCGGCCCGAGCGCTCGGCGACGAGGTCCCGGCCTGCCCGCTCCAGCGCCCGCCCGGCCTCGAACAGCCGCGCGTCGAGCCTGCGGCACACCTCGCGCAGCATCTCGGCGCGCGGGTCGCGCGCGGCGGGGACGAGCCCGGGGACGACGGTCTGCTCACGCAGGGCCGTGCGGACGGCCTCGGCCGGGTCGAGCCCGTCGTTCACCTGGACGGCGAGCTGCTGGGCCCGGGCGGCCGCGCCGGCGGCGAGCGGACCGCTCACCGCGGACACCGCCCCGGACAGGCACGCGCCGACGTCCGCGCCCGTGCCGGCGACCATCCGGGCGATGCGGGTCGAGGGGGAGTCGGGGCCGTCCTCGGCGACAACGGCCCACAGGGCGTCGAGCGCCTGGGCGTGGTCGGGCCGGGCCGAGCCGCACCAGCGGATGAGGAACCGCTCGGCGACCGACCGGCCCTCCTCGACCTGCCGCTGGGGGATGGCCGGCAGCTCCGGGGCACGAGCGGACTGCGCGACGTAGGACAGCGCGAGCACCGAGGCGCGGGCGAGGTCCTGCCGGGCGCGCTCGGGCGGGATGTCGAGCAGCGGGCGGAAGCCCCACACGGGGGCGAGCTGGGCGATCGCGCTCTGCACGTCGACCCGGGCGTCGCCCGTGCGCACCGGCAGCGGGAAGGGCTCGGCAGGGGGGAGGGCGGGGGCGGCGACGCCGTCGACGAGCAGCCCCCACACCGACTCGAAGGGGTGGTCGAGGATCTCGGCGACGGGGCGGCCGCGGTAGCGGGGCTCGTTGTCGGGGCTCAGGGTGAAGATCGGCGGGGTGTCGTTCATCACAGAGGATGGTAGGGGCTCCCGGCTCAGACCTCCTCCCGCTCCTCCTGCAGGGGCAGGTCGGCGATCATCTTGATGAGCAGGACGCGCAGCTCGGCGGTCTCCTGCGGCGACAGCGACGTGCCGATGAGCGACTCGACCGACTGGGCGTGGTCCAGCGCGTGGAGCGCCTCCAGACCGGCCGGGGTGAGCTCGACGACGTGACGGCGCCGGTCGCCCGGGTGGGGGGCGCGCGTGATGTGCCCGTTGGCCTGCAATCCCCGCAGGACGCGGCCGATCGACTGCTCGGTGACGTGCATCTTGGCGGCGATCTCCCGCTGGGAGAGCGAACCGCGGGACAGGACGACGAGCACCGGGACCGAGGCGTGGGTGAGGTCCCACTGCTGGAGGTAGGCGTCCCACGCCCGTTCGACGCGGCGGGCGGCGGCGGAGAGGAGTCGCCCGGTGGGCCAGGTCTCCGGGGGAGGGTAGGCCTGGCCCGGGGTCGCCTGCGTGGCGCCCTGCGTCTCGACCGTGGTGCCTGCTTCCGTCACAACGTCCTTTCCCACCCGGCTTGCATCGTCACGCCGCCTCCACCATATTACTAAGCGTGCTTAGTGTTCAGGGCGGCCGTAGCGCCCCAACTCATCGTAAGTCCGAAGGACGCGGCGGCGCCGTGGTCCGCGCACTCGTCCTCGTCGCCGTCCTCGCCGTCTGGCTCGGGGTCGCCGCCTTCGGTGGCATGGCGCAGGGCACCCTGTCCGAGGTCCAGGAGAACGACCAGGCCGCGTTCCTCCCCGAGAGCGCGGAGTCGACCCGCGCCGACGAGATCGCCCGCGAGTTCGCCGGCGACCAGCCGCTGCCCGCGCTCGTGGTCGCGACGCCCGCCGGCGGCGGGGCGCTGACCCCGGAGCAGCTCCAGGCGGCCGAGGCCTTCGCCGCCGAGATCCCTCAGCTCGAGCTGCCCGACGGCAGCACGGTCGGTGACGTCATCGAGGGTCCGGTCCCCGTCATCCCGGCCGAGGACGGCGAGGCGCTCCTCTTCCCCGTCTCGATCTCCGCCGACGCGGCGGAGGAGACCCTCGGTGACACGGAGGAGGGCACCACCGGCGCCGTCGTCGCCGCGCTGCGTGAGCTCGCCGCCGACACGCTCGTCGGCGCCGACCTCGACGCCTGGGTCACCGGGCCGGCGGGCTTCGTCGCCGACCTCGTCTCGGCCTTCGGCGGCATCGACGGAGTCCTGCTCCTCGTCGCGCTCGTCGTCGTCCTCGTCATCCTCTTCATCGTCTACCGCTCGCCGAGCCTGCCCTTCACGGTGCTCCTCACCGCGGTGTTCGCGCTGTGCGCGGCCGCGCTCGTCGTCAAGCCGCTCGCAGCCAACGGCACGATCCTGCTCAACGGCCAGAGCCAGGGCATCCTCTCGATCCTCGTCATCGGCGCGGCCACCGACTACTCCCTGCTCATCGTGGCCCGCTACCGCGAGGAGCTCACCCGTCACGCGCTCCCGACGGACGCGATGAAGGTGGCGTGGAAGGCCTCCCTGCCGCCGATCGTCGCGAGCGCCGGCACGGTCATCGTCGGTCTGCTGTGCCTCCTGCTCTCGGACCTCGGCTCCAACGCGAGCCTCGGCCCGGTGGGCGCGATCGGCATCGCCGCCTCCGTCCTCGCCGCGCTCACCCTGCTGCCGGCGTTCCTCCTCATCGGCGGCCGACGTGCCCGCTGGATCTTCTGGCCGCGCATGCCGCAGTACCAGCCCGACGCCGTCGTCGGCGCCGACGACTCCACCCGCCTGTGGGGCCGCGTCGCGACGTTCGTCGCGCGCCGCCCCCGCGCCGTCTGGGTGACCACGGCCGTCGCGCTGCTCGCCCTGGCCGCGTTCCTGCCCACCCTGGACGCGAACGGCACCGGCGACGGCGACGTGTTCCTCGACGAGACCGAGGCCGTCACCGGTCAGGAGGTGCTCAGCGAGCACTTCGACGCCGGGCTCGTCGAGCCGGTCATCGTCATCACCGCCGAGGACACCGCCGAGCAGGCGGTCGAGGCAGTGAGCGGCGTCGAGGGCGTCGCCAGCGCCCAGCTCTTCGCGGGCGAGGACGGTCAGCCCGTCGTCATCGACGGTCTCGTGCAGATCCAGGCCGCGACGACCGACTCGGCCGAGAGCCAGGAGGCGACCGTCACGGCGGGGGAGATCCGCACCGCCGTGCGCGACGTCGACCCCGACGCGCTCGTCGGCGGGGCGGCCGCGCAGCGGCTCGACACCCAGGAGACGGCGGAGCAGGACCTGCGCACCATCGTCCCGATCGTGCTCGCCGTCATCTTCGTCATGCTCGTCATCCTGCTGCGCTCGATCGTCGCTCCGCTGGTCATCCTCGCGGCCAACGTGCTGTCCTTCGCCGCGACGCTCGGCCTCTCGGCGATCTTCTTCAACCACGTCTTCGGCTTCCCCGGCGCCGACGCCTCCGTGCCGCTGTACGGGTTCGTCTTCCTCGTGGCACTGAGCATCGACTACTCGATCTTCCTCATGACGCGCGTGCGGGAGGAGGCCCTGTCGCACGGCACCCGGATGGGGGTGCGCCGCGGCCTGGCGATGACCGGTGGCGTCATCACCTCCGCCGGGCTCGTCCTGGCGGCCACGTTCGGCGCGCTCGTCGTCATCCCGCTGCTCTTCCTCGTGCAGCTCGCGTTCATCGTCGCGGTCGGCGTCCTCATCGACACCTTCGTCGTCCGCTCGCTGCTCGTCTCCGGGCTCGTCTACGACATCGGTCGCCCGGTGTGGTGGCCGTGGAAGGCGAAGATCCCTGAGGACGACCCCGCCCCCGGCGCCGTCCCCGGTCGCCCGGAGCCCGCCCCGGTCGGGAGCGGGACGTGACCGGGCAGGGCACGACCGTGCGCCGCAGCGCCGTGACCGGGGAGGGCCGCTCGCCGCTCGTGCGCCAGGTGGCCGTCACGCTGACGTTCGTCGTCTGCATCATCGGCTCGCTCATCGGCGTCGGGGTCTTCGGGGGGACCCGGGTCGCCGAGGCGGCCGACGGTCTCCTCTCGGCCGACGCGACCCTGCTCGCCCCCGCCACCGAGGCCTTCTCGGTGTGGAGCGTCATCTACGCGGGCCTCGGCCTGTACACGGTGTGGCAGTGGTGGGACCGGACCGACGAGCGGCGCATCGCGTGGCTCGTGGCCGCCTCCCTCGTGCTCAACGCGGCGTGGATCCTCGCCGTGCAGGCCGGGATCGTCGCGCTCAGCGTCGTCGTCATCCTCGCGCTGCTCGTCGTCCTCGCGGTCGCCTTCGCGCGGCTGCTCGGCGGACGGCCGCGCAGCCGGGTGGAGGCGGTCGTCGCCGACGGGACCGTGGGGATCTACCTCGGCTGGGTCTCGGTGGCGACGTGCGCGAACATTGCCGCGGCGCTCTACGGCGCCGGGTTCACCGGCGGCTCGCGACCCGAGCTGTGGGCCGTGGGCGTCCTCGCCGTGGTCGCGGTCATCGGCTCGGCGGTCGCCGTCATCGGCCGCGGGCGCATCGCCCCGGCGTTGACGACGGTCTGGGGGCTCTCGTGGATAGCGATCGGGCGCGGGACAGGGGATGCTGAGGCGACGACCACCGCCGTCGCCGCGGCGGTGGCTGCCGCCATCATCGCCGTCGTCACCGTCGCCTCCCGGGTGCGGGCCCTGACGGCACCGAGGAGACAGGAGACGACATGACGACGACGCAGACCGAGGACCTCGTCACGCTGCTCGCGGAGGACGGGACCCCGATCGGCTCGGCGCCTCGCATGACGGTGCACACCGACGACACCCCGCTCCACCTCGCCTTCTCCTGCTACGTCAGTGACGCGAGCGGCCGCCTGCTCCTCACCCGCCGCGCGCTGAGCAAGAAGACGTGGCCCGGGGTGTGGACCAACTCCTTCTGCGGGCACCCGCGGCCGGGGGAGGACCTGCTCGACGCGATCACCCGCTACGCCCGCCACGAGCTCGGCCTGGAGGTGGAGGACGTGCGCTGCGTGCTGCCCGACTTCCGCTACCGCGCCGTCGACGCCTCCGGCGTCGTCGAGAACGAGATCTGCCCGGTGTTCGTCGCGACGACCACCCAGCAGCCCGATCCCAACCCGGAGGAGGTCGCCGAGTACGCCTGGGCGGCCCCCGAGGACGCCGTGCGCGCCGTCGCGGCCGTGCCCTTCGCGCTGAGCCCGTGGATGGTCGAGCAGGTGGAGGGAATGAACGCCGACAGGGTCCTGGCACAAGGGTCACCAGGATGAGCGCGCCGACCCGGGACGCCCTCGCGCCCGCCCCGGTCGACGGCGCCCTCGCGAGCTTCTTCGCCGACGGCGCGGGCCACGGGGAGACCTCCGAGCACCGCGAGCTCTGGGACGCGCTGTCCCGGGCCGCCGAGGGTGGCAAGCGACTGCGCCCCGCCCTCTTCCACAGCGTCTACCTCGCGCTCGGCGGACGGCAGGGCGAGGTCGCGGCCCGGGTCGGTGCCGCGCTCGAGCTGCTCCACACGGCGCTCGTCGTCCACGACGACGTCATCGACGGCGACGACGTCCGGCGCGGCGTGCCGAACGTCGTCGGGGAGTTCTCCGCGCGCGCCCGCGAGCGGGGGCACGAGGAGCAGAAGGCCGTCCGCTACGGGCAGACCGCGGCCATCCTCGCGGGTGACCTCGCGCTCGCCGGTGCCGTGCGCACCCTCGCCCTGTGCGGGGCGGCGCCCGGGACGGTCGCCCGCATGCTCGACCTCCTCGACCGTGCCCTGCACCTGTCGGCCGCGGGCGAGCTCGCCGACGTCCGGCTGAGCCTCGACGGCGACGGCGACCTCGCCACCGTCGTGTCGATGGAGCACCAGAAGACGGCGGTCTACTCCTTCGAGCTGCCCGTCCAGCTCGCCGCCGCGCTCGCCGGCGCGGCGGCGGACCACGAGGCCGCCCTCACCCGCTACGCGCAGCTCGTCGGGGTGGTCTACCAGATCCGCGACGACCTCGACGGGATGTTCGGGGACGAGACGGTCACCGGCAAGAGCACGGTCTCGGACCTGCGCGAGGGCAAGTGCACCACCCTCATCGCCTACGCCCGGACCACCGCCGCCTGGCCGCAGATCGCGCCGGTCCTCGCGGCCGGCACGGCCGACGAGGCCGACGCCACGCGGGTGCGGACGCTGCTCGAGGAGTGCGGCGCGCGCACGTACGTCGAGGACCTCGCGGTGGACTTCACCCGGCAGGCGCGCCAGAGCGTCGCCCACCTTCCCCAGGCGCCGCTCCTGGACGACTGGGCCCGGGCCGTCACCCGCGGGGCCGCCTGATGCCTCTGCGCAGGACCCGGTACGACGACGCCGCGAGCCGCAGTGCCGCCGTCGTCATCGGGGTGTACTCCACGTCCTTCGGCTGGGCGTGCCGGCTGCTCGGCCCCGAGGAGCGCGAGCACGTGCGCAACATCTACGCCCTCGTGCGGGTGGCCGACGAGATCGTCGACGAGGCCGACGAATCGTGGTCCGTGGCTGACCGCCGCCGCATGCTCGACGCGCTGGAGGAGGAGACCGCCCGCGCGATCGCCACCGGTCGCAGCGCCAACCTCGTCGTCCACGCCTTCGCGCGAGCGGCCCGGCTCCACGGCATCGGCGACGACCTCATCGCCCCGTTCTTCGCGTCCATGCGGGCCGACCTCACCGTCGACTCGCACGACGACGCCAGCCTGGCCGAGTACGTCCACGGCTCCGCGGAGGTCGTCGGGCTCATGTGCCTGCGCGTGTTCGTCGGCGGGGACGACGCGACCTACGCCCGCCTCGCGCCCGGGGCGAGCCGCCTCGGCGCCGCGTTCCAGAAGGTCAACTTCCTGCGCGACCTGCGCCAGGACCACGACGCCCTGGGGCGCACCTACTTCCCCGGGCTCGACCCGGCCGCGTTCAGCGACGCGCACCGCGACGTCCTCCTCGACGACATCGACGAGGACCTGCGGGTGGCCCGTGAGGCGCTCCTCCAGCTCCCGCCGAGCAGCCGGCGGGCCGTGTGGCTCGCCCACGCGCTGTTCGGCGAGCTGTCCAAGCGGCTGCGGGCCACGCCCGCGGCCGAGATCCGTTCGCGCCGGGTCCGTGTGCCCGACGCCGTCAAGGCCCGGATCGTGCTCCGGGCCGCCGTGTCCGGAGGACGCCGATGACCCAGCCGCCCGCCGCCCCCGCCCGCGTCCCAGCGACGGGCACGGGCCGAGCCGGGCGCTCGGCCCCCTCCGCCGTCGTCATCGGTGCCGGCATCGCCGGCCTCGCGACGGCGGCCCTCCTCGCCCGCGACGGCTACCGCGTCGAGGTGCTCGAGCGGGGCGCGGACGTCGGCGGGCGCGCCGGCTCGTGGAGCGCCGACGGCTTCCGCTTCGACACCGGGCCGTCCTGGTACCTCATGCCCGAGGTCTTCGACCGGTTCTTCCGGAGCGTGGGGACCTCGACCGAGGAGCAGCTCCAGCTCACCTCCCTCGACCCGGCCTACCGGGTCTACTTCGAGGGGGAGGCCGAGCCGGTGGAGATCGTCGCCGACACCGGCGCGAACCTCGCGACCTTCGAGCGGATCGAGCCCGGCGCGGGGCGCCGGCTCGCGGACCACCTCGCCTCCGCGCAGCGGACCTACGACATCGCGCTGCGCCACTTCCTCTACACGAGCTTCACCTCCCCGCGGTGGCTCGCCGCCCCCGAGGTCGCGCGCCAGGCGCACCGCCTCGTCCCGCTGCTCACCCGGTCCCTGCAGTCGCGCGTCGCCGCGCGGTTCACCGACCGCCGGTTGCGCCAGATCCTCGGCTACCCCGCCGTCTTCCTCGGCTCCTCCCCGGACCGCACGCCGAGCATGTACCACCTCATGAGCGCCCTCGACCTCACCGGTGGGGTGAGCTACCCGCAGGGCGGCTTCACCGCCCTCATCACCGCGATCGCCGCCCAGGCCGAGCGGCACGGAGCCGTCGTCCGCACGGGCTGCGAGGTCACCGGGATCACCACCGCACCCGGCCCTCGCGGCCGGGCGCGGGCCACCGGGGTGCGCTACCGCGACTCCGCGGGGCAGGAGCAGGTGGTGGAGGCGGACGTCGTCGTCGGGGCGACGGACCTCCACCACGTCGAGACCGACCTCCTCCCGCCCACCCTGCGCGACCACTCCGAGCGGTGGTGGCGCCGTCACGACCCCGGCCCCGGCGGTGTGCTCGTCCACCTCGGGGTGGAGGGCCGCCTGCCCCAGCTCACCCACCACACCCTGCTCTTCACGCGCGACTGGGAGCGCAACTTCCGGGACATCCGTGAGGGTCGCATCCCCAGCCCCGCCTCGGCGTACGTGTGCGCCCCGTCCCGCACCGATGCCTCGGTCGCCCCGCCCGACGCGGAGAACCTCTTCATCCTCGTCCCCGTCCCCGCCGACCCCGCCATCGGGCGCGGCGGCGTCGACGGCGCGGGCGACGACGCCGTGGAGGCGGCGGCGGACGCCGCCATCGACCGGCTCGCCGAGCAGGCCGGCATCCCCGACCTGCGGGAGCGGATCCGGGTGCGCCGCACCGTCGGCCCGGGCGACTTCGCCGCGGACCTCGGCGCCTGGCAGGGCAGCATGCTCGGCCCCGCCCACACCCTGCGGCAGAGCGCCTTCTTCCGGGCCGGCAACGCCTCCCGCAAGGTCGCCGGGCTCTACTTCGCCGGCGCCGGGACCATCCCCGGGATCGGCCTGCCCATGTGCCTCATCAGCGCGGAGGTCGTCACCGACCGGATCCGCGCCGAGCAGGCCCGACGAGGGGTGCGCCGGTGATCGCGGTCGCCTACCTCGCCTCCCTGCTCGCCGTCATCGGGTGCATGGCCCTGCTGGACCGACGCTTCGGGCTGGTCATGTGGGCCGACGCGCGCCGCGGGGCGCTCGTCCTGGGTGCCGGTGTGGTGTTCTTCCTCCTGTGGGACGTCGCGGCGATCGCGGCGGGCTTCTACTACCGGGGGGAGAGCGAGGCGATGACCGGCGTCATGCTCGCGCCCGAGCTGCCCCTCGAGGAGCTCGTCTTCGTCACGTTCCTCTGCTACCTCACCCTCGTCCTGCACGGTCTCGTGCTCCTCGCGCTGCGCTCGCGCCGCCCGGTGGGGGAGCGGTCATGACCTACCTCGGGCTCGCCGGGCTCTTCCTCCTGCCGGTCGCCGTGCTCGCCGTCGTCGTCGCGTGGCGCCGGCAGCTCGGCGCGCGGTGGTGGACGGCGACAGCCGTCAGCGCCGTCGTCCTCCTCGTGCTCACCGTCGTCTTCGACAGCCTCATGATCCACGTCGACCTCTTCCGCTTCGAGGGCGCCCACCTCACCGGCATCCGCCTGGTCCTCGCCCCGCTCGAGGACCTCGCCTGGCCGCTCGCCGCCGTCCTGCTCCTGCCCGCCCTGTGGGAGCTCAGCCGTCCCCGCTCCGAGCGGGAGCAGTCCCGAGAGGAGCAGCACCCGTGAGCGCGACGACGGCGGCCGCCACCCGCCAGGTCATCGGCTCCTCGCGGCCGGTCAGCTGGATCAACACCGCCTACCCCTTCGCCGCCGCCTACCTCCTGGCCGGCGGGTCGGTCGACCGCGCGCTCGTCCTCGGCACGCTGTACTTCCTCGTGCCCTACAACCTCCTCATGTACGGGCTCAACGACGTCTTCGACTACGAGTCCGACCTGCGCAACCCGCGCAAGGGCAGCATCGAGGGCGTCGTCCTGGACCGGCGCTGGCACCGGCTGACCATCTGGGCCGCGGTGGGCAGCAACCTGCCCTTCCTCCTCGCCCTCGTCCTCCTCGGCACGCCGGCCTCCACCGCCGTGCTCGCCGTCAGCGTCCTCGCCGTCATCGCCTACTCGGCGCCCGTGCTCCGCTTCAAGGAGCGGCCCTTCCTCGACTCCCTCACCTCCAGCACCCACTTCGTCAGCCCGGCGGTGTTCGGCCTCGTCCTGGCCGGCGGGGAGCCCACCGGAACGGCGCTCGCGGCCCTCGGGGCGTTCTTCCTGTGGGGGATGGCCTCCCACGCGTTCGGGGCCGTCCAGGACGTCACCGCCGACCGCGCCGGGGGCATCGCCTCGATCGCCACCTGGCTCGGCGCAGCCCGCACCGTGCGCCTGGCGATCGGGCTCTACGCCGCCGCCGGGGTCGCCGTCCTGTGGACCGGCTGGCCCGGGGCGCTGGCCGCGCTGCTCGTGGTCCCCTACATCGCGAGCATCGCGCCGTTCCGCTCGGTGAGCGACGAGCAGTGCGAGACCGCCAACGTCGGCTGGCGTCGCTTCCTCTGGCTCAACATCCTCACCGGGTTCCTCGTCACCCAGCTCCTCATCGCGATCGCGTGGACACGGTGATGCCTGCCCCCATCCGCGACGTGTCGCCCGCCGAGGTGCTCCTCACGGTGCCCGGGAGCCCGGCCGAGCGTGCCGCGGCCCACGCGGTCGGGGTGCTCGCCGTCCTCGGTGTGCCCGCCGCGCTCACCGTCGACGCCGTCGCCGTCGCGGTCGCCGCGCTCGTCCTCGGCGGCGTCGTGCTCGCCCGGGTCATCGCGCTGCCCGGCTGGCTCCAGGCGGCCCTCGGCGCGGCGATGCTCGCCGCCGCGGCAGCCAGCGTGCTCGGTCTCTACGTCACGACCCCGTGGATCGACCTGCCCGCCCACCTCCTCCTCAACGGCCTCATCGCCGCCTCCCTCGGCGTCCTGCTGCTGCGGGCCGGCATGCTCGCCGACCCGCGGTCCCGCCACGGCCGGGCAGGCATCGCCCTGACGGTCGCGACCACCGGCATCGCGCTGGGCGTCGTGTGGGAGATCGCCGAGTGGGTCGGCTTCACCTACATCGACCGCTCCGTCTACGTGTACTACGGCGACACCATCGGCGACCTCAGCGCCGGCGGCACCGGCTGCGTCCTCGCCGGGCTCCTCATCGCGCGGGAGGCGCGGTGAGCGCTGCCGGCGTCAGCGTGGTCATCCCGGCCCGCGACGACGCCCCCGCGCTCGAGCGCTGCCTCACCGCGCTCGCCCGCCAGACGCTCGCCCCGCTCGAGGTCGTCGTCGTCGACAACGGCTCGAGCGACACGACCGCCCAGGTGGCCCGCGACCACGGCGCCCGGGTGGTGCAGGAGCCGCGGGTGGGGATCCCGATGGCGGCCGCCGCCGGGTACGACGCCGCCCGCGGGGAGGTCATCGCCCGGCTCGACGCGGACTCGGTGCCCTCGCCGGACTGGGTCGAGCGCATCGCCGCCGCCATGCGTGACCCGCAGCTGGAGGCGGTGACCGGCGTCGGCCGCTTCTACGAGCTGCCGCGCTCCGGGCGCGCCGTCGCCGCGGTCTACCTCGGCCTCTACTACGGCCTGTGCTACCTCGCGCTCGGCCACCACGCCCTGTGGGGCTCCTCAATGGCGTTCCGGCGCGTCACCTGGCTGGCCGTCCGCCGCGCCGTCCACGACGACGACGCCGAGCTCCACGACGACCTCGACCTCGCCTTCGCCCTCGGCCCGCGGCGGGTGGTGCGGCTCGACCGCACGCTCACGGTGGGGGTCTCGGCGCGCAGCCTCGTTGGCTGGGGCCAGCTGCGCCGCCGGTTCCGCCGGGCCTTCCGCACGCTGTCGGTCAACTGGGAGGTCGCGCGGCCCTGGGAGCGGTGGGCGCTGCGGCTGCGGGGGGCGGGGTGAGGGTCTGGTCCCTCCACCCGCGCTACCTCGACCGACAGGGCCTGCTCGCGTGCTGGCGCGAGTCGCTGCTCGCCCAGGCCGTGCTCGCCGGGCGCACGCGCGGGTACCGCGAGCACAGCCAGCTCGTGCGCTTCCGTGCGACCCCCGAGCCGGTCGCCACGATCGGCGCCTACCTCCTCGTCGTCGCCGAGGAGGCCCGGGAGCGGGGCTACCGCTTCGACACCGGACGCATCGACCGGCCCGCCACCGTCGGGCAGGCCCCGGGCGGGGTGGAGCGCGTGCCGGTCACCGACGGGCAGGTCGCCCACGAGTGGGCCCACCTGGGGGCCAAGCTCGCCATGCGCAGCCCCGAGCGGCTGGCCCTCCTGGACCCCGTCGCCACCGTCGAGGTCCACCCGCTGTTCGTCAGGGTCCCCGGCGCGGTCGAGCCGTGGGAGAGGGCCTGACCAGCCACAGAGTGCCGTGGCCCCGCGGCGGCACGCTCCGGCGTCATATCCTCTTGGAGGACGACGGCGACAGAAGGCAGGCACGATGAGCGATCTGATCGACACCACCGAGATGTACCTCAAGACGGTCTACGAGCTCGAGGAGGAGGGCGTGGTGCCCATGCGGGCACGCATCGCCGAGCGCCTCGGGCACTCCGGACCGACGGTGTCGCAGACGGTCGCGCGCATGGAGCGCGACGGGCTCCTCCACCTCGAGGAGGGACGGCGCATCGCCCTGTCCGAGGCCGGGCGGGAGAAGGCCACGCGGGTCATGCGCAAGCACCGCCTCGCCGAGCGCCTGCTCACCGACGTCATCGGGCTGGAGTGGGAGTACGTCCACGAGGAGGCGTGCCGCTGGGAGCACGTCATGAGCGAGCAGGTGGAGCACCGGCTCGTCGCTCTCCTCGACCACCCGCACCACGACCCCTACGGCAACCCCATCCCCGGCCTCGCCGAGCTGGGGGAGATCTCCGTCGCCGCCGGGGCGTCGCAGCTGCGCCAGCTCGCCGCCGTGGACGGGGAGGACGAGGTCGTCCTGCGCCGGATCGGCGAGCCGCTGCAGGTGGACGTCGAGCTCCTCGCCCGCTTCGCCGAGGTCGGCATCCGGCCCGGTGCCCGGCTGCGCCTGCAGCGCGGGCCCGGTTTCGTCTCGCTTCGCGCCGAGGGCTCCGAGCTCGTCCTCGACGTGCCGGCCGACGTTACCCGGCACCTCTTCGTCGACGCCTGAAGAACCGCGTGATCCCGCGGTTCTCCGTGCTCCACAGGTGTGAACCGCGACACGCCGCGCGGCGCGCCCGTAACCGGAACGTGACAATCGCCGTCGTGGTCCGGTAACGTCCCACTCGTTCGTCTCATCCCTCCGGTGACGAACCCTCAGGCGGAGCCCAACCCTGCCGCCGCCCGGGGTCCCTCAAGATCGACCGTCGGCAGGGGCGGGGGAACCAGGTAGTGGAGGTCGGCCCAGGCCGGCCCCTAGGGGTGAAGCCCGTCCGTCAGGACGGGCCGGGTGATCTCCCACCCGAACCCGACAGCTCACCTCGTCGGCAACATTGGAGAGGCAGTACGTGACCGTCATCAGCACCGGGGCGCGCCATCGCGCGGCCTGCCGTCCCACCACGCCCTTCACCGCGTTCGGCCAGGCCGTCACCGGCACGGCGGCGCGTCGGGGGATGCTCGTCGCAGCATCCTCGGGTCTCGCCCTCACCATGGCCGCCAGCACCGCCGTCGCTGCTCCGGAGGGCTCCGCCCTGCCGCAGGTCGACGTCTCTGCCCTGTCGAGCCAGGCGCGGACCGCCCTCACCGTCAGCCCGACCGTCTCGGTCCCCGCCGACGTCGAGTACGCCGTCGCCGACCTCACGGTCCAGGCCACCCCGCCCAAGACCACGGTCGCCGAGCAGTCCGACCCGGTCGCGGAGCACGTCGCCGCCGCCGAGGCGGAGCGCGCGGCCGCGGCTGCCGCCGAGGCCCAGGCCGTGGCCGCCGCCCGGTCCACCGAGACCGCCTCGCGGTCCACCGCCAGTGCCCCGGCCGCCCAGGCCGAGGCCGCCACCCCGGCCCCTGCCCCCGCGCAGTCGGTCTCCGGCAACGCCATCGTCGACATCGCCTTCCGCTACGTCGGCACCCCGTACGTCTACGGCGGCTCCAGCCCGGCCGGCTTCGACTGCTCCGGGTTCACCTGGTACGTCTTCCAGCAGGTCGGCATCAACATCCCGCGCAGCTCCGGCGCGCAGGCCAGCGCCGGCACCGTCGTGTCCGCCGCCGAGGCTCGCCCCGGTGACCTCGTGTGGTGGCCGGGCCACGTCGGCATCTACCTGGGCGACGGCCAGCACATCGCCGCCCGCAACCCCTCCAAGCCGCTCCAGGCCGGCCCGATCTCCGACGTCGGCCGCGGCACCCCGACGTTCATCCGGGTCGCCTGACAGCCGACCCGGACAAGGGAGGGGCCCGGACCATGAGGTCCGGGCCCCTCCCTCGTCCCGTCCCCGTCCGGGTACCCGGCGCGGCGTAGGACGTTCGAACCGCCGCCGGCGCCTGGACGGAGCACAATGGGGGCAGCAACAGTCCCGACCCTGGAGGGCGGCCAGATGCCTCGAGACGACGTCGTCATCGTTGGAGTCGACGGTTCCGAGACCAGCAACGCAGCGCTCGAGTGGGCCGCCGCCGAGGCGCGCAGGCTCGGCTGGCGGCTGCACGTCGTGTGCGCCTACGCGGTGCCGGCGTTCACCGTCGCCTCGCTCGACGGCGGGTTCGCCGCCGTCGACGACTCCGCCATCCAGGCCGGGGCGCAGGCAGTCCTCGACGACGCCGTCGCCCGCGTGAGCGGCGGTGGTCTCGAGGTGAGCTCCGCCCTCGAGCTGGGAGACCCGACGGGCGTGCTCGTCGACCTGTCGCGCCAGGTGAGGCTCGCCGTCGTCGGCACCCGCGGCGGTGGCGGCTTCGCCGACCGCCTGCTCGGTACCGTCTCCTCCTCCCTGCCCGCGCACGCGCACTGCCCCACGGTCGTCGTCCCGCGCGTCGAGGAGGGTCGCCCGCCCTTCACGCCGTTGCGCCGGATGGTCGTCGGGGTGGACGGCTCGGAGTCCGCGACGATCGCGCTGCGTCGTGCCGTGGACGAGGCGGCCCTGTGGGGGGCGCACCTCACCGCCGTCGCCGCGGTGCCGATCGGCGGCGGGGCGGGCTCGCTCGCCTGGCTGCCGGCAGCCGTCGACCGTGACGACGTCCTCGCCGACGTCAAGGTCGGCCTCGGCGTCGCCGTCGAGCAGGCCGTCGCCGGTCGTGACGTGCGGGTGAGCCAGCACGCGCTGGACGGCAACGGCGCCGCGCTGCTCGCCGAGTTCTCCACCGCCGTCGACCTCGTCGTCGTCGGCTCGCGCGGGCGCGGCGGGTTCGCGGGCCTGCTCATGGGCTCGACCAGCCAGGCGGTGCTGCACCACGCGGTGTGCCCCGTCATGGTGGTGCCCGCCCGCTCCGTCCACGAGGAGAACCGCAGCCCCACCGACGTCCCCTGGCGCCGCCGCTGACCCCCGCTGCCGCCGCTGACGCCCCGCCCGCCCGCCCCGCCCGCCCGCGACAGCCGACTTCCGCCCGACAGCGGAGTTCCGCGCGACAGCGGAGTTCCGTCCGAGAGCCGACTTTCGCGCGACAGCGGAGTTCCACGCCACAGTGGAGTTCGTCGCACTCCACGGGCGCTGCATTGCGCGGGTGGGTGCCCCGGTGCCTACCCTGGCGGGCACCCCAAGAGCGACGAAAGGGTCTGACGTGCGGCCACCCCGCCAAGCCACCCCCCGGCACTTCCTCATGTGCCGTCCGACGTACTTCACCGTCAGCTACGAGATCAACCCCTGGATGCACCCCTCGGTGCCGACCGACACCGCGAAGGCGGTCGCCCAGTGGCAGGAGCTGTACGACACGTACGTGCGGCTGGGTCACCGGATCGAGCTCATCGACCCGCTCGAGGGCCTGCCCGACATGGTCTACGCCGCGAACGGCGCGCTCGTGAGCGACGGCGTCGTCTACACCGCGAAGTTCACCTACCCGGAGCGCATGGCCGAGGGGCCGGCGTACGCGGAGTGGTTCGCCGAGCGTGGGTACCGCGTCCACACGGCCGCGGAGACGAACGAGGGCGAGGGCGACATCCTCACCGTCGGTGACCTCGTGCTCGCGGGCACCGGCTTCCGCACCTCGACGGCCGCGCACAAGGAGCTGCAGGAGGTCATCGGCAAGCCGGTCATCTCCCTCACCCTCGTCGACCCGCGGTTCTACCACCTCGACACCGCGCTCATGGTGCTCTCCGACACCGAGATCGCCTACTACCCGGCCGCGTTCAGCGACGGGAGCCGGCGGGTCCTCGAGCGCCTCTTCCCCGACGCCGTCATCGCGACCGAGGACGACGCCGTCGTGCTCGGACTCAACGGCGTGAGCGACGGGCGCCACGTCATCCACAACCCGCGCGCGACGCACCTCGCCGCGGCGCTGGCCGAGCGCGGGTTCGAGCCCATCGGGATCGACACCTCCGAGCTGCTCAAGGGCGGTGGCGGTGCGAAGTGCTGCACGCTCGAGCTGCGGGCGGCCGTGGATGCCGCAGAGGTCCCCAGCGCTCCTGTGGCGGTGCCCCAGGCCGTCTGACCGATCGTCCCGTCCGCCGGGAGCCGAGCACTCTGCGCGTCGGCTCCCGGCGGACGTGTGTTCGGGCACGGAAGTCGGCTCTCGTGCGGAAGTCGGCTCTCGTGCGGAAGTCGGCTTTCGCGGGGGAGGGGGGAGAGGCGGGGGAGGGGGGAGGGAGAGATCGCGGGGGGAGTGGGAGCCGGTCAGGCGGGCCAGCCGGCGCGGCGGGCGCGGTCGATCCACTCGAGGTCGATGTCGGCGCTCGGGGCGCCGGTGACGAGGTCGACCACCTCCTGGGCCCGCTCCACCCCGGGCGTCACCGCGTCGATGACGCCGTTCCACAGGTCCGAGAGCACCGACCGGGCGTCGTCGAACGCCGAGAGCAGGAAGGTGCGCGCCGACTCGATCGCGGCGAGCGTGTCCTCCACGCCGTCGGCGTGCGCGCGCAGCGCGGCCGCGACGTCCTCGACCCGGTCGGCGCTGCGGCCGGTGACCTCGGCGCGCTCGAGCAGCGACTCGCGGTACTCCTCGGCGGCGAGGGACTGCCAGCCGATCTGCTCGCGCAGTCCCACGAGGTCGGCTCCGAGGTCACGCACCTGGGCCACGACGTCGTCCATCCGGGCCGCGAGCGCGCGCAGCTCCTCCGGTGCCTCACCGAGTCCCACGGCGTCCCTCCCAGGTCACGGCTGCCAGTCCTCGTCGGCGGCCGGGGCGCCGAACATCGCGTAGAGCCCGGCGGCGTCGGCGCCGCGGCGCGGGAAGCCGAGGTCGCGGGCGTCGAGGGTCGTGCCGTCGGGCCCGACGAGCGTGGCCCGCACCTCCGTGGGCACGAACGCGGTCGTGTGCCACCCGGCCTCGGTCACCGCCTCGAGCACCGCCCGCTGCTCACCGGGCGTCGTGGCGTCGGTGGCGGCGTCCACCGTGACCTGCCGGCCCGAGCTCACGTCGGCACGCAGCCGGACGTCGGCGCTCGTCACGCCCTCGATGCCGGTGAGCTCCGAGCTCATCCGCGCGGTCTCGGCGTCGAGGTCGGGCGTGGGGGACGACGACGGCGCAGCCCCGCCGCCCCCGCCGCCGCACGCGGTCGCGAGCAGGACGAGGGCGACGACGGCGCAGCCCGCCACCCGCCTCACCGGTGCTCCTGCGCGATGTCGAACTGGAACACGTGCGCCTCGCCGCCGCGCACGTGGGAGAACTGCTCCTGCAGCGGGCCGAGCGCGAGCTGCAGGGCGGGGTCGTGGGCGGCCTGCTCGTCGACCAGCGCGCCGGTCTCGGCGTAGAGCGAGCCGTGGTGGGCGGAGAACGGGTCGCCCGCCGTCACGTGGCTGTGCCCGTCGACGTCGCGCACGACGGTCGTCCAGTTCGGGCCTGCCGGGTTGGGGTTGCCGTCGAGGTGGTGGACCGGGTCCTGGGCGTGCTCGAGGCTGATGACGGTGACGGAGTCGGGCACGGCCATGTTCGCCACGGGGGACCCGCCGGTGACGACGGTCGTGACGTTGAGGCCGTTGCCCGGGTCGGCCGCGAGCGAGGCCGCGACGATCCCGCCCTGGCTGTGTCCCGCGAGGGTGACCGGCTGGGCGGCGAGCTCGGAGAGCGGGACACCCGTGCTCGCCGCGAGCTCGGCCCGGGCCTGGGCGAGCGCCTCGAGGACGCCCTGCTCCATCGCCGTGGCGTGCGAGCCGGCCATGAGGTGGAGGTTCGTCGCGAGGTTCGAGGGGTTGGACCCGGACTCCGCGGCCCAGTCCTGGGTGCCGGGGATCTCCACGATCCACGTGTGGCCGCCCGCGCCGTCGGGCACGGCGGTGACGCGCACCTCGGAGGTCGCGCCGTCGCCCAGGCCGGAGATGTTGTCGAAGAGGGCCGAGAGGCTGTCGGCGGCCGTCGCGTCCAGCGCCGCCTGCCAGGACTCGGGCGTGGGGTAGCGGGGGTCGTGCGGCTCGGGGGTGACGACGGGCGTGCCGTCGGCCAGCAGCCCCAGCAGGCCGCCGCCGGCGATGACCGCGGCGACCACCTGCTCGTAGGTGAGCGGGACGGACGTGAACGTCCACGGCGTCAGCGCACCGAGGACGAGCGGGACCTGGGTGCCCAGCACCCACGGCAACCCGGAGATGATCGAGTCCGTGGCCCACGGGTGGTCGTACAGCTCCGCGAGGACGGCGCCCGCCGGGTCCTCGCCCACCTCGTCGATCCAGGCCGCGAAGGCATCGGGCGTGAGGGCGTCGGCCATCGGGTCGGGCAGCACGTCGAGAAGGAGGGAGGTGAGGGCGATCCCGCCGGCGCCGAGCAGCCCGGCGTTGACGAGCACGACCCCGGTGGCGGTGTCGCGCAGCTCGGCGAGCCGGGCGAGTGCGGCGTCGGTCTCCTCGTAGGCGGTCGCGGCGCCGCGCAGGAAGACGGCAGCGGCCTCGTACTCCAGTGCGACCCAGATGAGCCCCTCGGGCGGGAGCTGGGCCTGGGCGACCTCCCCGAGGACCCGCGCTCCGGTGACCGGTGAGAGGACCTGGGACCCGAGCACGGCGTCGTGCACCGCGACCTCGGCGACCTGCGTGGCGAGGCTGCGGGCGACGTCGCCCTTGGTGTCCAGGACGTCGGCGGTGGCCCGCATGTCGGCGACGCGCGCGAGAACCCCGGTCGCGCCCCCACCGACCGTGAGGGACTCCGTCACAGGACCTCCTCGGCGTGGAGCAGACCGGTGAGGGCGGAGAGCAGCTCCTGGCGGACCTGGCCGAGGTCCGAGCGGCGCAGGGTCACCGCGTGGGAGCTGGCGTCGACGAGCTCCACGACGTCGGCCTCGGTCCACAGCCACACCCCGCGGAAGGCGAGCGCCTCGGCGCCGCGCAGCCGGACCGCGCTCACCGAGGCGCCGCCGGTGACGTCGCCGGCCAGCGAGCCGAGGACCGACAGGGCGGAGGTCGGCAGGCCCGCGAGGTGGGCGGCGACGTCCTGCCGCCCGGAACGCATCGCCCGGGCGATCGCGGCCGACTGGGGCCAGCCCACGCGCACGGGCGAGCGGTGCTCGGGGCCGAAGGAGGCGGTCGGGCCGGGCAGCGCCCGCACGACCTCGTTGAGCAGGCCACCGGCCGCGGAGAGCGAGACCTCGACGACGGGCTCCTGCTCGAGCACCGCCTCACCGCCGGTGACCCCCGCCTGCCGGCGGCGGCGGGACAGGGCTGCCGTGCGGCCGGCGCTCCACGCGACGGCCTGGTTGACGACGACGTCACCGGCCCAGGAGGCGACGTCGACCCGCACCTCGGACTCCAGGAGCTGGAGCATGCCGAGGACGCACGGCGGGGTGAGGGCGGTGACGGTGTCCTCCGCCGGGACGTGGCTGGCCAGGCCGCGCAGCTGGAGGCCTGCCCAGGCGCGCGCCCGCTGCTCGTCGGTGAGCGGGGTGTCGGGGTCCAGGCCGAAGGACTCGGGCTCGAACCCGGCCGGCGTGCCGGCGCCGGGGGCGTGGGAGAGCAGCGCGGAGCGCAGCACGGTCCACTCCGCGACGTCGAGCCGGAAGCGCGCAACCTTGCTGTGCGCCTGGCGCCGAGCGCGCTGGACGGTCTGTGCAGACATGGCGACCACCTTTCTCACCGGGCCGCACGGGGCGCCGGTGCCCCCGCGGTCATCCTCGCCTCGGGGGTGCGGCCCTGACCATGGGGAGAACTGCCCATGCCGCGCGCCACCCCGTCCCACGGAGGCCGGGCTGTCGCCCTTCTCGGTCCACCTGGTGGGACCGGCCAGGTGGCCGCCCGCGCCCGCCCCGGCCCTCTGGCTAGCATCGGGTCGACCCATCCAGAGCAGCCGAGAGACCTGGCTCGACGACGCTGCAGCAACCCGGTCCACGGGTGCTCCCGCCAGGAACGATGGAGGAGCCATGGCCACCGACCCCGCCCGCCCCGCCTGTCCCGGCCCCGGCGGCTACCCGGACCCCGACCCGGCCTGGGGACCGGCGACGCGCGCCGTCCACGCCGGGCACGCGCGCACCGGCTTCCAGGAGACCTCGGAGGCGCTGTTCCTCACCCAGGGCTTCGTCTACGACGGCGCCGCGGACGCCGAGGCGGCCTTCGAAGGCACCCTCGACCGGTTCACCTACGCGCGCTACGAGAACCCGACGGTCTCGACGTTCGAGGAGCGGCTGCGCGCACTGGAGGGGGCCGAGGCGTGCCTGGCGACCGCCTCGGGCATGTCCGCGGTCTTCTCCACCCTCGCCGCCCTCGTGCGCAGCGGGTCGCGCATCGTCGCCGGCCGCGCCCTGTTCGGCTCGACCGTGACGGTCTTCGAGGACCTCCTCGCCCGCTGGGGCGTGGTCACCGACTACGTCGACGCCCACGACCTCGCCGACTGGCGGCGGGCCCTGGCCACGCCGGCCGACGTCGTCTTCTTCGAGACACCGTCCAATCCGATGCAGGACGTCGTCGACGTCGCCGCGGTGAGCGCGCTCGCCCACGCCGCGGGAGCGACGGTCGTCGTCGACAACGTCCTGGCCACCCCGGTGCTCCAGCGGGTGCTGCCCCAGGGCGCCGACGTCGTCGTCTACTCGGCGACCAAGCACATCGACGGGCAGGGTCGGACGATGGGGGGCGCGGTGCTCGGCAGCCGCGAGTTCGTCCACGGGCCGCTGCGGCTCGTGCTGCGCAACACCGGGCCCACGCTCAGCCCGTTCAACGCGTGGGTGCTGCTCAAGGGCCTGGAGACGCTGCCGCTGCGGGTGCGCGCGCAGAGCGCCGCGGCCCTCGAGCTCGCCCGGTGGCTGGAGACCCGGCCCGGCATCGGCCGCGTCCACTACCCCTTCCTCGACTCCCACCCGCAGGCGGCGCTCGCCCGCGCCCAGATGAGCGGCGGCGGCACGGTGGTGACGTTCGACCTCGTCGTCGACGGCCGTCCGGCGGGCCGGGCCGAGGCGTTCGCGTTCCTCGACGCCCTGCGACTCGTGCTCATCTCCAACAACCTCGGGGACACGAAGTCGCTGGTCACCCACCCGGCGACGACGACGCACCGGCGGCTCGGTCCCGACGGGCGTGCCCGGGTGGGGATCAGCGACGCGACCGTGCGGCTGTCGGTGGGGCTGGAGGAGGTCGCCGACCTGCGCGCCGACCTCGACCAGGCGCTCGCCGCGGTGCGCGCCGTGCGCCGGCCGGCGGCCTGAGGCGGGTCAGCCGGCCGGCCGGGTGCGCCGCACCCAGCGGGCCATCCGCCACATCGCCACGGCCGCCATCGCCTCGAGCACGGGGTTGAGCACGCCGGGGGCGGGCACGGGGCCACGCAGGTGGGCGTCGTAGGTCCACGTCACGCGTGACCGGCCGCCCGCGGCGGGGGACACGGTGATCGTCGAGGTCCCCAGGAGCACGGGCCCGAGCTTGCGCAGGACGAGCTCGTGGGGTGGGTCGGCGCGCGCGACCTGCATCCGGTCGACGAACACCCCCGCGGTGCGCGCGAGGACGACGTCGCCGGTCCGGGCCGGGCCCGGGGGCGCCGCGACGTGGGTGAGCGGGATCCACCGGTCGTGCCGGCCGAGCGTGGCGACGAGCCGGAACGCGCGGTCGGGCGGGACGTCGAGCACGCGCGAGGCCATGGCCGGGACTGTAGTGGGCGCGGGCGTCCGCAGCCCGGGGTGGTGCCCGCATGACGTGCCCGCGCCCGGGCGCGGGTAGGCTAGCCCGTGCCCCGCCCTCGTAGCTCAGGGGATAGAGCACCGCTCTCCTAAAGCGGGTGTCGGCAGTTCGAATCTGCCCGAGGGCACCAGTACAACTGCACATCAGCGCGGCCTTACGGTCGTTGTGTCGTCTCGGGTCGGCGCCTCGGGTGCCCCCGGCGTGCCCCCGAAGGCGTTAACCAGCGCGAATCCCGCTCGGTCGGCGGCCGTCCCGAGGTAGTGGACGTAGACCTGCGTCGCGCTGATGCTCTCGTGACCGAGCCATGCCTGGACAGTTCGGAGATCGACACCCGCCCGCAGCCACTCGGTAGCCGCCGTATGCCGAAGATCGTGGATGGTGTGGCCAGGTGCGTAGAGGCTCCACTTCAAGGCACGGCGGAAGTTGCTCTTGTGGAGCTGGGCGCCTCGGCCCGTAGTGAAGAGGTAGTCACCGCCAGGACGTCCGTCGGCCATCTCGCGCACGAGCGGCCAAACCCGCATCGGTATCGGTACAGATCTGTTGGCCTTGCCCTTTGTGACCTTCTCTGCGTAGCCCTCGCTATGGGACCGCGAGATTCGAAGCACCGGCATGTCTCCTCCCACGACCGCGTCGACGCGGAGGGCGCGAGCTTCACCCCAGCGAAGCCCCGTCCAGGCGAGGATGCGCACCACATCGGCCATCGCGGCATCGACCTTTTGCATCTGCTCGGTGACCAGGTCCAGCTCGGTCCACGTCCAGGGGCGCATCTCGCGAGGTGGTGCCCCAACCGAGCGCGAGACTTTGACCCCGGCGACTGGAGACGCCAGAACGAGCCCTTCCCGCACGCACCAGGTCCAGAAGGCTGCGAGGGTGATGCGTGTGCGCTCAACCGTCGCGGTCGCGCCGATGACACGAGACAAGACCCGCTCTATGTCGGTCGGTTTGACGGAGCCGACCTGCCGCTGGAGAAGGGCCGCAGGCAGCCTCGAAGTCACCGATGCGTCGCGAGCCCATGTTGACTGAGCGACACGACCTCGCCGGTGGTCGAGCCACTCGTCCAGAGCTTGGCGAACGAGCACGCGGCCTGCTCGCGGGTCAACGAGCCCGTCGAGTGCCGCCCGCTGGCGGCGCTCCCATGCCTCGGCGTCAGCCTTTCGATCAAAGGTCCGCCCGGCGACATAGTTTCGCCCGTTCTTGACGACCGCGCGCCATCGGCCTGACGACGTCTTGCGGATGCTCACGCTGCTTCTCCGAGATGAAGGCTGCTTGCGGGGGAGTGGGAGGCGGCTGAGACCGACGACTGCGAAACCCATGCGCGCACCTGGGTCTCGGAGTAGCGAGGGGTCCGCGCAGTGACCCAGATGACAGGCGGCCCTTCGCCGGTCTGACGGAGCCGGCAGAGGGTGGCCGCCGACACCTGGAGGTAGGCGGCCACCTCCCGCGTGGTCAGGAGTCGGTCACTCATCGCCGAGCTTCTCGAGGAGTGCCTGGCGGCTCTGTTCGAGTCCCCTGATGACCTGGTGTTCATGGTGCAGTGCGGTTCGGAGGGACTCCACCTCCATCTCGAGCTCTCGGACGAGACGGTGGATAGCGCTCCTTGCGACAGCGAAGTCACCCCCGGCCTGCCGAGAGGCGTGGCCGTGAGCCTCAAACCGTGCCGTGTTGTACTCATCCACCGTGAGCCCCATGCTCGGGTCCTTCATCGCCTTCCACTCTCGCTGGCTGAGCGGCTGGGGGGCGAGCACCCTGAACCACACCTCCCGGGAGTGCGCGTGCAGCAGCTCGCCGACCAGCTGCGTCAGCTTCTCGTCCGTGGTCACGACTGCGACTCCCTGTGCGCGGAGACCGCGACGAGGCGCTCGACCGTGATGGAGAGCGCGACTCGCGAGTTGTTCTCGTACGGCATGACCCAGACGCGGCCCTGGGCGGCGTACTTCTGCCCCAGCTCGTACCCGGCCTCGGCGGGCTCGACCACGTGGACAGACGCCGTCTTGTCCGCCTTGACCTCGCCACCACGCAGCGTCATCAGGATGGTGCCGCTCGCGTACGTCGGGCGGCCGTCCGGGGTCAACTTCCCCTCACGGAGGCGGGGCGTCTCCCCGAGTCCGATGGTGAGCACCGGCCACGCCTTCGCGTCCGTAGCCACGGGCAGGGCCGTCGTCAACCTGGTGTTCTCCAAGGTTCTCTCGCTTCTTCTCCCCGAGGGGAGACGTAGGGTGCTGCGCTGACATCCGCGGCACATGTATGTAGGTGATCGCAGTGTGGCATGGACATCATTGCCTGGTCAAGCAGGGTGCTACCCTGCCTAGATGACGAACTATCAGCAGTGGTCCGTCCTAGGTGGCGCGCCGGACGTCCTGAAGCTCGGCCTCAACGAAGTCGAAACCGCGCTAGGGCGTGCAGCGTCTATGCCGCCTGAGGTGTACGAGCACGCTCCGGGTGCTTACACCGTCAAGACGCTCGAACAGTTGCAGCAGGCGCAGCGCTGGCTTCAGTGGACGGTCCGCGTCCTTGCTGACGAGGCGCTTACGCGCGAGACCGCATCTAGGCGAGGGCTGGCCGAAGCGGCGGGTGTTGCGTTCACTACGGTTCAAAAATGGAGTCGCGAGCCCATCTTGGAGGGGCCTGAAGGCGAGCTGGGGCCCGCAATGTTGCCCGATGGGCGTCGCCGCAAGTAGAACGCCAAAGAGCAGGACCTCTCGATGCGGGTCGGTGGCTCGGGTCAGGTCTCCCCGTAGGGGCAGGCTCGCTCTATCAGGCGACTCTCTTTCTGGGCACGGGATGCGGGGTGTCGCGTCGTAAGTCGAAGACAACGGGTAGTCGTGCGGTCTAGCGTGATCGCATGTCACTTGAAAGTCTGAGGGCGGGACATCCGGTCGCTGCGCTGATCGTTGATGGGGCCCCAGAGACGCCCTTTGTGGCCGCAACGCTGGCGGTGTCAGCGTCTGGAATCGACCTCGATATTCCATTCCTCGATGCGAGGAGTGTGTCTGGCTTTGAGCACGTCGATGGCTGGCGCAGGACGGGCGTGCCTCAGAGTCTGCAGCTCCTCGTTCCAGGCGCGAAGGTCTCATTGTTCGACCTCCGATATGCCGGAGAAAATCTGCCGAGCGAGGGTGCATCGATCCTGATGGTGCGGGCGACTGAGGCAGTACTCGCTGGCCGCGATGGTCCCGTTTCGGATCCCCTGGAGGTCGAAACGGTCCGGAGTCGCTTGGACGGTCTAAACGGCTGGTCCCAAGTCACCGCCGTGACGACCGATAGGGCAGTTGATGCGGAGAGCCGCGTGTATCGGTTGACGGTGGTCGCTGAAACGGGCGACGGCGTAGTTTGGCGCCAGGGGGATGCCGAGATGGCGCTGCAGGCTCACTGGAGGACCGACAACCCCGGTGTGGGGGACGAGCGTGCGCTCCTTATCGCAGACGATGTAACGCTGGAGACGACATTCGCCTCCCCCCGGCCATTCCGTGACCACCTCGTAGAGCAGCGCAAGATCGCCAATCTAATGGTGTTTATCTACGGCAGGTCAATGAGCTTCCGTCAGCACAAGGTGCGCGACGAGCGGTTTCCTGCGCGGCTCCTGAGTGGAGAGATCTATGACATCCCTTACGTGGAGTTGGTCTCAGCACGCACCCTTGGTGAGGCGGCTTCGGAGCCGCCGACTCGGGAGGACTTGGCACGGCCTCTTGCGCTACTGCCCGCGATTGGTGTGGGTGGCCTGACACGCTGGGCGGAAGTGTATGACGAGTGGAAGCGGTTCATTCTTCCTGCAGTGAACTCGCTAGCTCGGCGCGGGGCGCTCATCGAGGAAGTTGTGATGTCGACGTCGACCGCCATCGAGGCGGCTGGTCGAAAGATTGGGAAGTGTGATGGTGAGGAAGGGACGTATAGCTCACGGGGAAAGGAGACGACTGCTACCTATTCGTACCGTTGTCTCAAAGTGCTAGACCTGCCATGGGGTGACTATGTGATGAGCCTCAGAGGGCTAGCGCAGGCCATGGCGGACAACTACAACGAGCTTAAGCATGAAGATAGGGGCGACTTTCCTGATCCTCGCCAGAGTTACCTCATCGGACTAGTGAACAAGTGGGTCGTCCGGTTGTTGGCGTTGCGCTTGACCGGTTCGGACCACTTGATCGAACCGCATCGCTCAAGCGGTGCGCTCTGGCACATCACCCAGGCATTCGAGGCCAATCACCTCCGCACCCTCGAAAGTGGTGAGTGGGAGGCCTTTTGACCCTTGGCGGCGAACGGCAGGGGGCGGTTCCCATCGGGCGCCAGTCAAGTGGCCGAAATCTTCATGAGTTTTCGAATTTCTCTATACAGAATCAAGGCCGGGGGTGCTGCGCACCCCCGGCGTGCGCCTCACCGGGGGGTTGGGTCGCGGGCTCCGTTGTCACCCGCGACCCAACGCCCCCGGTGGGACGCCCCTGACCAGTTCGTTGACGATCGGCTATGAGGGGGCATCCCGAACTGCCACCTGACGACGTCGGACGATGCCATAACCGCTTCGCTGGTCATGGCTTTGTCGCGCCTGTCGGCAGGATGGCACCTCGGGCGTGGGGTAGAAGTCCAACTAGGGCAAGGCGGGAGGGCCAGTTCGCGGCGGCTGCAACGCCTGCCAGGTGGAGATCGAGTTGCCGATGCTCTCCGAGGTCGTGGCGAGGGTAGCGATGCTGGTCGTTTCCACTGGTAGCGCGGTGAATCTCTGCCGGAGTGCCCACGCCGCTCTCGCCGCTCGCTGAGCCGTACGGGTCAGACCAGTGAGGCTCCAGCCGGGTGAGGTCTCGCCGGTCTCCGCGTCTGTGGTGGGTCGAGAGACCGTTACGACGGCGGACGCTGCTCCCTGGCGTCTGTGCGCAGGCAGCGGGCAACCGGGGCGAGCCTCTGATGTCCCGCGGCCGCGACTACGGCTGAGACATGTCGGGCAGGGCATCAGGCTTGCCGCTCGGGATAGCCGAGCTGTCAGCTGCCAAGGCACGTTCGCAGCCGATCCATCAGCGACGGCTTTTCCGAGGTAGCTCAGTGCCTTGGTGACGTACCAAATCGCCTTAGCGGCATCACCGTCGGGCGTCAGCCGCCGCACGTCCACTTGGTTGCCCCAACGGACTCGCGTTCCTTCGTAACCTGTCGCTACCACA
Organism: Georgenia wutianyii; assembly: GCF_006349365.1. NCBI lineage: Bacteria > Bacillati > Actinomycetota > Actinomycetes > Allobogoriellales > Allobogoriellaceae > Georgenia > Georgenia wutianyii. The sequence goes on from NZ_CP040899.1 coordinate 404,243, forward strand.
GACGCGAGAACGCCTCGCAGCTTTTCGCGCGGAGCCGCCTCAGACGCTGGGACTCGAATAAGCACGTGATGGTGCAAGGCGCCGCGAGCTTGCCACTCACGGACGGACGCGAACTGCATGCGAGGCATCAGCACGCGGAGTCGAGACCGTGTTCGGTCCCAGAGGCGGCTCGAGTCCCTGTTCCATCGGACGGTTCCGTCGTAGTCGTAACCGTCCAAATCGACGGGTACGCCTCGGAGGTGGGAGTCCACATCTGATTGGTGCACTACCCCGCATGAGCACCGCCGATTCGGCGAGCCGCTCGTTCGTGGAACTCGATGGACGCGGCCGAACGAGGGTGCGGTCAAGGTGACCATGTAGAACACAGAAGCACCCGGTGCCGCGAAGACGCCGGATCGTAGGATGGCGGCCCAGTCCCCGACTACTAGCTTCGAGCACGAGACGCATTGGTCTCGGAGTCTGCTTCCACAGCGCACCTGCTGCTCGGTGCCGTCTGGCATCTGTACGGTTACTGGCCGGGCGCAGCGGCGCTCCTCGCGGACGGCCAGCGCGAGGCGTTCGCTCGCGGAGAGATCGTCGATCATCGCGCCACATCCGTGTGCCCCCGATGTGCCCCGCCGGTGTCCGCCGGTGCAACCCGTGCACTATGAGTCCCCGGCAGTACCGGCAGAACGCTAAGGCGTCGACCCTGGGGCGCTCTCCTAAAGCGGGTGTCGGCAGTTCGAATCTGCCCGAGGGCACCAGGCGCGGACGTACCCTCCAGGAGGGGATGCGTCGTGCCGTGCGTGGTCGCCGTCGACGACGTCCGGCCGGCGGGCCGCTGAGTCCGGCGCTCCTCCCGGGTCTGCACCAGCACCCGCACCGAGGAGGACCGCATGCGCACCGTGACGTACTCGATGGGAATGTCCGCGGACGGCTACGTCGTCGGGCCGGACGGCCGCTTCGACTGGGCGGCGCCCGACGCGGAGATCTTCGCCTTCCACCTGGAGGAGATCCGGCAGGTCGGGGTCCACCTCCTGGGCCGGCGGCTCTACGAGGTGATGCTCTACTGGGAGACCGCCGAGGAGGACCAGGAGCTCGACGACGCGGAGCGCGAGTGGGCCCGGCTGTGGAAGGCGCTGCCGAAGGTCGTCTTCTCCCGCACCCTCACCGCCGTGGAGGGCAGCAACACCCGGCTGGCCACGGGGACGGTCGCCGAGGAGGTCGCCCGCCTGCGCGCCGAGCCGGGGGAGGGGGACATCGCCATCGGCGGGGCCGCGCTCGCCGCGTCCGCCGAGGACCTCATCGACGAGTACCGCGCCGTGGTCTACCCCGTCCTCCTCGGCGGGGGGACGCCGTACTTCCCGCAGCACGAGCGCTTCGTGCGCCTCGAGCTCGCCGAGGTCCGGACGTTCGGCTCCAAGGTGGTCCACCACCGCTACCGGGCGCTGCGCTGAGGCGGCGGCAGGCCAGTCTGCGCCCGATTTGTCGCCACGTGACGAAGGTCACACACAATCATGCGGACGTACAGGGTCGAGGCGCTTGCGCTCCGACGAAAGTTGGGCCAATATTTCTTCTTGTAGGGCGTGACGCCTGCCCCCCGTGTGCGTCACGCCCTATCCCATACCCTGAGCCGATAACTCGGCAACCGCGCGGCGGGTCGCCCCGGTCCCGCGCGTCGCCCTGGTTAGCGTGGGTGAATGGCCCCTTCAGCGATCTCCGCCCGCCCCCCTGCGGCGTCACGCCGCCCCGGGGCACCAGGACTCGCCGGCCTCGCCCGGCGCGACGACGCCGACCCGGCCGAGGGCGGTGACGCACGCACCACCCGCGCCCGCGCCGTCGACGACGCGGCCCAGGAGTGGCGCGACCGTCTCGTCGGGCTGAGCGGCGCGAGCGCGCTGTCCGACGTCAGCCTGCTCGGAGCGGCGGTCATCGACCTCACCGCGGCCCACCCCTCCGGCATCGCCCAGCTCTACTCCGGGCGCACGACCCGGCTGTCCAACCTCGTGCGCGAGGGCGGGGCGCTCGTCGCCGCGCGCCGCTCGGCCCGCACCGTCGTCGCGCGCACCGACGAGCTCGCCCAGCGCTACGGCGTCGCGCCCACCTACCTCGCGGCCGGGATCGCGACCTGGACCGAGCTCCCGCCGCCCGCCGGCGTCCCCGAGGACGCCGAGGACGCCGACGCCGCCGAGGACGCGGCTGCTGACCGGCCCGCCTCCGACTCCCCCCGGACCGTGCGTGCCCCCGTGCTCCTGCGGCCGGTGCGGCTGACCCCGCGCGGCGGGCAGGTGGCCGACCTCGACCTCGAGCTCGAGCAGGCGGTGGACGTCAACTCCGTGCTCGTGCGGGCGTTGCGGGCGCGTGGCGTGAGCGTCGACGTCCAGGCCGTCACCGCCGGCACGCTCACCGAGGACGGCTTCTCCCCGCGGGCCGCGCTCGCCCGTCTGGGCCTCCTCGGGGAGGAGCACCTGCCTGACTTCACCCTCGAGGAGCGCGTCCTCATCGGGCCCTTCGTCCACCCCGGGCAGGTGCTCGTCGACGACCTCGAGGCGATGCACGACGACCTCGTCCAGCACGACGTCGTCGCCGCCCTCGCCGGCGACGAGGGCGCCCGCGCCGCCCTCGACCGTCCGCTGCCCGACCGGGTCGGGCCCGACCGTCCGCCGCAGGCCGAGCGCGGTGTCGGGGACCTCGACCCCGACCAGCAGCGGGTCGTCGACGCCGTCGCCGCCGGGACCGACCTGTTCATCGACGCGCCCCCCGGCGCCGACGTGCCCGCGACCCTCGCCGCCGTCCTCGCCGACGCCGTCGCCTCCGGACGCCGGGTGCTCTACGTGCCCGGCTCCCGGCGCGTGGGCCGCGCGCTCCTCGGCGAGCTCGAGCGGCTCGGGCTGCGCGACCTCGTCCTGGACCTGTCCACCGACTCCGGCTGGCGGACCAGCGCCCCGGAGGAGCTGCGCACGGGCCTGCGGGCCACCGACCCGAAGGGGCAGGTCGAGACGGTCCGCGCCGTGCGGGCCGAGCTCGTCACCGTCCGCGAGCGGCTCGCCGGCTACGTCAGTGCCCTGCACACCGTGCGTGAGCCGTGGGGCTGCTCGGCCCACGCGGCGCTCCAGGCCCTCGCCGCGCTCACCGCCGCCCGGCCCGCCCCGCGTACCGAGGTCCGGCTCCCCTCCGCGACCGTCCGAGACCTGGTCGGGGAGCAGCGGGCGCACGCCCGCGAGCGGCTCGTGCGGGCCGCGAGCCTCGGCGCCTTCGACCTGCGCCCGCACGACACCCCGTGGTTCGGGGCGCGGCTCACCAGCGCCGAGGAGGCGCGCGCCGCGCTCGAGCGCACCCAGCGGCTCTCCGGCCTCGAGATGCCCCGGCTGCTCGCCGAGGTCGGGCGCACCACCCACGAGACGGGCGTGGTGCAGGCCGCCACCCTGCGCGGCTGGCTCGAGCAGCTCGAGATGCTCGACGGCGTCCGCTCGGCCCTCGACGTCTTCGTCCCGCAGGTCTTCGAGCGCTCCGCGGCCGACATGGTCGTGGCGACCGCGAGCCGGGCGTGGCGCAAGCAGCACGGCGTGAGCATGCCGCGCCGGGTGCGGCGCCGGATGCGCAAGCAGGCCAAGGACCTCCTGCGGCCCGGGCGCCCGGTCCCCGACCTGCACGCCGAGCTCGTCCACGTCCAGGAGCAGCGCGAGGTCTGGCGCCGGCACTGTCCCGGGGGCGGGTGGCCCGCGCTGCCCGAGGGGCTGTCCGCGATGACCGAGCACGCCCGCGCCGTCGAGGCCGACGTGCTCGCCCTCCAGGGCGTCGTCGGGACGGGTGCCGGCAAGCCCGACCTCCTCGACCTCCCGCTCGAGGACCTCGCTCGGTTCATCGACGCGCTCGCCGGTGACAGCGAGGCGGTCCGCCTCATGCCCGAGCGCACCGCGGTCCTCGCCGACCTCGAGCGTCTGGGACTCACCGAGCTCGTCACCGACCTCACCGAGCGCCGGGTGGCGGCCGGGCTGGCCGGCGCCGAGCTCGACCTCGCCTGGTGGACCTCCGTCCTGGAGGAGATCCTGCGCACCGACCCGGCGCTCGCCGGGTACGACGGGCCGGCGCTCGTCGCGCTCGCCGAGCGCTTCCGCCGCCTGGACGCCGAGCACGTCGACACCCTGACGACCCCGGTCCGTCGCGCCGTCGTGCGTCGCCTCCAGGGCCTCGTGCGCGACCGGCGTGAGGAGGCCGCGCAGCTCGAGGCCGAGCTCGCCGCCGGGCGGGCCGCCGACCTGCGCCGACTCAACGCCCGCCACCCCGAGCTCATCGGCGCGATCCGGCCCGGCTGGGTCGTGCCGCCGGTCCTCGTGCCGCAGCTGCTGCCGCCGGCGCGCTGCGTCGACCTCGTCGTCCTCGACGGCGTCCACCACCTGCCGACCGAGCAGGCCGTCGGCGCGATCACCCGCGGCCGCCAGGTCGTGCTCGTGGGGGACTCCCGTCGCGGCGGGGACGGGCTGGTCGGGGAGCTCGCCCCGCTGCTTCCCGCGCTCACCCTGCCCACCGACCGCGCCGACCGTGAGGAGTCGATCGCCGGCTTCCTCGCCGGGCACGGCTACGAGGACGTCATCGCCCCGGTCCCCGCGCCGCCCGCGGCCGGCCGGGTCCGCTTCGAGCGGGTCGAGGGCTTCGGCATGCCGGCGCCGGGTGCCGACGCCGTCGAGAGCGTCCAGGCGGAGGTCGAGCGCGTCGTCGACCTCGTCATCGAGCACGCGCTCACCACCCCCGACCGGTCCCTCGCCGTCGTCGCGCTCAACGCACGCCACGCCGACCGGGTGCGTGAGGCCGTGATCTCGGCCGTCGCCGGCAGCGCCGCGGTCGCCGAGTTCTTCGCGGCCGACAAGGACGAGCCGTTCGTCGTCGTCGACGCCGACGGCGCGGGAGGTCTGCGGCGCGACACCGTCGTGCTCACCATCGGCTACGCGAAGACCCCGCACGGGCGGGTCCTGCACAGCTTCGGCGCCGTGAGCGAGCCGGACGGCAAGGCCTGCCTCATCGACGCGCTCGACGCCGTCCGGGAGAACCTCGTCCTCGTCTCGTGCCTCGGCCCGGGGGACATCGACCGGGACCGGCTCCACCAGTCCGGCCCGCTCCTGCTCGCCGACCTCATCGACTGGGTCGCGCAGCCCCACGGCGGCGCGACCGCGGCGCAGGACGTCGCCCCCGACCCGCTGCTCCTCGACCTCGCCGAGCGGCTGTGGCGCCTCGGGCTGACCGTGGTCCCGCAGTACGGCGTCGAGGGCGGGGTCCGCATCCCGCTGGCGATCGGCCACCCCGAGCTGCCCGGTGAGCTGCTCCTCGCCGTGCTCACCGACGATCCCGCCTACATCGCCGAGCCGAACCTGCGCCGCCGTGAGCGGCACTGGGTCCAGCGCCTCGTCTCGCGCGGGTGGCGCGTGCACATGGCGTTCTCCACCGCCGTCTTCGCCGACCCGCAGGGGGAGGCCGAGACGATCCTCGCGACCGTCCTCGACGTCGTTGATGCCCGGCGGCGGGCCACCGAGCCCGTCGGCGCCCGGGTCGCGCCCCCGACCGACCTCGAGGACGACGACGCCGACGACGGGTACGCCGCCGTCGGGTCCGAGTCCGAGTCCGAGTCCGAGTCCGGTGCCGAGGACCTCCCGCGTGAGCGGGGGACCCGCCCGGAGGTCACGCCCGGGCTGCCGATCGGCGCCTACTCCGACGACGAGCTCGACGACCTCGCCGCGTGGATCGACTCCGACGGCGTGCCCCGTGATGACGAGGCGATGATGGCCGCCCTGCGCGAGGAGCTCGGGCTCACCCGGCGGGGCGTCGAGGTCGACACGGTGCTGCGCACCGTCGCCGCCCGGCGATGACCCGCGGACGGCACCGGCGGGTCGTCGCCCCGCCGACCCGCCTCGGGGCGAGCGAGGAGGGGGACCTCACGCCTGCCGGAGGGCCGGCCGTGCAGCCCAGGCAGGTGCGCCGCCCGCAGGCACCCGCGGCGGCTCCCGAGCCGCCGTCGACACCGGTGCTGCCCACGCGGGCGCGTGAGGACACCGACGAGGCGTGGGGGGACCGGCCCGAGGGCTCGGACGACGCCCGCTTCCTGCGCGACAAGCCGCCGCACTGGCAGTAGCGGTCAGGGCCGGGTGGTGCCCTGCGTCTTGAGCAGGTCGCGGATCTCCTGGAGCAGGATGATGTTCTCGTCCGGGGCCTCGGGCTCGGGCTCCTGGCCGCGCTTGCGCCGCTCCTGGTACTTGTTCATCGGCACGACGAAGATGAGGTAGACGACCGCCGCCGTGATGAGGAAGACGATGACGGCGTTGATGATCTCCGACAGGTTGACGTAGGTGTCGGGGCGGTCGGAGAGGATGAAGAAGCCGAGGCCGGAGGTCTCCGCGCCACCCGTGGCATTGAGCACCGGGGTGATGATCGCGGAGACGACCGTGTTGACGATCGCTGCGAAGGCGCCCCCGATGACGACCGCGACGGCGAGGTCGACGACGTTGCCGCGCATGATGAACTCTTTGAAACCCTTGAGCATGGTCCGCGCTTCCTCTCGGATTGGGGCCGTGGCACCCCGGGCCTCGGCAGCGTAGCGCGGGCCTGGGCGGGGTCGCAGCGGCCGAACGGTCATTCGGGCGGATCGGTCCCCGCATCGCCCACCACGGGCGAGGCAGGTCGTCCGTCAGCCCGGCAGGACGACGCGCAGCGGCGCCCAGGCGCTCGCGCCGACGACCGCGGGGGCCGCCGCGCGGGGCAGCGCGACGAACAGCAGCGGCGAGTCCTCCTGCCCGCCGAGCAGCCCGCCGGCGGCCCCGTCGTCCCGCGCGAGGACGAGCGCCCCCGCCGCGACGACCCGGGCCGCTCCCTCGCTCGACGTCGCGTCGGCGGTCGCGGCGAGCAGGTCCACCCGGTCGCCCGGGCGCAGGGTGCGCGCCGCCGCGGCGTCGGCGACCCGCACCGGCACGACGACCTCGCCCGCGGCGACGCCGTCGGCGAGCCCCGGACCGACGAGCACCTGCGCGGCGAGCGGGAACCCCGCGGGCAGGGCGACGGCCATCCGCTCCCCGGCGACCTGCGGTGGGGCACGCAGCATCCCCGGCGACACGAGGTCGCGCGGGAGCGCGGCGGTCCGCACGTCGCCCTCGGAGAGCGCGGTGCCCGCCGCCACGTCGCGGGTGAGGACGAGCACCTCGAGGGTGGGTGGGGGAGCGGGACGCAGCTCCCCGACTACCGTCCAGGCGCCGGTGGCGAGGGCCGCGACGAGCAGGGCGTGGCGCCAGCGCCACAGCAGGCGGCGCAGGCGGGCGGTGCGCCGCCGGGACGGGGGGACGGGAGCCATGGCGGCGACGGTAGGGACCGCGCGTGACCGCCGCCCCGCCGGGCTCCTCGACTGTGGACGCGGGACCCGCCGGTGCCCGTTGGGGACAGGTCCCGCCGGGGCGCGGGCGAGCCGGCGCGCCGCCACACCGGGGAGCACCGCAGGCCTCTCGGGCGTCGGCCGATGCGGTTACCCTCGGACTCGTGCGTGGCTCCAACCTCATCCAACGTCTGGCGATCGTCGTCGCCGCCGTGCTCGTCGTCGTCCTCGTCGCAGGGGTGGCGCTCGCAACGGTGCTCACGCGTCGTCCCCTGCCCGAGTACTCGGGCGACTCGACCCTGCGGATCCTGTCCACCGACGTCGAGGTGCTACGCGACGAGCGCGGCGTCCCGCACATCTACGCGGACACCGACGCCGACCTCATGCGCGCCCAGGGCTACGTCCACGCGCAGGACCGCTTCTTCGAGATGGACTACCGCCGCCACGTGACCGCCGGGCGCGTCTCCGAGCTCGTCGGGGAGAACGACGCCGCGCTCGCGGCGGACCAGGTCATCCGCACCCTCGGCTGGCGCCGCGTCGCCGAGCAGGAGTGGGACCTCCTCAGCGACGAGACCAGGGCCCTGTACGACGCCTACGCCGAGGGCGTCAACGCCTACCTCGACACCCGCGAGGCGAGCCAGCTCGGCGTGGAGTACACCGTGCTCGGCCTGGTGACCGAGCTGCGCGAGATCGAGCCGTGGACGCCGGTGGACTCCCTCGCCTGGCTCAAGGCCATGGCGTGGGACCTCGGCGGGAACTACGACCAGGAGCTCGGCCGCGCCACCGCCGTGCGCGCCCTCGGCGGCGACGTCGCCCGGGTCGAGGAGCTCTACCCCGCCTACCCCGGGGAGCAGAACCTGCCGATCCTGCCGCCGGCGGACGCCGTGGCGACCCCGACCGTCGAGGACGCCTCGTGGGAGGAGGTCCCCGCCGGCGCCGTCGAGGCGGTCGACGCCGCCTACGCCGCCCTCCAGGCCACGCCCCGTCTGCTCGGCGAGGGGGACGGCATCGGCTCGAACTCCTTCGCGGTCTCCGGCGCGCACACCGCCTCGGGCAGCCCGGTGCTCGCCAACGACCCGCACCTCGCCGTCAGTGCCCCCGGCATCTGGCACCAGGTCGGGCTGCACTGCCGCGAGGTCACGACGCTGTGCACCTTCGACGTCGCAGGCTTCGACTTCGCCGGCATGCCAGGCGTCATCATCGGCCACAACGCCGAGCTCGCGTGGGGGCTGACCAACCTCGGCCCCGACGTCATGGACTTCTTCCTCGAGCGCGTCTACGACGACGGCACCTACCTGCGCGGTGGGGAGCGGGTGCCGCTCACCCGGCGCACCGAGACCATCCGCGTCAACGGCGGCAGCGACCTCTCGCTCAGCGTCGCCGCGACCGCCCACGGGCCGATCGTCTCGGGGATCCTGCCCGACACGGCGGCCGCGAACAACGCCCCCGTGCCGGACGGCTCGCCCTCCCCGGGCTTCGGCGGGTACGCCGTCGCGCTGTCGTGGACGGCGCTGACCCCCGGCCGCTCGGCCGACGCGATCTTCGCGCTCAACCGCGCGACGAACGCCGAGCAGATCGCCGCGGCCGCCGCCCTGTTCGACGTGCCCGCGCAGAACATCGTCTTCGCGACGACGAGCGGGGACATCGGCTACCAGGCGCCGGGCCGCATCCCGGTCCGCCAGCACGTCGAGGACGGACCGGTCCCCTCCGACGGCACCTGGCCCCGCCCCGGCTGGGACGGTCGCTACGACTGGGCCGGGTACGTGCCGGCCGAGGACATGCCGCGCGCGCTCAACCCCGAGGAGGGCTTCATCGTCGCGGCCAACCAGGCCGTCCAGCCCGCCGGCGTGGGCCCCTTCCTCACCGAGGACTGGGACTACGGCTACCGCTCCCAGCGGCTGCGCGAGCTCATCACCGGCGCGATCGCCGAGGGCACGCCGATCGACGCCGAGTGGGCCAACGCGGCGATGAACGACGAGGCGAGCCCCTACGCCGCCCTGCTCGTCCCCGCGCTGCTCGAGGTCCCCGTGGAGGACCCCTTCGTCGGCGAGGCGGTGAGCCTGCTCGCGGACTGGGAGCAGGCGGACTACCAGCAGGGCGACGACTCCGCCGCCGCGGCCTACTTCGCGGCGGTGTGGGCCAACCTCCTGGACCTCACCTTCGCCGACGACCTCCCCGAGGCGCTCGCGCCCGAGGGAGGCAGCCGGTGGCTCACCGTGGTCGACCAGCTCCTCGACGACCCGACCAGCCCGTGGTGGGACGACCGCCGCACGGTCAACCTCGTCGAGAGCCGCGACGAGATCCTCCTCCAGGCGCTCACCGCGGCCCGCAACGAGCTGACCCAGACCCTGGGCAAGGACCCCGGCGACTGGCAGTGGTCACGGCTGCACGTCGTCGCCCCCCGCCACGCCGTCCTCGGGGCCGACGTGCCCGCGCCCGTCCGCTGGTTCGCCAACCCGTCCGCAGTCGGCGTCGGCGGCGGCTCGAGCATCGTCAACGCCACCGGGTGGGACGCCTCGGCCGACGTCGACGGCCGCCGCGACTACGGCGTCACCTCGATCCCCTCGATGCGCATGGCCGTCGAGCTCGGGGACCTCGACCAGTCGGTGTGGGTGAACTTCACCGGCGTCTCCGGCCACCCGGCCTCGGAGTTCTACGACGACCAGATGGCCGCGTGGGCGGCAGGGGAGACCTTCCCCTGGCCCTTCACCCGGGCTGCGGTCGACGAGGCGACGACCGTCACCCGCACGCTGCGCGCGCCGGGCTGAGCGGGCCGGACCGTCAGGAGCTCGGGGCCGCGTCCTTGACGGCGAACGGGGAGCCGTCCAGGAGGAACCACCGCTCCTCGGTGATGACGGCGTCGACCGGGAGGTCGTGGTCGGCGCGCGGCAGCGGCCCGTCGTCGACGAGCTCGGCCTCGTGGACCATCGCGAAGACCGGGACGCCGGGACGGCGGTGCTGCAGCGCGCGGTCGTACCAGCCGCCGCCCTGGCCGAGCCGGATCCCGTACCGGTCCACGGCGAGCGCGGGCGCGATGACGACGTCGGCCTGGGCCAGGGACTCCGGCTCCAGGACCTCCCCGGTGGGCTCGAGCGGGCGGCCCGGGGCGTGGTGGGCGAGGTCGTCCGCGCCCGTGTACTCACCCCAGCAGCGCGCCAGGCCGGGGCCGAGCACGGGGAGCAGCACGCGGGTCCCGCGCTCGTGCAGGGCGTCGAGCAGGGCGCTGGTCACCGGCTCGACGTACGTCGAGACGTAGGCGGCGACGCACCGGGCGTCCCCGACGGCCTGGACTCCGTGCTCGGCGAAGGCGTGCGCGTCCTGCTCACGCTGCCGGGCGGACCGAGCCCCCCGGTGGGCCCGGACCGCCTCACGTATCGCCTGCTTCGCGTCCTCCATCTCCAGACCGGAGGTGCTGGGAAAGCGGATCGCCGTCGACATGCCGACCAGTCTCCCACGCCTCGCGCGGCACGGACCGGGCAACCGGGGAGCTCTCCGGGGCGCGGCGCCGCGCGGGTCGGTAGCCTGCGGCCATGGAGCAGCCACACGTCATCCCGGTCCGTAAGGCAGTCGTGCCCGTGGCCGGACTCGGTACCCGGTTCGTCCCCGCCACCAAGGCGGTCGCCAAGGAGATGCTGCCGGTCGTCGACCGGCCGGCCATCCAGTACGTCGTCGAGGAGGTCTCGGCGGCGGGCATCCGCGACGTCCTCCTCGTGACCGGCCGCGGCAAGTCGGCGATCGAGGACCACTTCGACCGCAACGCCGAGCTCGAGGCCGCGCTCGAGGCCAAGGGCGACGCCGACCGGCTCGCCGAGGTGCAGCGCCCCACCGACCTCGCCGACATCCACGCCGTGCGCCAGGGGGCGCCCAAGGGCCTGGGCCACGCGGTGCTGTGCGGTCGTGAGCACGTGGGCCACGAGCCCTTCGCCGTCCTCCTCGGTGACGACCTCATCGACGCCCGCAACCCCATCCTGCCGACGATGATCGAGGTCCAGCAGCGGCTCGGCGGCTCCGTGGTCGCGCTCCTCGAGGTCGAGCCCTCCCAGATCAGCCTCTACGGCGCCGCCGCCGTCGAGCCGGTGTCCCTCGCCGGGATCCCCGACGGCGACGTCGTCTCCGTCACCGAGCTGGTGGAGAAGCCCTCGGCCGACGAGGCGCCGTCGAACCTCGCCGTCATCGGCCGCTACGTGCTCTCCCCGGCCGTCTTCGACGTCCTGGAGCGGACCGAGCCGGGCCGGGGCGGGGAGATCCAGCTGACCGACGCGCTGCAGACGCTGGCCCGGATGCCCCGCGAGGAGGGCGGCGGCGTGCACGGCGTCGTCTTCCGCGGCCTGCGGTACGACACCGGCGACAAGCTCGACTACCTCAAGGCGGTCGTCCAGCTCGCCGTCGACCGTGAGGACCTCGGCCCGGAGTTCTCCGCCTGGCTCGAGCAGTTCGTCGCCGGCCGCCACGTCGAGCTCAGCTCGGACCCGGCCGCGTCCCTGCCCGCCCGGTGAGGAGCGTCCAGGAGCACCTCGCCGCCTGCCTGGCGGCGGTGGGCCCTCAACCCCCGCTCGAGGTGGTCCTCGCCGACGCCGTCGGCTGCGTGCTCGCCGAGGACGTGCTCGCCACGCGGGACCTGCCGCTCGCGGACGTCGCCGCCCTCGACGGGTACGCGGTGCGTGCCGCCGACGTCGCGACCGCCGGCCCCGCCGCCCCGGTCGCGTTGCGCGTCCTCGACGAGATCCGCGCCGGGAGCGTCGACCCGACCCGCCTCCCGGCCGGCAGCTGCGTGCGCATCGCCTCCGGTGCACCGCTGCCGCTGGAGGCCGACGCCGTCGTCCCGGTCGAGCAGACCGACCGCGGTACCGCGAAGGTCGAGATCCGCACGGCCGCCGCGCATGGCGAGAACGTCCGCCCGCGCGCCCAGGACGTGCGCGACGGGGAGGTCGTGCTGCGCGCGGGGGAGCGGGTGGGCGCCCGTCAGGTCGCGCTCCTCGCCGCCGTCGGGCGGGGCCGGGTCACCGTCCACCCGCGGCCGCGCGTCGTCGTCGTGTCCGTCGGGGATGAGCTGGTCGAGCCCGGCGCGACCGCCCGGCCCGGCCAGGTGTACGACGCCAACGGCCACGCGCTGGCCGCGGCGCTGCAGGACGTCGGCGTCGCGACCTACCGGGTGGCGGCCGTCCCGGACCAGCGCGGCCCGCTGCGCGAGACGCTCGAGGACCAGCTCGTCCGCGCCGACCTCGTCGTCACGACGGGCGGGCTGAGCCACGGGTCGAACGACACCGTCAAGGAGGTCCTCGGCCCGCTCGGCACGGTGCGCTTCGACAACGTTGCGATGTGGCCCGGGCGCCAGCTCGGCGTGGGGCACGTCGGGGACGGGACGCCGATCCTCGCGCTGCCCGGGGACCCGGTGGCCGCGCAGGTCGCCTTCGAGGTGTTCGTCCGCCCGGCGGTGCGCGCGATGGCCGGCTACGCCGACCTCTACCGCCCCACGGTCCGGGCGACCGTCACCACGGGCTGGTACTCCCCGGCCGGGCGGCGCGAGTTCGTCCGCGTCACCCTCGCCGGCTCGCCGCAGGAGGGCTACCGGGCGACCCCTGCCGGGGCGCCCGGGACGCTGCTCCTCTCCGCGCTCGCCCGGTCGAACGCGCTCGCCGTCGTGCCGGAGGACCTCACCGAGGTCCGTGAGGGAACCGCGCTGTCATGCCTGGTGCTCGACGCCTGATGGTCGTGCTCGAGGAGGACGGCGTGCGCCTGCGGCCGCTGCGCTACCGCGACCGCGCGGCGTGGCACCAGGTACGCGCCGCCAACGCCGCCTGGCTGGCGCCGTGGGAGGCCACGAGCCCGGTCCCCGGCCCGCCCGTGGGGTTCGCCGCCTACGTCGCCCAGTGCCGGCGGCAGACCCGGCGCGGGGAAGGGCTGCCGTTCGTCATCGAGGTCGAGGGCGAGCTGGTCGGCCAGCTGTCGGTCTCCTCGATCGTCATGGGCGCGGCCCGCAGCGCCTCGATCGGCTACTGGGTGAGCCGGGACCTCGCGGGCCGCGGGATCGTCCCGACGGCCGTCGCGATGGCGGCGGACGACTGCTTCACCCGGCTGGGCCTGCACCGGCTGGAGATCAACATCCGGCCGGAGAACACGGCGAGCCTGCGGGTCGTGGAGAAGCTGGGCTTCCGTGACGAGGGGGTGCGCCGCCGCTACCTGCACATCGCCGGTGACTGGCGCGACCACCGCACCTTCGCCCTCCTCGCCGAGGAGGTGCCCGAGGGGCTGCTCGAGCGCTGGCGGCGCAGCCGGGGGAGACACGCCGGGGACGTCCCCGGAAGTGGTCCGGCCCACGGATAGTTTCATGCTCGTGGACGTACAGGGTTGGGTGATCCTCGCGCTCGCCGTCGTCCTGTTCGGGTACCTGGTCCCGACCCTGGTCAACAGCCGGCAGCAGCTGGCCGAGGCGCGGGTCGAGGACCGCTTCTCCACCACCCTGCGGGTGGTCGGCACGGGGGCGACGGCGCGCCGCCCGTCCCCCGGGGAGCACCACGGCACCCGCGAGAACCGCCCCTATCTGCACGACCCACGACGACGGACGGAGGCACCCGCCGTGAACAGGCCGACCACCCCGAGCGAGCGGGCCGCCGCCGAGGCGCGCCGCCTGGCCGCCGCCCGTGCGGCCCGTGCCGCCGAGATCAGCCGCCGCAAGGCTGCCGCCCGGCGCCGACTCGTCCTCACCCTGCTCCTGGCCGCCGCCGGCGCCGCCGGCTGGAGCGCCGTCGGGGTGTCGGGCATGTCGCTCGCGCTCGGTGTCGTGCCCACGGTGCTGCTCGTCGTCGTCCTGGTCCTGGGCCGGCGGGCTGCCAAGGTCGCCGCCCGCCGCAACGCCGCCGACCGTGCGGCGATGGCTCGCCTCGAGCTGCGGGCCGAGCCGCGCCGGGTCGTCACCCGTCCGGCCGTCACCGCGCCGCGCGAGGAGCCCGCCGTCGAGGCGCCCGCGCAGGAGGCGGTCGCACCGGCCGTCGAGGAGGCCGCGCCGACCGTGACGGCACCCGCCGCCACCGGTGCCCCGTGGACGCCGGTGCCGGTGCCTGCGCCGTCCTACACGCTCAAGGCCGCCGCCCCCCGCCGCGACATCGCGCCCTACGAGGCACCCGAGCCGGTGGTCGCTCGGACCGTGACCGAGCCGGTCCTCGAGTCGGGCCTCGCGGGCTCCCCGTACGCCCCGGTGGCCGACCCGCAGCCGCAGGAGGCCCCGGCGCCGCTCGTCGGCCCCGCGCGCGGTCTGGACCTCGACTCGGTCCTCGCCCGCCGTCGCGCCGCCAGCGCCTGACAGGCCACCGCCCTCACTCAGCCGGGTACGACCGCGCGCGATCCCGCCGACCGCGCGCAAGACCGCCGACCGCGGGTGACACCGCGCCCGCGGTCGGCGGTCTCACCCGCGCTCGTGTTCAGACGCGGTCGCGCTCAGATGCCGTCGCGGACGGTCGGGCAGCTCATGCACCGCGGCCCGCCGCGGCCGCGGCCGAGCTCGCCGCCGGGCACGGTGATCACCTCGACGCCGTGGGAGCGCAGGTAGGCGTTCGTCGTCGTGTTGCGCTCGTAGCCGACGACGACGCCCGGGGCGAGGGCGAGGACGTTGCACGCGTCGTCCCACTGCTCGCGCTCGGCGCTCAGGGAGTCCTGCGCGGGGGTGAGGACGCGCAGGGCCTCGACGCCCAGCGCCTGGGCGATGGAGTCGTGCATCTCCTGCGGGGGGTGGTCGGTGACGACGAGCTCGCCGTCGGCGTCGCCGGGCGTGATCCGGTAGGAGGGCAGCGGGCCGAGCCCCGCGTACTCGATGATCGTGTGGTCGTCGACCATCGTCATCACGGTGTCCAGGTGCATGAAGGAGCGCTGCTGGGGCAGGGCGAGCGCGACGACCTGCGTGGCCGAGCCGGTCTCGAAGAGCCGCTGGGCCACCCGTTCGACCCCCTGCGGGGTGGTCCGCTCGCTCATCCCCACGAGCACCGCGCCCCGCCCCAGGACGAGGACGTCACCGCCCTCGACGCTCGTCGAGCCGCGGCCACCGGCGCCGCTCCACAGGTGGAAGCTCACCCCGGCGAAGTCCGGGTGGAAGCGGTAGACCGCCTGGTAGTGAAGGGACTCGCGCATCCGGGAGCGCTTGCGCATGTTGCTCACGCCGACGCCGTCGTACACCCACGCGGAGGCGTCGCGCGCGTAGAGGTGGTTGGGCAGCGGGGGGAGCACGAAGTCGTCCGGGCGCAGGACGTGGAGCGCGATCGAGCGGGGCTCGGGGATGCGTTCGAGCAGCTCCCGCTTGGTGAGGCCGCCGACGAGCAGCGTGGTGAGCTCCCCGGCGTCGAGGGTCTCGACGAGCTCGAGCACCGGCTCGACACCCGCCGCACCGAGGAGCCCGGCGTCGAAGGTGCTCTCGACGACGAGCCGCCGCGCGGCCGGCACCTCGAGCGTCTCGCGCAGGAGCCCGGTGAGGTAGCGGACCTCGACGCCCTGCTCCCGCAGCGCCGCGGCGAAGGCGTCGTGCTCCTCCTGCGCGCGCTCGACCCAGAGCACCTCGTCGAAGAGGAGCTCGTCGCGGTTCTGCGGGGTGAGGCGCAGCATCTCCGGGCCCGGCCGGTGGAGGATCACCTGGTGGAGACGGCCGACCTCGGAGTCCACGTGGTAGGTCATCGGGTTCCTCGTCGTCGGGGGCTGGGGTGCGCAACAACGTAGCGTCGGCGGCAGCGCCCGGCCCACTGTGACCCACGTCAACGCCGGTGCCGGTTCACTCCCCGCCGACGGCGGTGCTAAAGTTGGCGATGCTCAAGGGGCTATGGCGCAGTTGGTAGCGCGTCTCGTTCGCAATGAGAAGGTCGGGGGTTCGAATCCCCCTAGCTCCACCAGCAGAGGCCGCCGATCCGGACACCGGGACGGCGGCCTCTCGCGTTTCCCGGACACCGTGCGCGGGCCGCTGGGAGAGTGTGCCCATGGCATCCGCGCAGACGCTCAGCGAGGCCGAGCGGCGCCGGGTGGCGCTGTGGGCGGCCGACTGCGCGGAGCGTGTCCTGCCGCTGTTCGAGGCCGACGCCCCGCAGGACGGCCGCGTGCGCGACGCCGTCGAGCGTGCTCGAGCCTTCGGCCGTGGCGAGCTGGACGCGGCGGGTGAGATCCGACGCAGGTTCGTCGCAGGGCGCGCGGCCGGGGCGGCGAGGAGTCCCGCCGCGGTGGCTGCCGCGCGGTCCGCCGGGCAGGCCTCGGGCGTCGCGCACATGGGCGCCCACGCCCTGGGAGCGGCGGCCTATGCAGCGAGGGCCGCGGCTCTCGTGGCGAGCGACCCGGAGCAGGCCCGTCGCGACGAGATCCGCTGGCAGCTGGACCACATGACGGCTGAGGCCCGCGCCGCGCTGTCGCGCCTGCCGCTGCTCGGGCAGGACCCGTCCGGGCCGCTCGGGCAGGGCCTCCTCACGTCGAGTGCGCTCGCCCCGACCATCCGGGACATCCAGGCTCGGCTGAGCAGCCCCGCAGCCTCCGACTGACTAGCCGGCCTGCGTGAGCCCGAGCAGCCGGTACCCGGCCTCGGCGATCGCCCGCTCGAGCTCGGCGTCGTCGAGGTCGGCCAGGTCCGCCTCGATGGCGGGGCCGACGAGCCCGCTGAGGAAGATGCTCACCCGCACGAGCGCGGGGCCGTCGCCGTCCGGCCCGGCCAGGGTGTCGCGCAGGCGCTGGAACGTGCGGGCGTGGTCGGGCCGCCCGGCGGACAGCGCGGCAGCGGCGACGTCCTTGAGGACGACGGCGTAGAGCTGGCGGTGGGTGACCGCCTGGCGGGCGAGCCCGTCGACGAGCGCCGCGGCGCGCCGCTCCACGGGGAGGACGCCGACGGCGGCGAGCAGCTCGTCGAAGGTGCGGACGGCCGGGTGGAGCACGGCCTGGACGATCTCCTCCTTGCTGCGGAAGTGGTAGTACACCGCCGCCTTGGTGACGCCGAGCTCCTCGGCGATCATCCGCAGCGACGTCCCGGCCACCCCGTGGCGCGCGAACAGCTCCAGCGCGCAGGACCGGATCCGGTCCGCGGACGAGTCCCCTCTCGGCACGGTGCCACCTCCCGGCCCCATTGTGGTACCAGTTTCCCCTTGCCGATCGACTAGTACAGTGCGGAGCACGAGGTCAGCAGCCGTTGGGGCAGGCCCCCACGGCCCGATTCAACGAGGAGCACCCGTGAGCAGCACGCCAGCAGGACCGCGAGCCCAGGACACCACCGTCGACGTCCTCGTCGTCGGCTCGGGAACGGGCATGGCCGCCGCACTCTCGGCCCGGGACCAGGACATGTCGGTGCTCGTCGTGGAGAAGACCGAGTACGTCGGCGGGTCGACGGCGCGCTCGGGCGGCGCCTTCTGGATCCCCGGCAACGACACGCTGCGCTCCGAGGGCTCACCCGCCACCCCGGAGATGGACCGCGACTACGTCGCCGCCGTCGTCGGTGACACCTCCTCCCGCACGCGCTGGCAGGCCTTCCTCGACCACGGACCGGACGCCGTCGCGATGCTCGCCCGCACCACCCCGATGGAGTTCTTCTGGGCCCGCGGCTACTCCGACTACCACCCGGAGAAGCCCGGCGGCTCGGCCCTCGGCCGGTCCTGCGAGTGCCACCCCTTCGACGCCTCGGTGCTCGGGGACGAGCGTGGCCGGCTGCGGCCCGGCGTCGTCGAGGCGCCCGTCCCGATGCCGGTGACGGGGGCGGACTACAAGTGGATGAACCTCATGACCCGCACCCCGCTGCGGTCCCTGCCCCGCATCGTCAAGCGTGTCGTCCAGGGCCTCGGCGGCAAGCTCATCGGCCGTGAGTACACGGCCGGCGGGCAGGCGCTCGCGGCCGGGATGTTCGCCGGGCTCATCGGCGCCGGCGTCCCGGTGTGGACGCGTACCTCCCTCGTCGAGCTCCTCACCGACGGCGGCCGGGTCACCGGCGCCGTCGTCGAGCAGGACGGCACCCGGGTCACCGTCACCGCGCGCCGCGGCGTCGTCCTCGCGGCCGGCGGCTTCGACCACGACATGGCCATGCGCCACGAGTACCAGTCCCCGCGCCTGGGCCACTGGAGCCTGGGCTCCGAGGGCAACGAGGGTGACGCCATCGCCGCCGGCCGGGCGCTCGGCGCGGGCGTCGACCACATGGCGGAGGCCTGGTGGTTCCCCGCCGTCGCGCCGGTGGGTGACGGTGAGCCCTCCGTCCTGCTCGCCGAGCGGTCGCTGCCCGGCTCGATGATCGTCGACCAGACCGGCAGCCGCTTCATCAACGAGGCGACCGACTACATGTCCTTCGGCCAGGAGATCCTGCGCAGGGAGGCCGACGGGTCCCCGGTCACCGACATGTGGCTCGTCTTCGACCAGCGCTACCGCAACAGCTACGTCCTCGCCGGCGGCGTCTTCCCGCGGATGCCGCTGCCCAAGGCCTGGTACGACGCCGGGATCGCCGTGCGCGCCGACAACCCCGGGGACCTCGCCACCGCCATGGGGGTGCCGCAGGCCGACTTCGCCGCCACCGTCGCCCGGTTCAACGAGATGGCCGGCACGGGGATCGACCACGACTTCCAGCGGGGCGCCAGCGCCTACGACCGCTACTACGGCGACCCGACGGTCACCCCCAACCCCAACCTGCGGCCGCTGTCCGGCGGGCTGTACGCCGTGCGCGTCGTGCTCTCCGACCTCGGCACGTGCGGTGGCCTCACGGTGGACGAGCGGGCCCGCGTCCTTCGCGAGGACGGGGACGTCGTCCCCGGTCTGTACGCCATCGGCAACACCGCGGCCAACGCCTTCGGGGACACCTACCCCGGCGCCGGCGCGACGATCGGCCAGGGCCTGGTCTTCGGGCACCTCGCGGCCCTGGACATGGCCGCCGCCCTGTAGGACGAGTACGCGGGCGGGGTGACCGGGCAGCCCGGTCACCCCGCCCGCGGGCGTTCCCAGGTGAACGGCTCGAAGTCGGGGTCGGCGGTGTCCCAGGACGGGGCACGGAACTGGTAGACGAGGTTGGGCAGCGCGTACATGACGAGGGTCGCCGCGACGAGGATCCCCACGTAGAGGCCGGGGCTGCCGACGTTGATCTGGTCGGGCGGCACGAAGCTGAGGACGTAGGCGAGCGAGGACGCGAGCAGGCCCGCCCCGGCGACGACCCACACGAGGGTGTTGGACCGGCCCAGCCGGAAGGGCCGGGGCCGGTCGCGCTGGGTGTAGCGCAGCCGGATGACGCTGGTGAACATCAGCAGGTACACCGTGAGGTAGAGGATGTTCGCGAGCTGGTTGAGGATCTGGTAGGCCGACTGCACCGAGGGCAGCAGGACGAAGAGGATCGAGACGAGGGTGACGATGCACCCCTGGAGCACCATGATCGTCACTGCGGCGCCGTGCCTGTTCGTGCGGTGGAACGCCCGGGGCAGGTAGCCGGCCCTGGCCACCGCCAGCAGACCGGTCGACGGGCCGGCCGCCCACGTCGTGACGTTGACGAGGACGCCGACGGCGAGCATGACCGCGAGGACCGAGGACGCCCACGGGATGCCCGCCCACCGGAAGACGTCGATGTAGGTGACGAGGATGGCCTCGGTGAGGTTAATGTCCCGCCGGGGCACGATCCACGCGATGGCGAGCGCACCGAGGACGAAGACGAGCACCGTGACGATCGCGGAGAGGAAGATGGCGATCGGGTAGTTCCGGGTCGGGTTGTCGACCTCCTTGACGTGGACGGCGTTCATCTCCATGCCGGCGTACATGAGGAAGATGCTCGCGGCGAGCACGACGGTGCTGAGGCCGGCGAAGTCGGGCAGGAGCTCGCCCCAGGCGACGTCCATCTCCGGGACGTTGCCGGCCACCGCGTAGGCGACGGCGAAGCCGACGAGCACGGTGATCGGGACGAAGACGCCGACGACGCCGCCCCACTTGGCCATCGTGGCGTAGCCGCCGGTACCCCGGAGCGCGACGAGCAGCGCGATCCAGAAGACGACGAGCACGACCCCGAGCACGAAGGCGGGGGTCCCGGCGAGGCTCTGCGCCTCGGACTCGTCGGGGTTGATGTAGGCCAGGGCCACCGCCCCGAAGGTCAGCGACGTCGGGACGAACACGCACACCTGGACCCACAGGAGGAACATCGCCATGAAGCCGAGCCGGCCGCGGAACGCCTCGCCCACCCAACGGAACACCCCGCCCTTCTCCGGCCAGCCGGTGGCGAGCTCGGCCGCGACGAGCGAGACGGGCACGAGGAAGAAGACCGCCGCGAAGAGGAAGTACGTCACAGAGCTCAGCCCGTACTCGGCCTCGGAGGGGAGGTCGTTGAGCGAGACGACCGCGGTGATGTTGAGCAGTGCGAGCCCGAAGACGGTGATCGTGCCGGAGGCCTTCGTGGGGGCGCGCCCTGAGCTCGCAGACACCGCCACCCCCCGACGTGACGCGCAAAAACCAGGGTCCCCGGCCGCGGACCCGGCCCGACCGCCTCGACGCTACTCCCGCCCCGAGGACCCGCAACACGGCCCCTGCGGCCGGGTCGCGGGAGGAGAGATGCGCGGATCCGCGGGAATGAGGCGCATCTCACGTGCTTGGGCGGTCGCGCGGCCTCGCCGCTAATCTGCTCGACCATGACCGACCACCCGAGTCCTTCCACGCCGGGCGGCGCCACCGAGACGCGTGAGGACGGCCGCCGGCCGGAACGCGCCGGTGAACGCGTGCGCCGGGCGATCCGCACCGCCACCACCGAGCCCGCCTTCGGCATCCACCCCGGCCTCGTGCCCGGCATCAGCGTCGAGGACACCGGCGTCCGCTTCCGCACACGGCGCAGCGTCTTCGTCGTCGCCCTCCTCGTCGCGCTCGCCGTGCTCGTCTGGGCCATCGCCGCCCCCACCAACCTCAACGACGTCGGCACGAGCATGCAGAGCTGGGTCGTGGCCCGCTTCGGCTGGCTGTTCAACGGCACCGTCGTCGCCATCGTCATCTTCATGCTCGTCGTCGGCTTCGGTCCCACCGGTCGCATCCGGCTCGGCGCGGACGACAGCACCCCGGAGTACTCGACGGCGTCGTGGATCTCCATGCTCTTCGCCGCGGGCCTGGGGATCGCCCTCATCTTCTACGGGCCGCTCGAGCCGCTGAGCCACTTCCTCACGCCCCCGCCGTGGACCGACGCGCAGGGAGGCACGCCCGAGGCGATCCTGCCCTCGATGGCCTCCTCCTTCCTCCACCAGGCGACCTTCGCCTGGTGCATCTACGCGCTCGTCGGCGGCGCCCTGGCCTACGCCTCCTTCCGGCGCGGCCGCCTGCCGCTCATCTCCTCGCTGTTCGAGCCGGTCTTCGCCGACGGCAACCACCGCGTGCTCGGCAAGGTCATCGACATCTTCGCCGTCCTCGTCACGCTCTTCGGCACGGCGACCTCGCTGGGCATCGGCGCCCTGCAGATCCGCACCGGCACCTCGATCGTCACCGGGCAGGAGCTCGGCACCCCGTTCGTCGTCGTCACCATCAGCGTGCTCACGGTCGTCTTCACCTTCTCCGCCGTCGCCGGCATCAAGAAGGGCATCCGGCTGATGTCCAACGCGAACATGACGCTCGTCGTCGTCCTCGCCGTCTTCGCGCTGCTCGCCGGACCGACCTTCTTCCTCCTCGACCTCTTCCCGGCCTCGCTCATCGCCTTCGCCGGCAACCTGCCCGACATGCTCGCCGTCTTCGCGGGCCAGGGCGCCGAGCAGCAGGAGTACCTCACCGCGTGGACCACGCTCTACTGGGCGTGGTGGATCTCCTGGTCGCCCTTCGTCGGGATGTTCATCGCCAAGATCTCCAAGGGACGGTCGCTGCGGCAGTTCGTCGCCGTCGTCGTCTTCGTCCCGTCGGCGATCTCGCTCGCCTGGTTCACCATCTTCGGCGGGACCGCGATCCGGATGAGCCTCGACGGCGTGGGCCTGGGTGTCGAGGGCGCCGGCGAGAACGTCATGTTCGACGTCCTCGGCAACCTCCCCCTCAGCCCGGTCATGTGGGTGCTCTGCCTCGTCGCCATCGTCATCTTCTTCGTCACCGCGGCGGACTCGGCGAGCAACGTCATGGGCTCGATGTCGCAGTCCGGCCGTCCGGTCCCCTCTCGGTCGGTGACGATCGTGTGGGGCGTGGCGCTCGGGCTCCTCGGGCTGTTCCTGCTGCTGGCGGGCGGCCAGAACGCGCTGTCGGGTCTGCAGGCGATCATGGTCACCACCGCGCTGCCCTTCACGGTCATCCTCATCGGGATCATGGTGGCCTGGGCACTGGACCTGCGGCACGACCCGATGATGATCCGCCGTCGCTACGCGCTCGCCGCGATCCGTCAGGGTGTGCGCCGCGGCATCGACGAGCACGGCGACGACTTCGTCTTCGACATCGCCCAGGTGGAGGGGGACGAGGGAGCGGGTGCGGGCTTCGAGAGCGACGACCCCGCCCTCACCCAGTGGTACACCGACTCGGCGCTGCGCGAGGTCGAGGAGGAGCTGCCCGACAGCGTGGCCGGGCGTCAGACCGACGGCTGACCTCGAGCGGGTGGACGAAGGGGCCCGGGCGCGCACTGCGCGCCCGGGCCCCTCGTCGTCGGTCAGCCGCTGAACGGCACCCGGCGGCGGAAGTCGGTGGCGACCTCGTCGAACGTCAGCCACTCCACCCCGTCGTGCCCGGAGATGTAGTCGAAGATGCGCTCGAGCATGAGCAGCACCTGCGGCCGGCCGGAGACGTCCGGGTGGATGGTGAAGGGGAAGACGCCGTAGTCCATCTCCCGGTAGACCCAGTCGAACTGGTCCTTCCAGAGCTGCTCGATGACCTGCGGGGCGACGAAGCCGTGGGAGTTGGCGTTCGCCTTGATGAACATCATCGGAGGCAGGTCGTCGACGTACCAGTTCGCCGAGATCTCCACGAGGTCGACCTCACGGCCACGCATGAGCGGCTTCATCCACTCCGCGGCGTCCTTGGAGTAGTCGACGTGCGTCCACGTGTCCCCGACCCGTGCGTAGTACGGGCTGAAGTCGTCGTAGCTCTGGGAGTTGTCGTAGGAGAATCCGTTGTCGAGCAGGAGCTGGGCGGTGCGCTCGCTCATCTCCCACCACGGCGCGACGTAGCCCGTCGGTGCGCTGCCGGTGAGCCCCTTGACGAGCTCGATCGAGCGCCCGAGGACGTCGGCCTCCTGCTGGGCGGTCATCGCCACCGGGTTCTCGTGGCTGTAGCCGTGGCAGCCGATCTCGAAGCCGGCCTCCGCGACGTCACCGATCTCCCGGCGGAAGGTGTCGATCGAGTGGCCGGGCACGAACCACGTGGCGGGCAGCTCGCGCTGCTGGAGGAGGCGACGCAGGCGGGGGACGCCCACCTCGCCGGCGAACATGCCCCGCTGGATGTCGTTGGGGGAGTCCTGGCCGCCGTAGGAGCCGAGCCATCCGGCCACCGCGTCGACGTGGACGCCGATGCAGACCTTGATGTCCTTGGCCATGGGTAGTTCCTCTCTCTCGCTCAGTGGGCCGTGCGCGTCACGGGCTCCCCGGTGACATCCTCCACCGGGCCGGAGGTCCGGCCGCGCAGCGCGTAGTGGAGGACGACGTGGAGGACGACCGTGATGAGGAGCGCGGCGATGCCCGAGGAGAAGCCGAACGGCAGCGGCCAGACGTACTGGAACAGCAGGCCCAGGGTCGCGCCGACGAGGAAGGAGATGACGCCCGGCCACCGCACCGCCGGCTGGCGGCGGTAGGACTCGGCGGTGAACTCGTTGCGGCGCACGAGGTAGTAGTCGGCGAGGATCGGCCCGACGAGCGGGACGAAGGCGGCGCCGAGCACGGTGATGAAGTCGACGAAGAACAGCTGGTAGAAGGCCAGCGAGCCGAGGATCGTGCCGATGACGCCGACGATGAGGACGATCTTGGTGCGCTTGACCCGCACGCCGAAGGCGTTGAGCGCGGGGCCGGTGTAGAGGGAGTTGGAGTACAGCTCGGAGTTGTTCGTCGTCCACAGCGAGGTGGTCCACACGATGACGCCGATGATCGCGAGCAGGATGCCGCGGTCGTACATCCAGTTGACGAAGTTGGAGTCGCCCGTGGTCACGGCGCCGATGTAGCCGACGACGTTGAGGACCGGGTTGGTGAGGATGAAGCACGCCCCGGCGCCGATGAGGACCGCGCCGACGTTCTTCGCGTAGCGCATGATGTCCGCGCCCATGATCGCGCCGGCGATCCAGGCGCCGACGACGATCGTCACGCCGGAGCCGAAGCCGAGGCCGGACTGGGTGGAGGCGGTCTCGACCATCGTGCCCCAGCCGCCGTTGTCGGAGAGCATCCCGGCGCCGACGCCGAGGGCGACGATGAGGACGAACGGTGCCACCGGGATGGCGACCTTCTCGATCGCGGCGATGCCGCGGTAGGCGGTCCAGGTGAACAGGGCGCCGAAGGCGATGCAGCTGAGGACGACCTCGAGGCTCACCGGGGCGACGTCGGGACGTCCGAAGGAGGCCGGGTCGATGACGGTGATCCCGGTGGGGTTGCCGAGGAGGCTGCCCCAGATGTCGGCGATCATGCCGAGGATCGAGGCGAACCAGCCGAGGGTGAGGAGGGCCATGACGACCATCGGGACCGCGAAGCCCTTGCTCCCGAAGGAGAAGCGGGACAGCAGCGCGAGGTTGAAGCCGGTGCGCATGGCCGGGATGCCGAGCAGCACGGTGAGGGCGAAGAGGATGAGCTCACCGGTCGCGATGGTCGACATCGCGAGCCCGAACGGCATGCCGGCGGCGCCGCCCTGACCGGCGAGCTGACCGCCGACGATGAGGCCGGTGACGACGAAGCCGAACCCGACCCAGACCATCGCCAGCCCGAAGGTGCCGCGTCGCGCCTCCGGCGGGACTGGCTCGAGCATGTACTCCTCGTGGTCGTGCGCGGTCTCCTCCGGCACGACGGCTCCCTTGGTCACACTTTCCTCCTAAAGGATGAGCAAATACCACGTCCATGCGTGGTAATTGCGGAGCGTACTCCCTGGAAGATGACAACCGTGTGACGCGTCCGGGAACGGCTCAGCGAGCGGCGTCGTGGCCCGCCGTCTCGCTGCCCTCGCGGGCCGGACCCGAGCCGGCAGCGGATGCAGGTGGTCCCTCGGCCGAGCGGGGTCCGGCGCGTGGCGCTACCGCTCCTTGGGTGAGCCCTCGACGAGGTCCGCGCTGCTGTCGGGCTGGTAGACGCACAACCACAGCGCCCCGGGCCGTACGGACGCGGTGAGGGTGCGCCGCGGTTCGATGACGTCGCCGTCGAGCTCGCAGGGCTGCTCCCGGTCGCTGGTGACCGTGATTCGCGAGCCCCGGAGCACCTCCATCCGGCGCACGCGGTCGCGTCGGCGCAGGACGCCCCACGCGAGGGCCGCCCAGTCGGAGAGGTGGCGGGGGCTGAGGATGGCGACGTCGAGCCGGCCGTTGTCGGGCTCGGCATCCGCGAGGAGGCGGACGCCGCCCTGGAGGCGACCGACGTTGCCGATGATGACGGTGCGGGCGCGCCGCCGGAGGGGCGGGTCGTCGTCGACGCGGATCTCGACGTGCATCGGACGGTCGCGCAGGTGCTTGAGCGCGGAGAGGACGTACGCGGGTGAGCCGATGCGGGCCTTGAGCGTGGTCGAGGCGTCGTCGAGCAGCTTCGCGTCGAAGCCCATGCCGGCCATGACGGCGAAGAGCTGACCGTCGACCTCGCCGAGGTCGAGGAGGTGGCGGCCGCGGTCGACGGCGAGCCGGACACCCTCGGCGGGCTCGTCCGGCAGGCCCAGGTTGGCCGCCAGCAGGTTGCCGGTGCCGGCCGGCAGCACGGCGAGCGCGGCCTCCGTGCCGGCCAGGCCCTCGATGCACGAGCGAACGGTCCCGTCCCCACCGCTGACGAAGACGACCTCGGCACCGTCCTCGACCGCCCGGCGGGCCTGTCCCGCCCCGGGATCCTCCGGGGTCGTCTCCAACCACAGCGGGGCCGGCCACCCCGCCTCGGCCAGTGCTGCCTCGATGGTGGTGCGCAGCTCGTCGAGGTTCTCGACCCTTACCGGGTTGACGACGACGGCCGTGTGGAGCGGGCCGTCGCGCTTGACGCGCTGCCGGTCGGCAGGGTCAACGCCGTCGCTCAGGGTCGGACCACCCGTCGGGTCGCGCGGCTGGTGTTCGTGGGTCACGTCGTCAGTATGTGCGCTGAAGGATGCCGGGGCGCGACGGGCGAAGAAGGGGGTCCGTGGGCCGGTGTGCCTCAGCCCCAGCGCGCGGTGTCAGCTGCCGGTCAGCGGGTGGGTGCGATCCCGCGGTGCTTCCCGACACATGGGCAGGTCCCCGGACTGCGTCAGTGCGGCCGGTGCTCCTCCTGGGCGCGGTCGAGCCGCTCGTCCAGGCCGATCCCCACGAGGTCGTAGTCGTCGGGCTCCTGGCCCTCGCGCTCACGGATGCGCCAGCGCATCAGACAGAGCATCGCGAAGTCGGTGCCCGAGAAGCCCGGGCCTTCCTCGTGGGCGAGGATCCCGCGCGTCACCCAGCCCAGGGCTCGGCGGTCGTCGCCGTGGTCGGCCCACACGTCGGCCATGTACTCGTAGGTCGCGGCGTCGGACGGTCGGCTCCGGCGCAGCTCGGTGTCCAGGACGAGCGCCTGCTCGGTGTCACCCCGCTCGAGCAGCAGGGCCATGAGGTGGGAGCGGGGATCGAGCTCGCTGACGCCCTCGGCCACGACGGCCCGGCGGTAGACGACCTCGGCGGCCTCCGGGTCCCCGGCGAGCTCGAGCTGCTCCCCCGCCGCGGTGAGCAGCTCACGGGCGGAGAGCTCGTCCCTGGGGTGGGGGTGGTCGCCCCACTCGATGAGCTGGTCGGCGACGCGCCGGTGGTCGGGCGTGGAGAGCTCGAGCTCGTCGACGTCGTCCTCGGAGATCGGTGAGCGCATGTGCCCGAGTCTAGGAGGAGCGGGGGGCGTCGGCGTGTGTCTCGCCGAGCAGCGCCCGCACCTCGAGGGCGAAGGCGAGCTGGAGGCGGGCGCGCGGGTCGTGGAGGTCGGTGCCGGTGAGCTCGGCGATGCGTACGAGGCGGTGCTTGAGGGTGTTGTAGTGGATGTAGAGCTGTCGGGCTGCCTCCGCCGCGTTGCCCAGGCCCAGGTAGACCTCGAGCGTGCGGCACAGGTCCCCGCCGGTCTGCTCGTCGTGCCGGACGAGGTCCCCGACCTGCTGCTCGACGAACTCACGCAGCTGTTGGGGCGGTGCGGCGAGGATGAGCCGTTCGAGGGTGAGGTTCTCGTGGCGCACGGCGGCCTGCCCCGTCAGCTGCGCGACGCGCAGTGCCTCCTGCGCGGCGCCGTGGCTGGTGGCCAGCGCGGCCGGCTCGGCGACGACGGACCCCGCCGCGACGGTGACCGGGCCGCCGCCCAGGCGGGTGAGCTCCTCCTGCCAGCGACGCTCCGGTGCCCGCTCCCACGTGGACACCCCGGTGATCGCCACGACGGCACGCCCCCGGCACCACGCGAGCGCGTCGGGGCCGAGCGCCCGCTCGGCGGCCTGGGCGACCGCGGTGTCGCCGAGCTCGGCACCGCACGTCGCGAGGAGGACGGCGTGCGGCCCGTCGAGATGCCAGCCGAGCAGGCGCGCGCGCTGGCGCAGCGCCCCCTCGTCCATCCGCGGCCCGGTGACGATCTCCTCGAGGAAGAGCACCCGCAGCCGCCGGTCGAGCTCGATGCTCGCCAGCGCCTGCGCCATGTGCATGCCGGCGGCGAAGCAGGACTGGCGGATGATGCGCCGCTGGCCGAGGGTCGGCTCCTGCTCCCCGCCGACGACGATCTCGCCCCGGCGGGCGCCCGCGACGCTGATCGCGAACCGCCACCGCCGGGAGTCCTCCGCCGTCCCGGTCGCGGCCGGACCCGCCGCCACGGTGTGCAACGACGTCGCGTCGCTCGCGCCGAGGACCACGCCCTCCTCGTCGATGACCGTCACCGGCCGGTCGAGCGCCCCGGCGAGCGTGCGGGCGATCTCCCGCAGCCCGCCGCCGCTGAGCGCGACCCCGGTGAGCCGCTCGCGGATCGCCTCGGCGCGAGAGGGCTCGGCGCCGTAGTCGGCCAGGACGACGGCGAGCACGGCTCCGATGACCTCGTTGAAGGAGGTGTGGTCCGGGACGATGAGGACCGGGAAGCGCAGCCGTTCGGCCGTCTCGCGGAGGTTGTCGGGGAGCCGGTCGAGGTAGCGCAGCGGCTTGATCGCCAGGCCGGCGAGCCCGCGGGCGGCCAGCTCGGGCAGCATCTCGACGAGCCGCTCCGGGCGCTCGCGGACGGGGTAGCCCGTCGTGAGGAGGAGCTCCCCGGCCGTCACGTACGGCTCGATGTCGGGGACCTCCATGACGTTGACGCCGGAGACCGCCCGGTCCAGACCGTCCGAGCCCCCCAGGACGTATGTCCCGGCCAGGGGTGTCAGGGTCATGATCTCCCGGACCGTCACGTGGCTCATTGCATCCCTCACTGTCACTTTCGGACAACGGCAGGCGCGGACGCCGTCTGTTTCGGACGCTGCCCCGGGCCCCACCCGAACCCTACGTTGTCTGTATGTCCAGGGAGACGGCGGCGGTGCCGACGGAAGCTCGCCTCGGGCGCGGGACGACACCGTGGCCCCTTGCCGAGATCGTCCATGTCGTCCATGTCGGACAGTCGGTCGTGCTCCTCGCCGACGGCGCCCGCCTGCTCCCGGTCACCGGCCCGGCACACGGGCTCGTCCCCGGCGGCGCCCGCATCCCGGAGGCCGATCTGCGCGCCCTCGCGGACACCGCACGGCGTAGCGCCACCCTCGACGTCTCGGGCTGGGCCGAGACCCCCAGCGTCTCCTGGCAGGACCTCACCCTCACCCCCGGGCCGGTGGACCGGCGCGCTGCCGTCGCGCTCTGGGCGGCGTGCGTCGCCACCGGCTCCACCGGGCCGATGAGCCCGGCACCCCAGCGCCGGGCCGCCCGCGAGCTCGTGGCCGCGGCCCTCGCGCGGCCAGCGGACATCGGGGCGCACCTCACCGCCCTCGTCGGCGCCGGACCGGGCTCCACGCCCGCGGGGGACGACGTCGTCGTCGGCGTGCTCGCCGGCCTCGACCGGTCCGGGGCCGCCCTCGCCGCCGCGGCCGTGCGCCGCGCACTGCCCGACCTGCTCGACCGCACGACCGCGCTGTCGCGGCACGAGCTCGCCGCCGCGATCGAGGGGCACGTCGCCGAGCGCGTCCACACCCTCGTCGCCGCCCTCGCCGACCCGGCGCTCGTCCCGGGTACCGTGCGCGCCGCCCGCGCGTGGGGTGCCAGCTCGGGACTCGACCTGGCGAGCGGGGTGGCCGCGGCCGCCCTCGTCACGTCCGCGCCCACCACCGTCCACATCCCACCGACAGACAGGAGAAGCGCGTGAGCGCCATCCCCCAGACCGTTCTCGGGTCCCTGGTGTTCCCACGGCTGTACCGGGACTCGGTGACCCTCATGGCCCTGGCCTCGACCGTCGAGCGCCGAGACGGCGTCGTGCGCGTGGGCGCCGTCATGGGCACCCCCGCCAACATCGAGATCCTCGAACGGTCCGACATGCGTCCCGCCGACCTCGACGTCGCACCCGACGACCTCGTCATCGTCGTCCGCGGCGCGGACGACGACATCGTGCAGGAGGCGCTCGCCGTCGCCGAGGAGGGCCTCACGGCCGTCGCCGCCCCGTCCGGGCCGCGGGCGCAGGTCGCCCCGCAGACCATCGCCGAGGCCCTCGCCGTCGCCGAGCGCGACGGCGGCGCGCCCGCCACCCTCGCGGCGGTCTCGACGCCCGGCACCTACGCCCCCGTCGTCGTCGAGCAGGCGCTCAAGGCAGGACTGCACGTCTTCTGCTTCTCCGACAACGTCCCCCTCGCCGAGGAGGTCCGGCTCAAGCAGCTGGCCGTCGAGCAGCGACTGCTCCTCATGGGCCCGGACTGCGGCACCGCGATCATCGACGGCGTGCCCCTCGGCTTCGCCAACGTCGTCGCCCCGGGGCCCGTGGGCATCGTCGCGGCGTCCGGCACCGGCGCCCAGGAGGTCGCCAGCCTGGTCGACGGCGCCGGCTCCGGCGTCTCCCAGCTCATCGGCGTCGGCGGGCGCGACCTGTCCGTCGAGGTCGGCGGCCGGATGACCGACCTCGCCCTCGACCTCCTCGCCCAGGACGAGGCGACGCGCGTCGTCATCGTCGTCTCCAAGCCGCCCGCGCCCGAGGTGGCGCAGCGGCTGCTCGACCGGCTCGCGGGCCTGGGCAAGCCTGCCGTCGCCTGCCTCCTCGGTATGGAGGACGCCGACGGCCCGGTGACCGTGCGCGGCACGCTCGAGGGTGGCGCAGCCGCCGTCGCCGAGCTGCTCGGCACGAGCCTGCGGCTGGCGGAGGCGCCACCGCTGCCCCCGGCACCCTCCGCGCGCGGGGTCCTCGGGCTCTACACCGGCGGCACCCTCGCCGCGGAGTCGGCGGTCGTGCTGCGCCGCGCCGGGGTCACCGCCGAGATCCTCGACCTCGGTGACGACGAGTTCACCACCGGCCGGCCACACCCGATGATCGACCCTGCCGCCCGCTCCGAGCACGTCGTCGCCGCCGGCGCCCGCCGCGACGTCGGGGTGCTCCTCGTGGACCTCGTCCTGGGCCACGGCGCCAGCACCGACCCCGCGACCCCGCTCGCGGACGCCGTCCGCGAGGCGATCGCCACCGCCGCCGCCGACGGACGCGAGCTGCGCGTCCTCGGGTCCGTCTGCGGGACCGCGGCCGACCCCCAGGGGTTCGACGCCCAGCGCGCCGTCCTCGAGGAGGCCGGGGTCCTCGTCCACCCGTCCAACGCCGCCGCCGCCCGCGCCGCCGCCGCGCTCGTGGGCGCCACCCCCGAGGAGAACGCATGATCACCACCGGAGTCCGGGTCCTCAACGCGGGACTGCCGGTCATCGTCGAGGCCGTGCCGCCCGCCGACGTCGTCCAGCTCGACTGGCGCCCGCCGGCGTTCGGGGACGCGCTCGCCGCTGCCCGGGCGGTCGCGCTCGACACCCCTGCCACCCGTGAGGCCAACGCCGAGGCGATCGCCCGGGTGCACGCCGTCCGCCCTCGCCTCGTGGGCGTCCGGCCCGCCCGCGACGTCGTCCCCGGCATCGCCGAGGGCAGGACGCTGCTCCACGCCGGGCCGCCCATCGAGGTCGGGCGCATGTGCGGCCCGATGCGTGGCGCGCTCGTCGGCGCCGCGATCTTCGAGGGCTGGGCGCAGGACCGGGCGGGCGCGGAGGAGCTGCTCGACTCCGGGCAGATCAGCGTCGCGCCCTGCCACCACCACGGGGCGGTCGGCCCGATGGCCGGCGTGCTCGCCCCGTCGATGCCCGTCGTCGTCGTCGAGGACGAGGGCCGTCGGGCCTTCTCCTCGCTCAACGAGGGCCTGGGCAAGGTGCTGCGCTTCGGCGCCTTCGACGACGAG
Organism: Georgenia wutianyii; assembly: GCF_006349365.1. Taxonomy (NCBI): domain Bacteria; kingdom Bacillati; phylum Actinomycetota; class Actinomycetes; order Allobogoriellales; family Allobogoriellaceae; genus Georgenia; species Georgenia wutianyii. The sequence continues at coordinate 435,963 of NZ_CP040899.1, forward strand.
GTCGTCACCCGGCTGCGCTGGATGCGCGACGTGCTCGGCCCCGTGCTCGACGCCGCGCTCCAGGTGCACGGCCCGCTCGACGTCACCTCCCTCATCGGCCAGGCGCTCGCGATGGGCGACGAGGGCCACAACCGCAACATGGCGGCCACGAGTCTGCTCACCCGCAAGCTCGCGCCGGCCGTCGCGCAGCAGGACCGCGGCGTCGAGGTGCTGGAGTTCCTCGGGGGCAACGACCACTTCGCGCTCAACATCTCCATGGCGGCGGCCAAGCTCGCGATGGACGCCGCGAACGGGGTCCCCTGCTCGACGCTCGTCACCGCGATGGCGCGCAACGGGGTGGAGTTCGGGCTGCGGGTCGCCGGCACCGGCGACCGGTGGTTCACCGCCCCGGTCGGCCCAGCGGACGGCCTCTTCTTCCCCGGTTACGGCATCGAGGACGCCAACCCCGACCTCGGCGACTCCGCGATCACCGAGACCCTCGGGATCGGCGGGTTCGCGATGGCCGCCGCCCCGGCCATCACGAAGTTCGTCGGCGGGACGCCGGACGACGCGCTGGAGACGACGGTGCGCATGCGCCGCATCACCCTCGGCCCGCACCCCGCCTACCCGCTCCCGCCGCTGAACTTCGCCGGCAGCCCCAGCGGCATCGACGTCCTCAAGGTGCTCGACACCGGCGTCCTGCCCGTCATCAACACCGGCATCGCCCACCGCGAGGCCGGCATCGGGCAGATCGGCGCGGGCATCGTCGAGGCGCCGCCCGAGGTCTTCCTCCTCGCCGTCGCCGCGCTGCACGAGGAGGCCGGGCGTTGACCCGCACGGCGCTCGTCGCGATCGGCGGCAACGCCCTCGTCCTCGACGGGGAGCCGGGCTCGGTCCAGCGTCAGCAGGAGCGGGCAGCTACCTTCGGCGACCTCGTCGCCGACCTCGTCTGCGACGGGTGGACCGTCCTCGTCACCCACGGCAACGGGCCGCAGGTCGGCTACATCCTGCGCCGCGGCGAGCTCGTCGCCGCCGAGGCCGACGTCGAGGGGCTGCCCGACCTGCCGCTGTGGCTCGCCGTGGCCGACAGCCAGGGCGGGATCGGCCACATCCTCTCCGTCGCTGTGGACAACGCGCTCGTGCGGCGCGGGCGTCCCGAGCGGGCGGTCACCGTCCTCACCCACGCCGAGGTCGACGCCGCCGACCCCGCCTTCGACGACCCGACCAAGCCGATCGGCGGCGTCATGGGTGCCGAGGTCGCCCGCCGCCGGGCGGCCGAGGAGGGCTGGCGCGTCACCCAGACCGGCGAGGGTACCTTCCGCCGGGTCGTCCCGAGCCCGCGGCCGCGCCACATCGTGGAGTCCGAGCAGATCCGGGTCCTCATGGAGTCCGGTGCCGTCGTCGTCGCCGCGGGGGGCGGTGGCATCCCGGTCGCGCGCGACGAGGCCGGGTGGCGCTCGGTCGACGCCGTCATCGACAAGGACCGGGCCTCGGCGCTGCTCGCCGCGAGCACCGGCGTGGACACCCTCGTCCTCGTCACCGGCGTCGACGAGGTCTACGTCGGCTACGGCACCGAGCGCCAGCGCGCCCTGCGCACCGTGTCCGCGCAGGAGATGCGCGAGCACCTCGCGGCGGGGGAGTTCCCCGCCGGCTCCATGGGCCCCAAGGTCGAGTCGGCGCTGGCCTTCGTCGACGCCGGCGGCCAGCACGCGATCATCACGTCCCTGCCCAACCTCCGTGACGCGCTCACCGGACGGACCGGGACCCACCTCACTGCCGGGAACCACGTCGGTCCCGACCTCCACATGATCCCCACCCCCCGCCAGGAACAGGAGTTGCCATGATCACCGTGAAAGCGGACCCGTTCGCCTTCCCACTGGACCCGGACCACGTCGCCCTGCTGTGCATCGACTTCCAGCGTGACTTCATGGAGGCCGGTGGCTTCGGGGAGTCGCTCGGCAACGACGTCTCGACGCTGCGTACCGCCATCGAGCCCACCCGCGGGGTCCTCGCGGAGTTCCGCCGGCGCGGGTGGCCCGTGATCCACACCCGCGAGGGCCACCGCCCCGACCTCGCCGACCTCTTCCCCGCCAAGCGCGACCGCGGCAACCCGAGCCTGCGCATCGGTGAGGAGGGCCCGATGGGCCGCCTCCTCGTCCGCGGCTCCGCCGGCCACGAGATCATCCCCGAGCTCGCGCCCGTCGAGGGCGAGGTCGTCCTCGACAAGCCGGGCAAGGGCTCCTTCTACGCCACCGACCTCGAGACCATCCTCCGCGCCCGCGGCATCACCCAGCTCGTCGTCACCGGCGTCACCACCGAGGTGTGCGTGCAGTCCACCGCGCGGGAGGCCAACGACCGGGGCTTCGAGTGCCTCGTCCTCGCCGACTGCACGAGCTCCTACTTCCCGGAGTTCCACGAGTCGGCGCTGCGGATGTTCTCCGCCCAGGGCGCGATCGTCGGCTGGGTCGGGCAGTCGGGGCAGCTCCTCGACGCGCTCGGCGCCACCGAGGACGGAGCGGGACGATGAGCGCCACCGCGACCGGTCCCCGCCTGAAGTGGTGGACCAAGGGCGACTGGAACGGCCTGTTCGGCCTCGGCACCAACGTCCTGCTCAACGTCATCGTCCTCACCGGGCTGTGCCTCACGGTCGTCCAGATCCCCGGCGACACCGTCTACGGCAGGATCCTGCCCGCCCTGGGCATCGCGCTGCCGCTCGGCAACATCTGGTACGCGATCCTCGCCCGCCGCCTCGCCCGCCGGGAGAACCGCACCGACGTCACCGCGCTGCCCTACGGGCCGAGCGTGCCGCACACCTTCATCGTCGTCTTCGTCGTCATGCTGCCCGTCGCGCTGTCGACCGGTGACCCGCTCGCCGCCTGGCGCGCCGGCCTCACCTGGGCGTTCATCATCGGCGTCATCGTCCTCCTCGGGGCGATGTTCGGTCCCTGGCTGCGCAAGATCACCCCCCGTGCCGCCCTCCTCGGCGCCCTCGCCGGTATCTCCATCACCTTCATCTCGATGAGCCCGGCCGCTCAGATGTGGCAGGCCCCCTGGATCGCCTTCGTCGCCCTCGGCTTCATCCTCGTCGGGTGGCTGGCCAACCGGCCGATGCCCTTCGGCGTCCCGGTCGGGCTGCTCGCCGTCATCGTCTCCACCGTCATCGCGTGGATCGCCGTCGCCGCCGGCTGGTCGGGCATCCTCGAGCCCAGCGCCGTCTCCCAGGCGGTGAGCGACCTCGCGCTCCGGCTGCCCTTCCCGACCGGCGACGTCATCACCGGCATGGCGGACATCGCCCCGCTGCTCGCCTCGGCCATCCCGCTCGGCATCTACAACTTCACCGAGGGCATGACCAACGTCGAGTCCGCCGCCGCCGCCGGCGACCGGTACTCCGCCCGCCAGGTGCTCGCCGCCGACGGCCTCGGCGCGATCATCGGCTCCTTCCTCGGCTCACCCTTCCCGCCTGCCGTCTACATCGGCCACCCGGGCTGGAAGGCCGTCGGCGGCCGGATCGGCTACTCCCTGGCCACCGGCGTCGTCGTCGCGGTCGTCTGCTTCACCGGGGTGGTCGGCCTGTTCCTCGCCGTCTTCCCGATGCAGGCGCTCGTCCCGGTGCTCCTCTACATCGGTCTGGTCATCGGGGCGCAGGCGTTCAACGTCAACGCCCGCCGCTACGCGCCGGCCATCGTCCTGGCGATGATCCCGAGCATCGCCGAGTGGGCCACCGGCCAGATCAACAACGCGCTGTCCTCCGCGGGCACCACCGCCCAGGAGGTCGGCATCGACGTCCTCGTCGCCAACGGCGTCGTCTACGACGGCCTGCACCTGCTCGGCCAGGGCGCCGTGCTCGTCGGCATCCTCGTCGGTGCCATCGCCTGCTTCGTCATCGACCGGCGGATGTACGCCGCGGCGATCACCGCCGGCATCGCCGCCGTACTCTCCTTCTTCGGCCTCATCAACGCGGTCGAGGTCGCGGTCAACGCCTCCCCGGGTGTCACCATCGGCTACCTGTTCCTCGGCATCGTCCTCGCCGGGTTCGGGTGGAAGGAGCGGCACGACACCGACCGCCCGCTCGACGACGAGGTGCTCTTCGTCAACGGCACCCTCATGCGGGGCCTGGAGCTGCACGACAACCTCACCGGCGCGGAGTTCGTCGAGGAGACGGCCACCGCACCCCGCTACCGGGTGCACACCATCGGCGACGTCCACCCGGGCATGTACGAGGTCGGGCCCGGCGAGACCGGCGCCTCGATCAGCGGCGAGCTCTACCTCGTCCCCACCGAGGTGCTCCTCAAGGTCATCGAGGGGGAGCCGCCCGGGCTCTACCGCGGCCCCGTCGAGCTCGCCGACGGGCGGGTGGTGCCCGGAATCCTCTTCGGGCGGGAGCGCGCCGAGCAGCACCCCGAGATCACCAGCCACGGTGGCTGGCGGCAGTACCGCGCGGCGACGGCGACGGTCCCTCGCTGAGCCCGCGGCACGGCACCGGAGGCGTCCCCGGCGGGGGCGCCTCCGGCGCGTGCGGGGTCAGGACCGGCGCTCGAGCACCCCGCGCACGAAGGCGGCCTGGCCGGCGTGCTCGAGGCAGTCGTCCAGGACGCTGACCAGCCGTACCCCGAGGGTCACCGGCGGGTCCCAGCGCTCGTCGACCACCCGGTCGAGGTCCTCGTCCCGCAGCCCTCGGATGAACTCGACGGACCGCTGGTGGACGGCGTCGTAGTACCCGAGCACCAGGCCGGCACCGAAGCCGCGGACGGCCCCCACCTCGGCCGACGTGTGGCCGTAGCCCACCCCGCCGACCGGCAGGTCGAACCGGGCGTCCCAGCCGTCGGAGGTCCACGCCTGCTCCCGGCCCGCGACCTCGGAGACGTGGTCGTCCTGCACCCGGGTGAGGTGCCACAGCAGCCAGCCGATCGAGTTCGCGTCCGGGTCGAGCCGGACGGCGAGGTCCTCGGGCCCGAGTCCCTCACCGGCGCGGTGGACCGAGCCCTCGATGCGCGACCACCCGTCGAGGAGCAGGTCGGTCGCGGCGCTCACCGCCCACCACCGACGAGGCCCTGCTCGGTGAGCCACTCGGTGGCGATCGTGGCGGAGTCGAGCTGCTCGTTCACGCTGCGCGCGTTGAGCGCGATGAGCTCCTCGGTGGTGAGGGCCGCGCTCACCGGGGCGAGGATGTCGGTGAGCTCCTCGGCGCGGTCCGCGGTGACGAGCGGGACGACGTTCTGCGCGAGGATCATGCTCTCCGGGTCCTCGAGGGTGACGAAGTCGCCGGTGGCGAGGTCCGGGTCGGCGGTGTAGATGTCACCCATGGTGATGGTGCCGTCGCGGATCGCGTCCTTGGTCAACGGGCCGCCGCTGTCGCCGATGGCGACGAAGTCGACGTCCACGCCGTAGAACTCCTGCAGCCCGTCCGGGCCGTAGGGGCGGCTCTCGAGCTCGGCGTTGCCACCGACGGTGATCTCGCCGTCGTAGCCGGCGAGGTCGGCGAGGCTGGTGATGCCGTTCTCCTCGGAGAACTCGGCGGTGACGTTGTAGGAGTCGGCGTCCTGCGCCTCGGCGTACTCGAGGACCGTCAGGCCCTCGGGCAGCGCGTCCGGCAGCGCCGCGGCGACGTCCTGCGAGCTGCGCGCCTCGGTGTCGGGCACGTAGAACTGCAGGAGGTTGCCGGTGTACTCCGGGATGACGTCGACCTCGCCGCCCTCGAGGGCCTGGAGGTAGACGTCGCGCTGGCCGATCTGGAACTGGCGGGAGACGTCGAGGCCGGCGTCCTCGAGCACCTGGGCGTAGATCTCGGCGAGGATCTCGTTGGAGTAGTAGGCCTGGGAGCCGACGACGACGGCGGCGTCGTCGGCCGCCGACGCCTCCTCCTCGGTCGGCTCGGCGAGCGGGTCACCCGACCCGCAGGCGGCGAGCGTGAGCACGGCAGTGGCCAGCAGGGCCACGCGGGAGGTCTTCATCGGTGTCCTTCCGTCGACGTGGAGAGCCTGCCCTGTCCGCCCGCCACCCGCACAGCGAAATAGCCGAGGACCGCGAAGACGGCGTCCAGGACGACGGCGAGGGCGACGATGGCGATGGCGCCACCGAGCATCTCGTCGTAGCGGCGCAGCGAGATCCCGCGCAGGATGTAGATGCCCAGGCCGCCCAGCCCGACGTAGGCGGCGAGCACGGCGGTCGCGACGATCTGCAGCGCCGCGCTGCGCAGCCCGCCGACGAGCAGCGGCAGCCCGAGGGGCGCCTCGACGCGCAGCAGCACCTGCCACGGTGTCATGCCCATGGCGCGGGCGGAGTCGGTGACCGCGCCGTCGACGTTCTCCACCCCGGCGTAGGCGCCGGCGAGCACCGAGGGCACCCCGAGGACGACGAAGACGACGGTCGCGGCGAGGTCCGCCTTCCCCACCCCGACGAGGAGGGTGAGGACGGTGAGCAGGCCGAGGGAGGGCAGCGCGCGCCCGGCGCCGGCGAGGGCGACGGTGAGCTGGCGGCCGCGGCCGGTGTGGCCCACGAGGTAGCCGAGCGGGACGGCGACGAGGGCCGAGACGAGCAGGGCCACCAGCGTGTACTGCAGGTGCTCACCGACCCGGTCGAGGACCGTTGCCCTCCCGGTCCACTGCTCGGGGGCGGTGAGCCAGGCCCACGCCTCGGCGAAGAGCGTCATCCGGCACCTCCCGCGGTGAGCTGGACGCGCCGTCCGGCCCGGGCGGCACGCCGGCTCGTCCACGGCAGCAGGAGCCTGCCGACAAGGACGAGGAGGACGTCGAAGAGGACGGCGAGCAGAAGGGTCGCGAGGATCCCGGTGACGATCTCGGCGACGATCCCGCGCTGGAGGCCGTCGGTGAACAGGTAGCCCAGGCTGCGGGTGCCGATGAGCACGCCGACGGTCACGAGGCTCACCGTGCTCACCGCGACGACCCGCAGCCCGGCGAGGAGCACCGGGCCGGCGAGCGGCAGGTCGACGGCCCAGAACCGGCCCCACGCCGAGTACCCGAGCGCCGTCGCCGCCGAGCGGACGGCCGGGTCGACCGCCTCGAGGGCGTCGGTGACGGAGCGGACCATGAGCGCGACGGCGTAGATGGTGAGCGCGATGAGGACGTTGAGCTCGGACAGGAAGCTGATCCCGACGAGCGGGGGGATCAGGACGAACAGGGCGAGGGAGGGGATCGTGTAGAGCAGGCCGAAGGCCGCGAGGATCGGCCCGCGCGCCCGGCGACGGCGCCAGGCGAGGACACCGGGCGGCAGCGCGAGGACGAGGCCGAGCACGATGGGCACGACGCTGAGCCGGGCGTGGCGGAGGGCGAGGTCGGTGACGAGCCCGGTGTTGGCGAGGAACCAGTCCATCAGTGCTCCAGGACGCCCGCGGGCCGGCCGTCGGCGTCGACGGCGAGGCGTCGGCCGTCCACCTCGACGACGCGCAGCCGGCGGCGGCCGCGGTCGGCGCCGATGAAGCTCGCGACGAAGTCCGACGCCGGTGCGGCGAGGATCTCCGCCGGGGTGCCCTGCTGGGCGATCCGCCCGCCCTGCTCGAGGAGGACCACCGTGTCCCCGAGGCGGAACGCCTCGTCGATGTCGTGGGTGACGAAGACGATCGTCTTGGCGAGCTCGCGCTGGAGACGCAGCAGCTCCTCCTGCAGCTCGGTGCGCACGATCGGGTCGACGGCCCCGAACGGCTCGTCCATGAGGAGGATGTTCGGGTCGGTGGCCAGCGCGCGCGCCACCCCGACCCGCTGCTGCTGCCCGCCGGACAGCTCCTGCGGGTAGCGCTCGGCCAGACCCCGGTCCAGCCCCACGGTGTCCATGAGCTCCAGCCCTCGCTCGCGGGCCGCGGCCTTGGGCACCTTGGTGAGCCGCAGGACGGTGGTGACGTTGTCCAGCACGCGACGGTGGGGGAGCAGCCCGGCGCTCTGCATGACGTAGCCGATGCCGCGGCGCAGCTCGACGGGGTTGCGCTCGCGGACGTCGGTGCCGTCGATCTCCACCGTCCCGGAGGTCGGGTCGACCATCCGGTTGATCATCCGCAGCACCGTCGTCTTGCCCGAGCCGGACGAGCCGACGAGAACCGTGGTGCGGCGGGCGGGGATGACGAGGTCGAGGGAGGAGACCGCCTCCGCGTCCCCGAAGCGCTTGGTCACCGCGCGGAACTCGATCATGGCGCTCCTCGGTCGGGTGCGGGGCGGACGTCCCGAGCGTAGGGTCCCAGGACGTCGTCCGACCGTCGAGAGGGACCGAGATGTCCGCGAGCTACGACGTCGTCGTCGTCGGGGCCGGGCCGGTCGGGGAGAACGTCGCCGACCGCGCCGTGCAGGGAGGGCTGAGCGCCGTCGTCGTCGAGGACCGCCTCGTCGGCGGGGAGTGCAGCTACTGGGCCTGCACACCGTCCAAGGCACTGCTGCGCCCGGCCGACGCGCGCCGCGGCGCCCAGCGGGTCGACGGCGCGAGGCAGGCCGTCACCGGCGACCTCGACGTACGCGCCGTGCTCGAGCGGCGCACGTCCTTCGCGAGCGGCTGGGACGACGCGGGCCAGGTCGAGTGGCTCCGGTCGGCCGGCATCGACCTCGTCCGCGGCCGGGGTCGGGTGACCGGGGAGCGCGAGGTCACCGTGATCGGCGCCGACGGCGCGGAGCAGGTCCTCACCGCCCGGCACGCCGTCGCCGTGTGCACCGGCACGCGCCCGGTCGTGCCCGACGTCCCGGGGCTGCGCGAGGCACACCCGTGGACCAACCGGGAGGCGCTCGAGGCGAGCGAGGTCCCCGCCAGCCTGGTCGTCATCGGCGGCGGGGTGGTGGCCTGCGAGCTCGCCGGCGCGTTCGCCGATCTCGGCGCCGAGGTGACGCTGCTCGTGCGCAGCCGGCTGCTCGGCGGGTACGAGCCCTTCGCCGGCGAGCTCGTCGGCGAGGCGCTGGCGGAACGCGGCGTGGACGTGCGCCGCGGCGTCTCGGCCACGCGGGTGCGGGTGGCCGACGGCGTGCGCGAGGTCGAGTGCGACGACGGCCGGACGGTGCGTGCCGCGCAGCTCCTCGTCGCGACCGGCCGCGAGCCGCAGTCCGACCTGGGGCTGGAGACCGTCGGCCTGGAGGGCGGATGGCTGCAGGTGGACGAGACGCTGCGGGTGCTCGACGGGGCGGGGGAGCCCGTCGAGTGGCTCTACGCCGTCGGCGACGCGAACCACCGCAGGCTCCTCACCCACCAGGGCAAGTACCAGGCGCGCGCGGCCGGGGACGTCATCGCCGCCCGGGCCGCGGGCCGACCCGTGGACGACGTCCGGTGGGGCGTCCATGCCGCGACCGCCGACCACCTCGCCGCCACGCAGGTCGTCTTCACCGACCCGCAGGTCGCGTCGGTGGGGCTGACGGCTGCCGGCGCGCAGGACGCGGGCCTGCGCACGCGCGTCGTGGACTACGACCTCGGAGCCGTCGCGGGCGCCGCGATCCACGCCGACGGGTACACGGGCCGGGCGCGCATGGTCGTGGACGAGGACCGGCGTGTCGTCGTCGGTGCGACACTCGTGGGTCAGGACGTCGCGGACCTGCTGCACGCGGCGAGCGTCGCGATCGCCGGCGAGGTGCCGATCGACCGGCTGTGGCACGCGGTGCCGGCCTTCCCCACGATGAGCGAGATCTGGCTGCGCCTCCTCGAGACCTACGGCCGCCCCACCCCCTGACCCGCCGCCCCTCCCGCCCCAGGAAGCCCTCTGCCCCAGGCCTCCGCCCCTCGGATCCCCGGCCCCCTCCCCCCGACAGCCGACTTGTGCGCGAGAGCCGACTTCCGCGCGAGAGCCGACTTGTGCGCGAGAGCCGACTTCCGCTCGGGCGCCGACGTCTGCGTCACAACGGCGCCCCTCACCCCGCCCGCCGCGCGCAGGACCAGTAACGTCGACGACCGACGAGACCCGCCACCGGACGGCGGGAGGGGAGGAGCGCCTCGCATGAACGAGCCGGACTGGGTGAGGCACGCGGTCCTGTGGCAGGTGTACCCGCTCGGCTTCCTCGGGGCGGAGCCGACGCGGGCGGAGGTCGGTGACGAGGTCCGTCACCGGCTGGCCGGGCTCGAGCCGTGGCTGGACCATGCCGTCGAGCTCGGTGCCTCGGGCATCCTCCTCGGCCCGGTCTTCGACTCGCGGACGCACGGCTACGACACCACCGACCACCTCCGGGTGGACCCGCGCCTGGGTGACGAGGAGGACCTCGTGGCGCTCTTCGCCGCGGCCCACGAGCGCGGGCTGCGGGTGGTCCTGGACGGGGTGTTCAACCACGTCGGCCAGGACTTCGCCATGTTCCGCCGCGCCCTCGCCGACGGGCCCGACTCACCCGCCGCGCGCTGGTTCCGCCTCCACTGGCCCGACCCGCAGGCGCCCGACGGCGGTGGCACCCCCACCCACGAGGACTTCGAGGGCCACTCGGCGCTCGTCGCCCTCGACCACGGCGAGCCAGCCGTCGCCGAGCACGTCGAGCGGGTGATGACGTACTGGCTCGACCGCGGCGCGGACGGCTGGCGCCTCGACGCCGCCTACGCCGTCCCGCCGACGTTCTGGAAGCCCGTCCTCGACCGGGTGCGCGCCCGCCACCCGGACGTGTACGTCGTCGGGGAGGTCATCCACGGTGACTACCAGGGGATCGTCGCGAGCTCCGGGATGGACTCGGTGACCCAGTACGAGCTGTGGAAGGCGGTGTGGAGCGCGCTCAACGACCGCAACCTCTGGGAGCTCGACCACGCCCTGCGTCGCCACGACGAGTTCTCCGACGCGTTCGCGCCGCTGACCTTCGTCGGCAACCACGACGTCACGAGGATCGCCAGCCGCCTCACCGACCCCCGGCACCTCGACCACGCGCTCGCGGTGCTCCTCACCGTGCCGGGCACCCCGTGCGTCTACGCGGGCGACGAGCACGGGTTCGCCGGCGTCAAGGAGGAGCGCGAGGGAGGCGACGACGCCGTCCGCCCGGCCTTCCCGGCCTCGCCCGCCGACCTCAGTCCTCTCGGCCTGCCGGTGTTCCACCGCCACCAGGAGCTCATCGGGCTGCGCCGCCGGCACCCCTGGCTGCACGACGCGCGTCTCGAGGTCCTCCACGTCGCCGACCCGCTGCTCGTCTACCGCGTCTCGGCCGGGGAGGAGGCGCTCGTCGTCCTCCTCAGCACGGACGACGACGAGGTGCGCTGGGGGCTGCCGTCCGGCGTCCCGGTCGCCGGCCACGAGCCGGCGACGGCGCTCGCCGGTTCAGGGGCGGTCGTCGACGGCGGCCGCACGGTCGTCCTGCCCCCTCACGGCTGGTGCGTGGTGGGCTGAGGAGCCCGGGCGGGTGAGGCAACCGACCACGGCGACGGCGGCGGCCGCCGCGAACGCGACCCGTAGGTCCGTGGCGCCCGCGAGGGCGCCGACGAGCGGGGCGCCGGCGGACTGGCCCAGCGCGAGGAGCAGGAACGCGAGCCCGACGCCCGCCGCAGGCGCGCGCGGGTGGAGCCGGGTGGTCCACAGGAGCAGGACCCCGGTCATCGCGATGTACGCCGCCCCGAAGGCGGTTGCCGCCGGCCAGGCGACGGCGACGGTGCCGGGGACGAGCGCGAGCAGCGCCGTCGCCCCCGCCATCGCGAGCATCGTCACCGGCCAGGTCCGCCGCAGTCCGAGACGTCCGATCAGGTCGCCCGCGGCGGCCCCGAGGACGCCGAAGACGCCGAGGAGGATCCAGCCGACCGTCGACGCGCGCACGCTCATCCCGCCCTCGACGAGGACGTCGCGCCCGAAGGTCCACGTCGCCGCGCTCGCCGCTCCCGCGAGCAGCGCGGCGGCGGCGAGCCGGCCGCTCCCGCGCGGGAGCAGCGGCCGGGGGAGCAGCGGCGCCCGTTCGGGACGCGAGGTGGGCACGGCGAGGGCCGCCCACACGGTGACGACGGCGCACAGCGCGGCGAAGGCCAGCCAGCCCGCCCGCCACTGCTCGCCCGCGAGCGCGACCGGACCTGCGACGGCGACGCCCACCCCCGTTCCGGCGTTGACCACCGCCTGGGCCCGGCTGCGGCGCTCCTCGGCGACCGAGGCGGCGACGGCGTGCGCGAGCGGCGGGGAGGCCAGGCCGGTGCTCGCGCCGCCGACGACGACCCCGACGGCGAGCACGGCGCCGCTCGGGGCGAGGCCGACGGTGAGCGTGCCGGCGGTGGCGACCGCCCCGGCGAGGACGGCGACGAGCCGGCCGCCCCAGCGCGGGGTGAGTGTCGTGGAAAGGACGATGCCCAGGCAGTAGGCGGCGTAGGACGCCGAGGCGACGGCTCCCGCGGCCGCGGCGTCGAGACCGAACTCCGCGCGGAAGGCGGGGACGAACAGTCCGTAGGAGAAGCGGGCGAGGCCGTAGCTGACGGCGATGAGGGCGAGCCCGGCGGCGGTGAGCCGGCGTGTGCGTGCGGGGGACAGGGCGCTGTGCGCCGCGGGGGACTCGACCGTCATGCTCGACCTCGCAGACCTGTGTATCTCGATCCGGGGAGCCTAGGTACACTGACCTGTGAAGGCAGCCGGGAGGTGAGGCTGATGGACCCGCGGAGCACGCAGACGCCGCGGCTGACGCCCGGCGCCCGGCGCATCCTCGAGGTCGCCTCCGACCTCTTCTACCACCGGGGGATCCACGCGGTCGGGGTCGACACCATCGCCGCGGAGTCCGGGGTGACCAAGCGGACCCTCTACGACCGGTTCGGCTCCAAGGACGCTCTCGTCACCGCCTACCTCCAGGCCCGGCACGACCAGTGGTGGGCGCGCCTGGAGGACCGCCTCGAGACGGCCGAGAAGCCCAGGGCGCTCGCCGTCTTCGAGGCCTACACGCGCGACGAGCTGCCGCTGGACCGCGGCTGCGCGTTCCTCAACGCCGCGGGCGAGCTGCCCGCCGGCCACCCCGCCCGCGCCGTCGTCCGGGAGCACAAGAGGGCCGTGCGTCGGCTGCTCACCGACCTCGTCCACGAGGACCACGGCGGCGGCGCGGACGCCGTCGCGGGCCACCTCTTCCTCCTCCTCGAGGGCGCGGTCGCGCAGCGGGGCGTAGTCGGCGACGCCGAGCCGCTGCGCGCGGCGCGCACGCTCGCCGAGCAGCTCCTGGGGGACACGACGCCGCCGGGGGCGTGACCGGTCCGCGGCCTCTTAGGTGCTCAACAGAGCGGCCCTTCACGTGGCCGGGCAGCGTCCGCAGCCTATCGACCTGGCCGCAGATCTGAGCCCCCGCGCGAGACGACTATGCCTCCAGTGACGGCGATGCGCTCAAGGATGCATCCGGCTTACCGTTGCCCAGAATTGCGTCCACTCATCATCTTCTAGCAGTGCGCCAATTGACACTTTAAACGTGAGTCTAACTCTCGCTGTCCCGGATGCTGAAATGGGCGTGACTCGCGCGACATCCGCTGATTCTAGCGCTCGCACGAAACGACTCAGTTCATCGTTGGAGCCTGGCCAGAAGCGAGCATCGCGGTCATCCTCCGCGAATCGACGATCCGCACGCAGAATCAAACTGTTACTGGCACGCTTTCCAAGGCTCGTGAGGAAACTTCTTCCGTAAGCGGAGAGGGACCAGGCGGGTTCGCCTGATACTTCCCGAATCTCGGCCTTAATGTCCGCACCAAGATGCCTCAACTTTAGACAGATGTCAGGCCATCGATCTGTGACTACGTCGGGAGTGATCAGCTCGCCAACATTGCTGTTATCAGAGATAGCGAGGCCGCTCAAGGGTCCGCCGTGGTGACGCAGGCGATGGATCTGAGAGGCTTCGATCCTAACTGACCAAGTACCTGAAGCCGGGAGCGTCAGGTGTTCGATGGTGCACTCCCTAATCGCTACTCTCGCGCTGGTATGACTGTCCATCTCAAGTGTTTCGAGAATGTCGGCATGGGTGATCGTAACGTAATCGCGACGCTCGACCAGCGCAGGGGTCACTCGCACCCAGAGAGCTCCAGCATTTGCGCGAACATGCTTCGCTGTCGAATCAGAAGCTCGGCCGCGGGTCAGATGCTCGGCCGAGCGCAAGAGTAGGTCTCTCACCCTTGGCGCAGTTAGGCGTCGCGTGATGGATGCGGTGGTTGACGCGCGCCAGCTATCATAGGTCATCGAGGTTACGAACTGTTCATCCTCGCCGTCGTCCGCGAACCGAGCTACTCGGGCGGCGAAGAACTCGTCAAAGTAGACCTCATGTTGGAATCTGAAGCGCGGAACGGTCTCGCCAGTATCGACGCCGAGGCCGCACAGGTTCGGAAGACGCCTCGCGAGGTGCGGTCGGGACTCCAGGCCGCCCGGCAGCGCCTCGTGCGCGGCCAGTTGAAGATCTTCGATACCGATTTCTCGTTCGGGTTCTCCGGCCATTAGAACGGCAGCGTCCTCAAAGAGTCGCTCGAGTTCCTCGACGGAAAGTAGTTCCTGGCCCTCCTCAGATCCTCGACGGAGCTTTGTCGATTCCCGCTGCACATAGCGCTTCAGCAACTCTCTGACGAGAGAAAAGCCGGGAGACTGCAGTGTGGACGCGCGAATTCCGGCGAGGGTCCTCGCGAAGAATGGCAACCGAACTAGATCTTGTTCAGCGTGGGGTAATGCTGCAAGCAGGTTTAAATTAAAGTCCGCGGCGCGTAGATATGATTCGAGCGCCGTTTGGCTCCATGGCAGCATCTTTGCTATCCGGTGGTGGAGGGCGGGAAGGTTGGCGTCCTTGGCGCGGAGGACGCTCTCCCTGTACTCATTTAGGAAGTAGTTCGAGCGGGCCGATACGATTAGTGTGCCGCGTCCGTTTAGGGCAGAAAGCCATGGACGTAACGACCCGATGGCGTCCCCATAGGTGCTACTGCCGAGGAGTTCGTCGAAGCCGTCGATCAAAAGGGTGGCAAGCCCGTTTCGGACGAGAGCCTTTACTCCACGGTCTGTCAAGTTCCTGGTGGGTGCGACGGCAGATTGAATTACTGTCGATAAATCGTCGAGCACCCGACCAGTTGATCGGACATAGATGTAGAGCGGGGCGGAGTGGGAGTCTTGCGCGGCTACCGCCTCCGCCCGATCGATGGCGGCGCGGAGCATAGTGTGGGTCTTGCCGCTTCCTGCGTCACCGGTGAAGAATGTGATTCGTGTTAGCCCCTGGTTGTCTGTGGAAGCTTCATCTACGGCGTCAAAGATAGCTCCTGCTGGGAGTTCTTCTGCGTCGCTGCCATCATAGTCCGTGACCTCTACATTGGTCTCAACGATGTGTCTGGTGTGGTACGGCCCGTCGCTATAGGCGGCCTCTTCCGTGAGGATATGATCCTCGATCATGCGAAAGGAGGTAGCTAGACGCGAAGCAACAGTCTTCCAATTGCACATTCGCCGCATGAACTCGGTGTATGGGTGCCAATGGCCCTCGTCGTACCACTGTCGTACCTCGTCGGGGCCGAGCCTGAAAGAGTCGATGCGTTCCTCTGTGCCCTCACTCGTCGCCCTGCGCCAACTCATTCGAAGGGCGGACTTATCGTCCGCGAGAGAGACAGGAGTGTCCTGGTCCTCACTAAATGCAGATAGGTCCTCCTGTAGGTCGTAGAGGAAATCGGCTACGACTCGGGGTGTCTGGTCGCGCTGTCGGGTGTACGCGTCTAGAGTGCTAGCGGTGGATTCCAGGGCGACGTGACGCGCGGGGCCGCTAAGTGGTAGGTAGTGAGGTGGGGCGTCGGGCTGGCGTCGTGCGAAAATGAGTGTAGTGTCGGATTGCTCGTCTTGAATGAAGAATGGATGCAGATCGACTCGCTCGCCGTCGAGCGTCAATGTGACAGTGGCCGCTGATGTGGACAGTACGCTTCCTGCGAGAAGTGTCGTTATTGATTCGTCAAGGACGTTTAGAGCAGATTTGAGTGCGACTGCCACCGGCGTATACTCGTCAGAGGCGAGGCGACCTCCGTGTGACAGGTAATCGCGGAGCGGTTTTACGTTAGTTATTGCTTTAGTGTCGATCGGTGCGTTCCATGCAGTGGTAACGCCGTCCGCAAGTGACCGTATTCGCCGGGCGATAGGGGTGTCGAGCGAGCGGGTCTCGTTTGCGGCTTTCCGGATGATGTCTCGCCAGGTCCCAAGACCGGCAGTCGGACGTAAGAGCTGTAGCGATGTTCCAGTCTCTTGTGATGCAAGACGTAAGGTTAGCAGGGCTGCTAGTCGGACACGGAACTCGAGTTCGGCAACGAGTTCGTGAGGCCCCGCCGATTCCCGAGCGGCTGGAAGTGCCGTGAGGATGGTTGCTTGATGGCTCATGCCGGCTCCTGAGGTTGGGGCAGGCGCTCAGTTTGCACGATGTGCCGGATTGCTGGGGCCAGAACGGGCGGGTATGTCGAATTACGTGCCGATATCGTCGGTGTGGAGGCCGCTACTGCTTGCGAAGAAGACCTGCAGACGCGTCGAGGGAGCGACGCCGTGACGGGGTACGGTGTGTGGCTTCCGCGTCATGAGGGCGTACCTGAATGGTCAACGGCGATCTCTCTCGATGCGGTGCAGTGCCGCCCGCGCCCGCTCAGGCCGCGCGCTCCAGCGCGAGGAGCAGCTCCTTGGCGGGCAACCCACCGAGGTAGCCACCGATCCCGCCGTCGCTGCGCAGCACCCGGTGGCACGGCACGACGATCGGCAGCGGGTTCGTCGCGCACGCCGACCCGACGGCACGCACCGCCCGCGGGTTGCCCACGTGCCCGGCGACCTCCGCGTAGCTTTCGGTCCGCCCGTAGCCGATCGTGCGCAGGTGCTCCAGGACGGTGCGGCGGAAGCCGTGGGACAGCGCGAGGTCGACGTCGACGTCGAACGCGGTGCGGGAGCGGTCGAAGTACTCCTCGAGCTGGCGGGCCACGGCGTCGAGCCGGGCGGGGGCGTGCAGGACGCGCGGGCCGACCCGCTGGGCGAGCTCGGTGAGGACGCGGTCGTGGTCCTCGAACGCGAACGCGACCCGGACGAGCCCGCGGTCGGTCGCGGCGAGCAGCAGCGGCCCGACGGGGGAGTCGACCTGCCGGTAGGCGACGTCGAGGAGCCCGTCGCGTGCGGCGTCCTCGGCGAGGCGGGTGCGCAGCCGCTCGAGGGTGAGGGTGTCGTCGGTGGGGAAGAGGTCGCTCATCGTCGGTCTCCGGCGGGTTGGGCGCCGTACTGGCGGCGCAGGGTCCTCATGCCGTCCGCGGCGGCGCGCCGGGCGGCGTCCGGCGTGCCGCCGACGATCGCGGCGACGTCGGCGAACGGCAGGCCGGCGAGGTAGTGGTAGGCGATGGTCAGGCGCTGCTTGTCGGGCAGCGCGGCGACGGCGTACCAGACCTCGGCGACCTCCTCGCCCGGCTCCCCGGGCGGGCCCGGCGGCTCGGGCAGGTGCTCGGCCGGCCGGGGCCGGCGGGCGCGGGCACGCAGCACGTCCACCGCCTTGCGGTGGGCGATCGTCACGAGCCACGCCTCGAGGTTCGCCCCGGCGGGCAGCGCGGGGTAGGCGCGCAGCGCGGCGAGGAACGTCTCGGACCACGCGTCGTCGGCGTCGTGGGGGCCGACGACGGCGCGGCACACACGCAGGACGGTCGCGCCGTGGTGGGCCACGACCTCCTCGAACGGCGGCTTGGTCATCATCACCCCGTAGACGTCGCGGGCGGCCCGGACGTGAGGTCTAGATCCAGGACGGGAGCCACATGTGTGAGCGCCAGTTCTCGTAGGAGATCGTCTCACCGGTCCACACCGGCCAGAAGTAGACGAACGCGGCCACCGCGAGGAGGCAGACGACGGCGAGCGCCGTCCAGCCCACGCGGCGCGTGCGCGCCGCCTCGTCGGCGTCGCCCACCTCGTCCGCGTCGTCGCCAGCCGCGTCCGCGTCCGCGTCCGCGGCGTCGGCGTCCGGGTCCTCCGCGGCGTCGGCGGGCAGCGCGTCGTCACCGGCCGGCTCCGGGGCCGGCAGCTCACCGGGCCGCCTCGCCCGCCCGTGGAGCGGGGGCAGCAGCCCGCCGAGCCACGCGATCGCGAGGACGAGGGTGAGGGCGACGTAGGGAGCCAGGGCGATGGCGTAGAACGTGAAGATCGTGCGGTGGGCGTAGGCGAACCACGGGAGGTAGACGGCCGCGTAGCCGGCGAGGGCCACCCAGCCGCGCCAGTCGCGGCGCACGACCGCCATCCACAGGACGACGAGAAGCGCCAGCGCCCCCAGCCACCACACGACCGGGTTCCCCAGCGAGGTGATCGCCTGGATGCAGCGGTCGCTGCCGCAGTCGCCCTCGACCGGGCTCTCCCAGTAGAAGGAGGTCGGGCGGACCTGCAGGATCCAGCCGGCCGGGTGGGCCTCGTAGTTGTGCTCGGAGTCCAGCCCGTTGTGGAAGTCCCACGCGCGCAGGTGGTACTCCCACAGGGAGTTGAGCGCGTTCGGGAGCCAGGAGCGGGGGACGGTGCCGTTCTGGGCGAGCTGGTCCGCCGCCCACTGGCGCAGGTAGCCGCCGGGGGTGGCGAACCAGGAGAACCACCCGGCGACGTAGGTGAGCGCCGCGACGGGGACGAGGGAGAGGAACGCCGGCACCCCGCCGCGGAAGACGCCGCCGCCGAACCACAGCCGCGCCCCGATCGCGCGGCGGGCACACAGGTCCCACACGACGACGAGGATCCCGAAGACGGCGAGCGCGTAGATCGCCGACCACTTGACCCCGCCGCCCAGACCGAGCAGCACACCGGCGAGCACGAGCCACCAGCGCATGCCGGTGCGCGGGCCCCACGGGTCGGTGAGCCGCCCGTCCCCGCGCTCGGCGAGGTCCGCGGCGGCGGCGCGCGCGAGCCGCCGGCGGGTCTGCTCGCGGTCGACGAGGACGGCGGCGAGGGCGGCGATGACGAAGAAGCCGAGGAAGACGTCGAGCAGGCCGATGCGCGAGCCGGTGAAGTGCAGGCCGTCGACGGCGAGCAGCAGGCCGGCGGCGCACCCGAGGAGCGTGGACCCGGTGAGCCTGCGGGTGAGGCGGGCCAGGACGAGCACCGTCGCCGCGCCCGCGACGGCCGCGGAGAACCGCCAGCCGGCTCCGTTGTCCGCGCCGAAGAGGCGCAGGCCGAGCGCGATGAGCCACTTGCCCACCTGCGGGTGGACGACGTAGTCCGGGTCGCTGGACAGGTCCGAGAAGTCCCCGACCTTGAACCGGTCGTTGACGCCCTCGCCCTCCCACTCACCCTCGTAGCCGAGGACGAGGAGCGAGTACGCCTGCTTGACGTAGTACGTCTCGTCGAAGATCAGGCGGGTCGGGTGGTTGAGGTCGACGAGGCGCAGGACCGCGGCGATCGCGGTGACGACGAGGGGTCCAAGCCAGCCCCACAGCCGGTCCGTGGGACCGGGGCGCAGGAGCCGCGAGCGCAGGTCCTCCTCGATCTCGGCGGCGCTGCGCGCGTCGACGCGCTCGGGCTCCGTGAGGTCGAGCGACGTGCTGTGGGTCTCGTCTCCCGGCGCTGTCACGCAGGTGAGTGTAGGTCGTGCCCCCTGCCCGGCGCGGCCGAGCCGACCTCCCCGCGAGAGCCGACTTCTGCGCGAGAGCGGAGTTGTGCCGGGTCAGCCCCGGGCGGCGAGCGCGGCCTGGTAGAGCTCGCGCTTGCTCAGGCCGGTCGCGGCGGCCACGGCGGCGGCGGCGTCCTTGAGCCGTTCACCGGCCTCGGCGCGGGCGACGACCTCCGCCACGTGGTCCTCGGTGCGGGCCGCGCGCGGCTCGGCGCCCGCGACGACGAGCGTCACCTCACCGCGCACCCCGTCCCGCGCCCACTCGGCGAGCTCGGAGAGCGGTCCGCGGCGGATCTCCTCGTAGGTCTTGGTGAGCTCGCGGCAGACGGCGGCCCGGCGGTCCTCGCCGAACGCGTGGGCCATGGCCGCGAGGGTGTCGCCCACGCGGTGCGGGGAGTCGAAGAAGACCATCGTGCGCTGCTCGTCGGCGAGGCCGGCGAAGGTCCGCTCCCGGTCACCGGGGCGGCGCGGGGCGAACCCCTCGAAGCAGAACCTGTCGGTGGCCAGGCCGGAGACGGCGAGGGCGGTGAGCACGGCGCTCGGTCCGGGCAGCACGCTCACCGGCACCCCGCCCGCGACGGCGACGCCCACGAGCCGGTACCCGGGGTCGGAGACCGAGGGCATGCCGGCGTCGGAGACGACGAGCACCCGCCGACCCTCGCGGGCGTGGGCGACGAGCACGGGCGCCCGCTCCTGCTCGTTGTGCTCGTGGAAGCTCACCAGCTCCCCCTCCACCCAGACGCCGAGGCGGCGGGCGAGCGCGAGCAGCCGGCGGGTGTCCTCCGCGGCGACGACGTCGGCCTCGGCGAGTGCGCGCAGCAGCCGGGCGGGGGCGTCCCCGGCGTCGCCGATGGGGGTGGCGGCGAGGACGATCTGGCCGCCCTCACCGCGCCAGGGCGACCGCCCGGCAGCGGCGGACTCCTCGCCGTCGGCCGGATCCTGCGCGTGCTCCGCCAGCTCGTCCATCACCCCAGTGTGGCCCAGGGGGACCGACAGCCCGCACGTCAGGGTGCCCCGCGAGGTGGGGCAGCCTGACGTTCCCCGGCGCGGCGCGGGCCGGTCAGCGCACGACGACGACGGGGATCGTCGCGTCGCGGACGGCGGTCGTGGCCGTCGAGCCGATGAGCATGTTGCTCAGCCGAGAGCGTCCCTTGGAGCCGACGACCAGCACGTCGGCGCCCTTGGCGGCGGCGAGCAGCGCGTGGTCGGGGCGGGTGAAGGCGGTGTGCGCGTGGATCTGCAGTCCGGGGTGGGCAGCGGCGGCCGCCTCGGCACGCCGCTGCGTCTCGGCGCGGGTCGCCTCCTGCATCTCGGTGATCGAGGGCGTCGTGCCGAACGGGGCGTCCTCGGGGCGTACGCCCGTGGGGATCGACCACGCCCGCACGACGTGGAGCTCCGCACCCCGGCGCGCCGCCTCCGCGGCCGCGTACTCGATCGCACGCGCCGCACACGGCGAGCCGTCGTCCCCGACCAGGACCCCGCCGTCGACCTCCGCCACGGTCCGGATCCCGGCCATCGGGGTCCAGCTGGCGCTCTGGGAGATGTCGTCGTCGGCCATGCCACCACTGTATTCCTGTGGCGCACGTCTCGGGCCCGGGGCGCCGTGGGACGATGGCGGCGAGCCCGTCGACCCGGAGGAGAACCGCATGAGTGAGAGCCGCGCCCTCGTCGTCGTCGACGTGCAGCCGACGTTCTGTGAGGGCGGTGCCCTGCCCGTCGCCGGCGGCAACGCCGTCGCCCACGCGATCGCCGAGTACACCGCCTCGCACCGTGACCGCTACGCGCTCGTCGTCACCACCCAGGACTGGCACATCGAGCCGGGGCGCCACTTCGCCACCCCGCCCGAGGAGCCGGACTTCGTCGACACGTGGCCGCCGCACGGGGTCGCGGGCACCGCAGAGGCCGAGCTGCACCCGGCGCTCGCGGACCTCGCCCCCGACGCCTCGGTCCGCAAGGGCCAGTACGCCGCCGCGTACTCCGGCTTCGAGGGCACCGACGACGAGGGGCGCACCCTCGCCGAGCTGCTCGAGGGGGTCGACGCCGTCGACGTCGTCGGGCTCGCGGAGTCCCACTGCGTCAAGGAGACCGCGCTCGACGCGGTGCGCGCCGGAATGAGCGTCCGGGTGCTCAGCGACCTCACCGCCCCGGTGACCCCGGAGCAGGGGGAGACCGCCCGTGCGCAGCTGCGCTCGGCGGGCGTGGAGATCGCCACCTCACGCTGACCCGCGGAAGTCGGCTGTCGTGCGGAAGTCGGCTGTCGGGACAAAGTCGGCTGTCGGGACAAACTCGGCTGTCGCGCGGAAGTCGGCTGTCGGCGGGGGAGGGGGAGTGGTGCGGGAGGGGCAACTAGGCTTGTGGCCATGACCAGCATCCTCTCGGCGGTGGCCTGGCCCTACGCCAGCGGCCCGCGGCACATCGGACACGTGGCCGGCTTCGGCGTTCCCTCCGACGTCTTCAGCCGGTTCATGCGCATGGCCGGCCACGACGTCCTCATGGTGTCGGGCACCGACGAGCACGGCACCCCGATCCTCGTCGCCGCCGACGCCGCGGGGGTCAGCGCCCGCGAGCTCGCCGACCGCAACAACCGCCTCATCGTCGAGGACCTCGCCGCCCTCGGGCTGTCCTACGACCTGTTCACCCGCACGACGACGCGCAACCACTACGCCGTCGTCCAGGAGATGTTCCAGGTCGTCCACGAGAACGGCTACATGGTCGAGCGGACCACCAAGGGCGCGATCTCCCCGTCCACCGGGCGCACCCTGCCCGACCGGTACATCGAGGGCACCTGCCCGATCTGCAAGTACCCCGGCGCGCGCGGGGACCAGTGCGACAACTGCGGCAACCAGCTCGACCCGACCGACCTCATCGACCCGCGCTCGCGGATCAACGGCGAGACCCCGGAGTTCATCGAGACCCGGCACTTCTTCCTCGACCTCCCGGCGCTCGCCGAGGCGCTGGGGAAGTGGCTCGACGGGCGCGAGGCCTCGGGCACGTGGCGGCCCAACGTCATCCGCTTCTCCAAGAACATCCTCGCCGACATCAAGCCGCGTGCGATGACGCGCGACATCGACTGGGGCATCCCGGTGCCGCTCGACGGGTGGCGCGACCAGCCGACCAAGCGGCTGTACGTGTGGTTCGACGCCGTCATCGGCTACCTGTCGGCCTCCATCGAGTGGGCCCGGCGCAGCGGCGACCCGGACGCGTGGCGGCGCTGGTGGAACGACCCCGAGGCGCTGTCCTACTACTTCATGGGCAAGGACAACATCGTCTTCCACTCCCAGATCTGGCCGGCCGAGATGCTCGCCTACAACGGCGAGGGCGAGTACGGCGGGAAGCCCGGGGAGTACGGCACGCTCAACCTGCCCACCGAGGTCGTCTCGAGTGAGTTCCTCACCATGGAGGGCAAGAAGTTCTCCTCCTCCCGCGGCGTCGTCATCTACGTCCGTGACGTCCTCGAGCGCTACCAGGCCGACGCGCTGCGCTACTTCATCTGCGTGGCCGGCCCGGAGAACCAGGACAGCGACTTCACCTGGGCCGAGTTCGTCCGCCGCACCAACGGCGAGCTCGTCGCCGGGTGGGGCAACCTCGTCAACCGCACAGCCTCGATGATCCACAAGAACATCGGGGAGATCCCGCCCGCCGGGGAGCTCATCGAGCCCGACCTCGAGCTGCAGGCGACGATCGCCGAGGGCTTCGACACCGTCGGGGCGCTCATCGCCCGCCACCGCCAGCGCGCGGCGATCCAGGAGGCCATGCGGCTCGTGGGCGAGGCGAACAAGTACATCACCGACATGGAGCCCTACAAGCTCAAGGACGAGTCGCAGCACGCGCGCCGCGCGACGATCCTCCACGTCGCCGCCCAGGCGGTGAGCGACCTCAACGTCATGCTCAGCCCGTTCCTGCCGCACAGCGCGAACGTCATCGACGCGATCATCGGCGGCAGCGGGGACGTCGCCCCGCTCCCGCGGATCGAGGAGGTCGAGGACCTCGACGGCGGCCCGGGCTACCCGGTCATCACCGGCGACTACAGCGGCGTGCCGGAGTGGGGACCGCGGCCCGTGCGGGTCGGCGCCCCCATCGCCAAGCCGGTCCCGGTCTTCACCAAGCTCGACGACTCGGTCGTCACCGAGGAGCTCGCGCGCCTCGGCGTCGAGCCCGAGGGCGGCGACACGGAGTGAGCCGCCGCGAGCGCGGCTGGCCGCCGGTCCCGGAGGCACTGCCCGTCGCCGTCGTCGACAACCACACCCACTTCCCGGTGGGCGCCGACGACGACCCGGGCGTGCGCGAGGGCAGCGACCCGCTCACCATGGCCGAGCAGCTCGAGCGCGCGGCCGCGGTGGGCGTGGACCGGATGGTCCAGGTCGGCTGCGACCTCGACACCCTCGCCCCGAGCGTCGCGCTCGCCGAGGAGCACCCCGAGATCGTCGCCGCGCTCGCCATCCACCCCAACGAGGCGCCGCTGCACGCCGGGGTGCTGGAGGTCGCGCCGGACGGGCTCGACCCCGCCCTCGCCCCGCGGCACGAGACGTCGCTGGCCGACGCGGTCGCCCGCGTCGCCGAGCTCGCCCGCCACGAGCGGGTGAGGGCGATCGGGGAGACCGGGCTGGACTACTTCCGGGGCGGGGAACGCGCCCGGGAGGTGCAGCGTGCGGCCTTCCGCGAGCACGTCGCGATCGCCAAGGAGCTGGGCCTGGCGCTGCAGATCCACGACCGCGACGCCCACGAGGACGTCGTCGCCCTCCTCCTCGCCGACGGCGCCCCCGAGCGCACCGTCTTCCACTGCTTCTCCGGGGACGTCGGGCTGGCCCGCGCCTGCGCCGAGCACGGCTGGTACGTCTCGGTGGCCGGACCGGTGACCTTCAAGGCGAACGACGACCTGCGCGCCGCCGTCCGGGAGGTGCCCCGCGAGCTCCTCCTCGTCGAGACCGACGCCCCGTACCTCACCCCGGCGCCCCACCGCGGACGGCCCAACGCGCCCTACCTGCTGCCGCTCACCGTGCGGCGGCTGGCGGAGGAGACGGGCGTCCCGCTGGCCGATCTGTGCCACTCGCTGACCGCGAACACCGAGGCCGTGTACGGCACCTGGTGACCGGCCCGGAGCGCCCTCACCGGTGTTCCCGGGACCTCCGGTGGGAGTGGGGACGACCACAACGACTACCACTCAAGGTCACGAATCGGTTACGGTCGGGGTCAGGTCAGTCATCACCCGCGCGGGCGACCGCGCCGGGTGGCCCTCCCTCCAGACAGGACCCTGTAGTGCACGACGCCCTCCACCGTGGCCGTCACCGTGAGGTGACCGCGGCCCCCAAGCGACTTCGCACCCTCGCCCGGCGCGGCCTCCACACCACGGTCATCGCCGTCATCGCCGGCGGGACCCTCGCGTTCGCCGACGCCGCGACGCCGACGGCGGCCGAGCTCGCCGCCAGCGCCTCCCTCACCCCGGCGGCCGCCGTCGCCGAGGGCGAGGCGATCGACCGCAGCGCTCTGGGTGCCTCGCGCTTCGAGGCCCGTTCTGCCCTCGGCGGCCTCGTCGCCGTCGACCTCGTCGTCGACGGCGAGGTGCGCGAGCTCACCTCCCAGGCGGCCACCGTCGCCGACCTCCTCGCCGAGGCGGGCGTCGTCGTCGACCAGGACGACGTCGTGTCGGCCCCGCTCGCCACGCCCCTCGTCGCCGGCATGACCATCGAGGTCACCACGGTCGAGACCGTGGACGAGCACGTGAGCGAGACCGCCCCGCACACCACCGTCGAGGAGGAGGACGACACCCTCCCCCGAGGCGAGCGCCGCGTCGTCACCGAGGGTGTCGACGGCGTCACCGCCACGACCTACCGCGTCACCGTCACCGGCGGTGAGGAGACCGGCCGCGAGGTCATCGCCCGCGCCGTCGTGAGCGAGCGGGTCGACGAGGTCGTGCACGTCGGCACGGCCGATCCGCAGCCCGTGGCCCCCGCCGCCCCGGAGACCTCCGCAGGCACGCCGGGCCCGGTCGTCAGCGGTGACCCCAAGGCGATCGCGGCCGACATGGTCGCCGCGCGCGGCTGGGGCAGCGACCAGTTCAGCTGTCTCGACACCCTGTGGGAGCGCGAGTCCAACTGGAACCCGCTCGCCGAGAACCCGAGCTCCGGCGCCTACGGCATCCCGCAGTCGCTGCCCGGCTCGAAGATGGCCTCGGTCGGCTCCGACTGGCGCACCAACCCCGCCACCCAGATCACCTGGGGCCTGAACTACATCGCGGGCCGCTACGGGACGCCCTGCGCCGCCCTCGGCCACAGCAACTCCGTCGGCTGGTACTGACCGCCGATAGCATTGCACGGCTCACATCCCTGGACCGACGCGTAACAATACGGTTACAGTCGCCCACGGACGATGTGTCCGCCAGTCGCCTCGCGGTGACGCACCCAGCCGGATCAGACCCCTCCCGGGGACCTTCGGGTCCTCGCTGAGTCGGCTGCCCTCAGGGGCAGTCGACCCCGTCTGTGCCGGGACGCGCAACCCAAGGAAGCTCGTGGCATCGAACGACGCCGTCCTCCCTCCCTCCACCCCTGACGCTGACCAGCCCCGCCGGCGGCACCGGCGCCGCGCCCTCGTCGCGACGCTCGCCGCCGCCGCCATCGCCACCGGCGGTGGGATCGCCGCCGCCGCGGCCCACAAGTCCGTCCAGCTCGACGTCGACGGCGTCGAGCGCACCGTCTCCACCTTCGCCGGCTCCGTCGCCGGCCTGCTCGACGAGCAGGACGTCGCCGTCGGGGAGCGCGACGCCGTCGGCCCCGACCCCGACGCCCCCCTCGAGGACGGCGACCTCGTCGTCGTCCGTAGCGCGCGCCAGATCCGCGTCGACGTCGACGGCGAGCAGCGGGCGATGTGGACCACCGCCGACACCACCGCTGAGGCGATCCAGTCCTTCGGGGAGGGCGGCCGCGAGATCACCGTCGCCGCCTCCCGCTCCCGTGACGGCAGCCGGCAGGCGCTGGACATGCCCCTCGTCGACGGCGAGCCGGTCGACGTCGTCGTGGACGGACAGACCATCCGCGTCACCCCCGAGGGCGAGGCCCACGTCGACGACGTCCTCGACCTCGCCGGCACGTCCCTCGGCAAGCTCGACGACGTCGTCGTCGGCACCGGGGACGACGACATCGTCCAGGTGACCGTCACCCGCGGGCAGCACAGCATGCGCACCCACGTCGAGCCCGTCCCGTACGAGACGACCGAGCAGGAGGACGACTCGCTGTACGTCGGCGAGCGTCGCGTCGTCCAGGAGGGCGCCGAGGGCCTGCGCGTGCGCGCCGCCCTCCACGTCAAGACGGGTGACCAGGAGTCCGCGGGCGAGGCGAGCGAGTTCGTCACGGTGACCGAGCCGGTCGCCGAGATCGTCGCCGTCGGCACGAAGGAGCGGCCCGCTCCCCAGCCCGCCGCGCCCGCCGCCCCCGCCCCGAGCGCGAGCGGCTCCTCCTCCGGCTCCTCCAGCGGCGGCTCCGCGACCCCGAGCGCCCCTTCCGGCGCGGTGTCCGGTGACGTCTGGGCGGCGCTCGCCCAGTGCGAGTCCGGCGGCAACCCGACGGTCGTCAGCTCCAACGGGCTCTACCACGGGCTCTACCAGTTCTCCGTGGCCACCTGGCAGTCCGTCGGCGGCACCGGCCTGCCGTCCCAGGCCTCCCCGGCCGAGCAGACCCAGCGCGCCCAGATGCTCCAGGCCCGCTCCGGCTGGGGCCAGTGGCCCCACTGTTCCGCCAAGCTCGGCCTGCGCTGACCCTCCGCCTCCCGCCCCCGTGCCGCCCCGGACCCCCGGCGCGGCGCGGGGGCGGAGCGGCGTCCACGGACCGGCGGCTAGGCTCGACGTCGTGAGCCACGACCCCGCCCCTGCCACCGCAGACCCCCTCCTGGGCCCCGCCGACGTGCGGGCCCTGGCCGGTGCCCTCGGGATCCGGCCGACGAAGACCCTCGGCCAGAACTTCGTCGTCGACCCGGGCACGGTCCGCAAGATCGTGCGCACCGCGGGGATCGAGGCGGGCGACGTCGTCGTCGAGGTCGGCCCGGGCCTCGGCTCCCTCACGCTCGCGCTGCTGGAGACAGGGGCGCGCGTCGTCGCGATCGAGATCGACCCCGTGCTCGCCGACGCGCTGCCCCGCACCGTGGCGGCCCGCATGCCCGAGGCCGCTGACCGGCTCGTCGTCGTCACCTCCGACGCGATGGACGTCACCGAGCTGCCTGCCTTCCCCGGCGAGGAGGAGCCCGCCGAGCCCGGCGCGCTCGTCGCCAACCTGCCCTACAACGTCGCGGTGCCCGTGCTCCTCACGCTGCTCGAGCGGCTGCCCAGCCTGCGCCACGGCCTCGTCATGGTGCAGGCCGAGGTCGCCGACCGGCTCGCCGCCCCGCCCGGGTCGCGCACCTACGGCGTCCCCTCCGCCAAGGCGGCCTGGTACGCCGCCGCGCAGCGCTCGGCCACCATCGGACGGACGGTCTTCTGGCCCGTCCCCAACGTCGACTCCGCGCTCGTGCGCCTCGAGCGGCGCGAGCCCCCCACCACCACCGCGAGCCGCGCGGAGGTCTTCGCAGTCGTCGACGCCGCGTTCAGCCAGCGTCGCAAGACCCTGCGCTCCGCCCTGGCCACGTGGGCCGGGTCCCCCGCGGCGGCCGGTGAGGCAGTCACCGCCGCCGGGCTGGACCCGACGCTGCGCGGCGAGCGGCTCGGCATCGCCGAGTTCGCCCGCATCGCCGAGCAGCGCCCGGTGACGCGGTGAGCACCGGCCCCGAGGTCCGGGTCCGGGCCCCCGGCAAGATCAACCTCGCGCTGCGCGTCGGGCCGCCCGACGGGGACGGCTACCACCCGCTCGCGACGGTCTTCCAGGCCGTCTCCCTCCACGAGGACGTCATCGCCGCCCCGGCCCTCGACCTGCGCCTCACCGTCGAGGGCCCCGACGCCGACCGCGTCCCCCTCGACGACTCCAACCTCGCCCTGCGGGCCGCGCGCCTCCTCCAGGAGCGCACCGGCATCACCGCCGGCGCCCACCTCCACATCGTCAAGCAGGTGCCCGTCGCCGGCGGCATGGGCGGCGGGTCCGCCGACGCCGCCGCCGCCCTCCTCGCGTGCGACCAGCTGTGGGGTGCGGGCCTGGACCGCACCGAGCTCGTCGCGCTCGCCCGCGAGCTGGGCGCCGACGTCCCCTTCGCGCTCACCGGGCTCACCGCCGTCGGCAGCGGCCGCGGCGACGTCCTCACCT
Organism: Georgenia wutianyii; assembly: GCF_006349365.1. Lineage (NCBI taxonomy): Bacteria > Bacillati > Actinomycetota > Actinomycetes > Allobogoriellales > Allobogoriellaceae > Georgenia > Georgenia wutianyii. The sequence goes on from NZ_CP040899.1 coordinate 464,584, forward strand.
CCGCGATGGTCAGCGGCACCTACCACTGGGTGCTTGCCGTCCAGGACGTCGGCCTGTCCACCCCCGAGGTCTTCGCGGCCTTCGACGACGACGGCGGGCGCGCCGCCCCCGCCCCGCACCTCGACGACGCGCTGCTCGCCGCCCTGCGCGCGGGCGACCCGCACGAGGTCGCCCGGCACCTCGTCAACGACCTCGAGGGCCCGGCCCTCGACCTGCGCCCCGAGCTCCGGGACGTCCTCGCCGCCGCGGACCGTGCCGGTGCCCTCGCCGCGGTCCTCTCCGGCTCCGGCCCGACCGTCGCCGCCCTCGCCGTCGACGAGCGGCACGCCCGCTCGGTCGCCGCCGTCGTGCGGGAGGCCGAGGTGGCCCGCGACGTCCTCGTCGTCAGCGGCCCGGCCCCCGGTGCCCGCGTCCTCGAGCACGTGTCGGGCGGCTGACCCGGACCGGCGCGGCGACCCGCGCTCGGGTAAAGTCGTCTGCGGCGTGCCGGGAAGTCTGGTCGGCGAGCGGTCCGAGGACCGCTCCCGTGCCCGACCCCACGACAGGACACCCATGCCCGCCACCTCGCTCGCCGCGGCCCTCCGCTCCCCGCGCGCCGGAGCCCTGCTCCTCCTCACCGCCGCCGTGCTCGGCCTCATCGCCGCCAACTCCCCGCTCGGCCCCGGCCTGAGCGAGCTCCAGCACACCTACCTCGCCGTACCCGGCACGGGGATCAGCCTCAGCGTCGGCCACTGGATCAGCGACGGGCTGCTCGCCGTCTTCTTCTTCGTCGTCGCGGTCGAGCTGCGCCACGAGCTCACCGCCGGGGAGCTCAACAGCGTGAGCAAGGCGCTGCGGCCCGCGATCGCCGCGGTCGGCGGCGTGCTCGTCCCGATCGCCGTCTTCCTCCTCGTCACGGCGGGCTCGGGGCTGGAGGACGGGTGGCCGATCCCCACGGCCACCGACATCGCCTTCGCCCTCGGCGTCCTCGCCGTCGTCGGGAGGGGCCTGCCCCCGCGGCTGCGCGTCTTCCTCCTCGCGCTCGCGATCCTCGACGACATCATCGCGATCCTCATCATCGCCGTGTTCTTCACCACCGACCCGCGCCTCGGCCTCATCGCCGCGGCTGCGGTCGGCACCGCCGTGTTCGCCGTGCTCAGCAGGTTCCTCCGCGGTCGTGCCCGCGTCGGGGTCGGGGCGCTCATGGTGGTCGTCGCGCTCGTCACCTGGGGCCTGGTCGTGCTGTCCGGCGTGCACGCGACCATCGCCGGCGTCGCCCTCGGGCTCGTCATGGCGGCCCGGCCGGCGGACCGCGCCCGCCATGCCCTGGAGCCGTTCTCGAACGGCGTCGTGCTCCCGCTGTTCGCCTTCTCCGCCGCGCTCGTCGTCATCCCCTCCGTCCCGCTCACCGAGCTGTCCCCGGCGTTCTGGGGCATCGTCCTCGCCCTGCCCCTCGGCAAGGTCGTCGGCATCGTCCTCGGTGGCTGGCTCGGCGCCCGGTTCGTCCGTGCGGACGGCGTCACCCTCGGCCCGCAGGAGCTGCTCGCCGCAGGCGCCCTCGGCGGCATCGGCTTCACCGTCTCCCTGCTGATGAACGAGCTCGCCTACGCCGACGCCCCGGGGATCGCCGACGAGGGCACCCTCGCGGTCCTCGTCGGCTCGGGCATCTCGATGCTGCTCGCCGTCGTGCTCGTGCGGAACCTCGCCCGCGGCTACCGTGCCCGGGCGGCCGCCGCCGCTGGCCCCGCCTGACGGGGGACGCCCCGGCGGCACCTACCCTTGACGGGTGGCACATCTGCTCGGGGCCGAGGCCCTGCACCTGGAGTACCCGACCCGCGTCGTCCTCGACTCGGTGACCCTCGGGATCGACGAGGGCGACCGCATCGGGATAGTCGGACGCAACGGCGACGGCAAGTCCAGCCTCCTGCGCCTGCTCTCCCGGCGGCTCGAGCCCGACGACGGCCGCGTCACCTGGCGCGGTGGCCTGCGCGTGGGCGTGCTCGACCAGGCCGACACCCTGGAGGACGACCACACCGTCGGGCAGACCGTCGTCGGGGACCGGCCCGAGCACGAGTGGGCCGGGGACGCGAGCGTGCGCGACGTCATCGCCGGCCTGGTTCCCGACGTGCCCTGGGACGCGCCCGTCGGCACGCTGAGCGGCGGGCAGCGCCGCCGCGTCGCCCTCGCCGCGCTCCTCGTGCAGGAGTGGGACGTCGTCATGCTCGACGAGCCGACCAACCACCTCGACGTCGAGGGCATCTCCTGGCTCGCCGACCACCTCAAGCGCCGCTGGGCGGCCGGGTCCGGCGGCCTGCTCGTCGTCACCCACGACCGCTGGTTCCTCGACGAGGTGGCGCTGACGACGTGGGAGGTCCACGACCGCGTCGTCGAGCCGTTCGAGGGCGGGTACGCCGCCTATGTCCTGCAGCGGGTCGAGCGCGACCGGCAGGCCGCCGTCGTCGAGGCGAAGCGCCAGAACCTCATGCGCAAGGAGCTCGCGTGGCTGCGCCGCGGGGCGCCCGCCCGCACGTCCAAGCCGAAGTTCCGCATCGACGCCGCCAACCAGCTCATCGAGGACGTCCCGCCGCTGCGCGACCGCACCGAGCTCTCCCGCCTCGCCACCGCGCGGCTGGGCAAGGACGTCGTCGACCTCCTCGACGTCTCCGTCTCCTTCGGGGAGAACCAGGTGCTGCGCGACGTCGAGTGGCGCATCGGGCCGGGGGAGCGCACCGGGATCCTCGGTGCGAACGGCGCGGGCAAGTCGACGCTCCTTGCGCTCGTCGCTGGCACCCTCCAGCCGGACTCCGGGCGCGTCAAGCGCGGCAAGAGCGTGCGGCTGGCGATCCTCGACCAGCAGTTCACCGGGCTCGGCGAGATCGCCGACGACCGCGTCCGCGACGTCCTCGCCCGGACCCGCACGAGCTACGTCGTCGACGGCAAGGAGCTCACCCCGGCGCAGCTCCTCGAGCGCCTCGGCTTCGCCCGCGAGCACCTGTCCGCGCGCGTCGGTGAGCTGTCCGGCGGGCAGAAGCGCCGCCTGCAGCTCCTGCTCATCCTCCTCGACGAGCCCAACGTCCTCATCCTCGACGAGCCCACCAACGACGTCGACACGGACATGCTCGCCGCGATGGAGGACCTCCTCGACTCCTGGCCCGGCACCCTCATCGTCGTCTCCCACGACCGCTACCTGCTCGAACGGGTGACCGACCAGCAGTACGCCGTCATGGACGGACGGCTGCGCCACGTGCCGGGCGGCGTCGAGGAGTACCTCGAGCTGCGCCGGCGGCAGGACGAGGGCACCTCGGGGGCGCAGGCGCCGGCCAAGGAACAGCCGCGTGGCGCCGAGCAGCACGCAGCCCGCAAGGAGCTCGCCTCGACCGAGCGGCGCCTGGAGAAGGCGAGTGCGCAGGTCGCCGCGCTCCACGAGCGCATGGCCGCACACGACCCCGGCGACTACGCGGGCCTCGCTGCGCTCACCGAGGAGGCCCGCGCGCTCGAGGCGCAGGTCGCCGAGCTCGAGGAGCGGTGGCTCGAGCTCTCCGAGCAGGCGGGATGAACCTGCGAAAGGGGTAGGCGCACCCCGCTCGGGTGCGTACCCTGGCCGGATCGGGACCCTTGGGGGAGGGAGGCCCAGCGATGACGACGTTCGCCGACCTGGAGCGACTCGTCGCCGACCGGCTGCTGCGCCCGGACGCCACCGGCTTCGCCGAGGCGACCTTCGCGCAGTTCGCGCGCACCGGCGACCCGCCCGCCGCCGTCGTGCGCGTGCGCTCCACGACGGAGGTCGCGGCGGCGGTGCGGGCCGCCCGCAGCGCCGGTCTGCCGGTCGCCGTCCGCAGCGGCGGGCACAGCTACGCCCTGCACAGCGCCGGGCCCGGCGCGCTCGTCATCGACGTGCGCGCCCTGGACTCCGTGGCGATCGACGCCGACCGGCTGGTGGGACGCGCGGGCGGTGGGGTGACGGCCGGTGCCTACAGCCGGGCGGCGGGGAAGCACGGGCTGGCCACCGGCTTCGGGGACATCGGGACGGTCGGAGTCGGGGGCGTGGCGCTGGGCGGTGGCATCGGGTTCCTCAGCCGGCGCGACGGGTTGACCGTCGACAACATCCAGTCCGCCGAGATCGTCCTCGCCGACGGCAGCGTGCTCACCGTGGACGCGCGCGAGCACCCCGACCTGTTCTGGGCGCTGCGCGGGGGCGGGGGCAACTTCGGGGTGGTCACCGGGCTCACGTTCCGGCTGCACCGCACGGCCGTCGTCACCGGCGGCATGCTCGCCTTCGCGCCCTCGCCCGCCCGGCTCGTCGCCGCTGTCGACGCGGTGCTCGACGCCCCCGACGGACTCAGCGCCATGGTCAACCTCCTCGTCGCGCCACCGCTGCCGTTCCTCCCGCCCGAGCTGCACGGCCGGCCGGTCATGCTCGTCCTGGCGTGCTGGTCCGGCGCGCCGCAGGACGCCGAGGACGCGCTCGCGCCGCTGCGGGCCATCGGCCAGCCGCTGGTGGAGGCGCTCGACACGCACTCCTACCCCGACCTGCTCCGCGGGCCGCCGACGCCGCCGCAGCCCGCCTACCCGGTGATGCGCACCGGCTTCACCGGGCGTCTCGACGAGCGGTTCGGGGAGGCGGCCCTCCGGTCACTCGCGACCGCCGGCATGTTCGCCGCCTTCAACCTGCGGCCCCTCGGCGGGGCGATCGGCCGGACCCCGCCGGAGGCGACCGCGTTCGCCCACCGGGACAGGGACGTCATGGTGACGGTGAGCGCGCTCGTCCAGGACTCCACCGCCGTCCCCACCGCCCAGGACTGGGTCGACGAGGCCAGCCGCGCCGTCGGTCTCTCCGGTGCCGGGTACGTGAACTTCATGTCGGGGGCCACGCCCGAGGACGTCGCCGCGGCCTACCCGGGCGTCCTCGACCGGCTGCGCGAGGTCAAGGCGGCCTACGACCCGGGCAACGTCTTCCGGTTCAACCACAACGTCACCCCGCCGGGAGGGCCGGCGGGCTGACTCAGCGGTCGAGCGGCAGGAGCAGGCGGCGCAGCAGCGCGCTCAGCTGCTCGGCCTCCTGCGGCGAGAGCTCGGTGAGCAGCCGCTCCTCGGAGTCGAGCAGGTCGGCCATCGCGGCGTCGACCTTCTCCTTGCCCAGCGGCGTGAGGCGGACGAGGACGACGCGCCGGTCGGTCGTGCCCACGGCCCGCACGACGTGGCCGTGCGCCACCATGCGGTCGATCCGGTTCGTCATCGTGCCCGAGGACACGAGGGTCTCGTTGAGCAGCCGCCCGGCGGTGAGCTCGTAGGGCTCCCCGGCGCGGCGCAGGGCCGACAGGACGTCGAACTCCCAGCCCTCGAGGTCGTGGTCGAGGAAGACGCGGCGGCGCGCGAGGTCCAGGCGCCGGGAGAGGCGCGAGACCCGGGAGAAGACGTGCAGCGGGCGTGGGTCGAGGTCCGGACGCTCCCGGCCCCAGGCCGCAACGATCCGGTCGACCTCATCCTGTCCCTCGACCATGACCCGAGATTACTCGACGTCGAGATAAGTAGAGCCATCAGGCGCCGGGCGCTCACTCCCGACCCTCCGGCAGCGCTCCTGGGCGTGGACGGCAGGAGCCGGGCCCCCTCGGTGGGGACCCGGCTCCAGGAGGACGACGGCGTCAGCCGCGCAGCGCCTCGGTCAGCTTCATCCGGCCACCGGTGTGGAGGACGCCCCGGCGGTAGACCCGCCCGGCGATCCACACGAGGACCGGGACGGTCGCGATGGCGATGCCGAAGGCGAGGGCCATCTCCCAGGTCTGCACCCCGCCGTACACGTCGCGCACCGGCATCATGAACGGGGAGAAGAACGGGATCTGCGACAGCACCTTGACCAGGGTGCTGTCGGGGTTCGCCGTCACCATGAACATCGCCAGGTAGAACGGCACGAACATGAGGAACGTCAGGGGCGTGGTCACCGCGCCGATCTCCTCCTGCCGCGAGACGAGTGCGGCGAACCCGCCGAAGAGCAGGGAGAAGATGAGGTAGCCGAGGAGGAACCACAGCACGACGAGCAGCATCGTCCAGCCGAGGTCGATCTCGAAGCCGTCGAACAGCCCGGTCATCGCCGCCGGGATCGTCGCCGCGGCGCCGAGGATGACCACCTGGCCGAGGCTGACGACGCCGATGCCGAGGATCTTGCCGGCGAGCAGCTCCGCGGGCCGGATCGTCGACAGGAGGATCTCCACGACGCGCGAGGTCTTCTCCTCCACGACGCCGACGGCGATGAGCGAGCCGGCGCTGATGAGCGAGAAGAGGAGCAGGGAGATCGCGACGATGGCGACGAGGTACTCCGGACCGAACTGGTCGGCCTCGTCCCCCGAGCTCGACACCACCTGCGGGCCCGCGGACGCGAGCTCGGCGTTGAAGGCCGCCGGGTCGCCGCCGAGGTCGATGACCTGGTCGGCGAGGACGTGCGCCTGGACGGCGCCGGAGACGATCGCGAGAAGCTCCTGGTCGGCGTCCTCCTCGACGAGCATCTCCGGGCGGCTCGGGTCACCGACGAGGAACGCGTCGAGGTCCTCGGCGAGGGCGGGCTCGGCCTCCGCCTGCGTCATCGGCTCGATCTCGAGCGTCGTGCCGAGCGCGAGGCCGGCGGCCTCGAGCTGGGGCGTGAGGTCGGCGACGGACTGGTCGACACCGACGGTGAAGTCCGGCCCGTCGTCGCCCTCCCGGCCGGCGAAGTAGTCGAGGACGAACACGCCCGCGACGATGACGACGAGCATGACAGCCAGTGAGATGAGGTTCGCCTTGGTGAGGAAGCGCGCCTTGATCTCGCGGCGGGCGACCATCCCGATGTTCGCGAACGTGGAGTTCCGGCTCGTGCGGTCCTGGGTGCTCATGCTGCGTCCTTCTCCTGGGTCTCGCTCACGACGTGGCGGAAGAGGTCGGCGAGGGAGGGGACCACCGGGCTGAACTCCCGCAGCGCCCCGGCGGCCGTCGCCGCCCGGAGGAAGGGCTGCTCCACGCCCTCGGTGTTCCCGGTGAGCTCGACGACGACCTCGCGGCCGTCGTCGGACAGCACCCGGGCGCCCGGGACCAGCCGCGCCCACCCGGGTGCGGCGCCGTGGACCACGGCGCGCCAGCGGGCGTTCGGCGTCCGACGCAGCTCCTCCTTCGTCCCGAGCGCGACCATCTGGCCCGCGCGGACGATGCCGACGCGGTCGCACAGCCGCTCGACGAGGTCGAGCTGGTGGGAGGAGAAGATCACCGGCACGCCGGCGGCGGCGCGCTCGACGAGGACCGAGCTCATGACGTCGACGGCCACCGGGTCCAGACCGGAGAACGGCTCGTCGAGGACGAGGATCTCCGGGTCGTGGACGAGGGCCGCGGCGAGCTGGACGCGCTGCTGGTTGCCGAGGGAGAGCTTCTCGACGTTGTCCCCGCGGCGGGCGGCGACGCCGAGCCGCTCGGTCCACTGCTCCATCGCCGCGACGGCGTCCTTCGCGCCCATGCCGTGGAGGCGGGCGAGGTAGACGAGCTGCTCACCGACCTTCATCTTCGGGTACAGGCCGCGCTCCTCGGGCATGTAGCCGACGCGACGGCGCATCTCGAGGTCGAGGGGGCGTCCCTGCCAGCGCACCTCGCCGGAGTCCGCCGAGAGCACGCCGAGCGCGATCCGCATCGCGGTGGTCTTGCCCGCACCGTTCGAGCCGACGAAGCCGAAGATCTCCCCGGCGTCGACGGAGAAGGTGAGGTCGGTGAGCGCACGGAGTGACCCGTACGCCTTGTTCAGGTGGTCGAACTCGAGTCTGGCCATGTCCTCTTCCGTCATCACGGGGCCTCGGTCGCCGCGATTCTAGGGGGTGGACGTTCCGGGGATCGCGGTTCAGGGCGTCGGTGAGACGTCCGGCAGGCCGGTGAGGTGCGGGGCGGCCTCCAGCGAGCTCAGCCCGTTCCACGCGAGGTTGACGAGGTGCGCGGCGACGGTCTCCCGGTCGGGGCTGCGCGCCTCGAGCCACCACTGGCCGGTGAGGGCGATCATCCCGACGAGCATCTGGGCGTAGATCGGTGCGGTCACCGTCGGCAGGCCGCGGCGGCGGAACTGGTCGGCGAGGAGGTGCTCCACCTGCGTGGCGACGTCGCCGATGAGGGAGGAGAAGGTGCCCGTCGCCTGCGCCACGGGCGAGTCGCGCACGAGGATGCGGAACCCGTCGGTGTTCTCCTCGATGTACTCCAGCAGGGCCATCGCGGTTCGCTCGACGATGCGCTTGGGGTGCCCGCCGGTCTCCAGCGCCCCGCTCAGCGCGACCAGCAGCTTCTGCAGCTCCCGGTCGACGATGACGGCGTACACGCCCTCCTTGCCGCCGAAGTGCTCGTAGACGACGGGCTTGGAGACCGAGGCGCGAGCGGCGATCTCCTCCACGCTCGTACCCTCGAAGCCCTTCTCGGCGAAGAGGGCGCGGCCGACGTCGAGCAGCTGCTCACGGCGCTGGCCCGCCGTCATACGGGCACGGGAGGTGCGAGATCGGTCACTGGCCACGAGGCCATCATGCCGTGCGGAGGGTCCGGGCGGGCCCGCGGGTTTGGCAGACTGGGCGCTGCGTCGCCGTGGCGACGCGTTCCGCCCTGGTGTAACGGCAGCACGCAGGCCTTTGGTGCCTTGAGGTCCGGGTTCGAATCCTGGGGGCGGAGCCGTGCCTCGCGACGTCCCCCGGCCCGCCTCCGGGCGACCGGGAGCCGTTCGTGCCAACCACCGCGCGGCCCGGCGGCGATAGAGTGGCCCTGCACGAAGCCCGGGGACAACCCCGGGCAGGACCCGACGAGGGAGCCCACTCGAGTGAGTGCCCAGCCAGCCGCCGTCATCGTCCTCGCCGCAGGTGAGGGCACCCGGATGAAGTCCCGGACCCCGAAGGTCCTCCACCGCATCGCCGGCCGCAGCCTCCTCGGCTTCGCGCTGCGCGCCGGTGCCGAGCTCGAGCCCCAGCGCCTCGCCGTCGTCGTCCGCCACGAGCGCGACGCCGTCGCCGCGCACGCCGAGGCCGAGCTGCCCGGCGTCGTCGTCGTGGACCAGGACGCGATCCCCGGGACCGGGCGCGCCGTGCAGTGCGCGCTCGGGGTGCTCGACGCCAAGGAACAGGCAGGCGCCGCGCTCCTGTCCGGCTCGCGGACCGAGGCCCACGGCAGCGTGGTCTCCGGGCCGGTCGTCGTCACCGCCGGCGACGTGCCGCTCCTCGACTCCGGCACGCTGGGCCAGCTGCTCGAGGCCCACGAGGCCGACGGCAACGCCGTCACCCTGCTCAGCACCCGGCTGCCCGACCCGTACGGCTACGGGCGGGTCGTGCGCGACGAGAACGGCGACGTCGTCGGCGTCGTCGAGGAGCGCGACGCGACCCCCGAGCAGCGCGAGATCGACGAGGTCAACACCTCGATCTACGTCTTCGACGCCGCGGTCCTGCGCGAGGCGCTCACCCAGGTGGACGACGCGAACGACCAGGGCGAGGTCTACCTCACCGACGTCGTCGCCCTCGCCCACCGCTCCGGCAAGCGGGTGCGCGCGCTCGTCGTCGAGGACCAGTGGCTCGTCACCGGCGTCAACGACCGCGCCCAGCTCGCCGAGATCGGCGCCGAGCTCAACCGCCGGATCGTCACCGGCTGGATGCGTGAGGGCGTCACCGTCGTCGACCCGGCCACGACGTGGATCGACGTCGACGTGCAGCTCGCCCGCGACGTCACCATCCACCCCGGCACCCAGCTCCACGGGACGACGACGGTCGAGGAGGGTGCCGAGATCGGCCCGGACACCACCCTGCGCGACGTCGTCGTCGGGGCGGAGGCCACGGTCGTGCGCACGCACGGCTTCAGCGCCCGCATCGGCGCGCGGGCGACCGTCGGCCCCTTCGCCTACCTGCGCCAGGACACCGTGCTCGGCGAGCGCGGCAAGATCGGCACGTTCGTCGAGACGAAGGACGCGCAGATCGGCGCCGGCTCCAAGGTGCCGCACCTGTCCTACGTCGGCGACGCGGAGATCGGGGAGGGCACGAACATCGGCGCCGCCTCCGTCTTCGTCAACTACGACGGCGTGAACAAGCACCGCTCGAAGGTGGGCTCCAACGCCCGCACCGGGTCGGACAACATGTTCATCGCTCCCATCACGATCGGTGACGGCGCCTACACCGGCGCGGGCACGGTCCTGCTCAAGGACGTGCCGCCGGGCGCGCTGGCGATCAACTCGACCACTCAGCGGAACATCGAGGGCTGGGTGCTGCGGCGCAGGCCGGGCACCCCTTCGGCGGAGGCCGCGAGCAAGGCGCTCGAGGGCGACGCCGAGAAGGAGCTCTCCCCCCAGGCCCGGGCCGAGCTGGCCCGCGGGAACCACGACGTGGCCGTCCCCCGGGACGGGCACACCCCCACCGAAAACGGGAGCGGCACCGAGCGATGACTGGCATCACCTCACGCGGCGAGAAGCGACTCGTCCTCCTCTCCGGACGTGCACACCCTGCGCTGGCTACCGCGGTCGCCGACGAGCTGGGCACCGAGCTCGTGCCCACGACCGCCTACGACTTCGCCAACGGCGAGATCTACGTGCGGTTCGAGGAGAGCGTGCGCGGCTCGGACGCCTTCGTGCTCCAGTCGCACACGAACCCGATCAACCAGTGGATCATGGAGCAGCTCCTCATGGTCGACGCGCTCAAGCGCGCCTCGGCCAAGCGGATCACCGTGATCGCCCCGTTCTACCCCTACGCCCGGCAGGACAAGAAGCACCGCGGGCGCGAGCCCATCTCCGCGCGCTTCATCGCGGACATGTTCAAGACCGCCGGCGCCGACCGCCTCATGTCGGTGGACCTCCACGCGGCGCAGGTCCAGGGCTTCTTCGACGGACCGGTCGACCACCTGTGGGCCATGCCGATCCTCACCGACTACGTCCGCGGGCGCGTCGACACCAGCAACGTCACCGTCGTCTCCCCGGACGCCGGGCGCATCCGGGTGGCCGAGAAGTGGGCGGAGAAGCTCGGCGGCGGGCCGCTGGCCTTCGTCCACAAGACGCGCGACATCACCCGGCCGAACCAGGCGGTCGCCAACCGCGTCGTCGGTGAGGTCGAGGGGCGCGACTGCGTCCTCGTCGACGACCTCATCGACACCGGCGGCACCATCGCCGAGGCCGTCAAGGTGGTCAAGGCCGCCGGCGCGCGCGACGTCATCGTCGCCGCGACCCACGGCGTGCTCTCCGACCCGGCCGCCCGCCGGCTCAGCGAGTGCGGCGCGCGCGAGGTCGTCATCACCGACACCCTCCCGCTGGACCCGGCCAAGCGGTTCCCGCAGCTCACCGTCCTGCCGATCGCGCCGCTGCTCGCCCGCGCGATCCGCGCCGTGTTCGACGACGGCTCGGTCACCAGCCTGTTCGACGGCAACGCCTGAGCGACCGCGCCGGCCGACGCCGAGCGCGACCAAGACTGACGACCGCGGGTGCCATGGCACCCGCGGTCGCTGTCTTCGTACGCGGTCGGGGTCCTCGTACGCGGTCGCGGGCGACGAGGTGCTGCACCGGGCCGGGTGGCGGAGGGCTGGTCCACCGGTGCTCCTTCGGTCCCGGTACCGGTGGGCGCAGGTGATCCACGCTCACCGGATGGACGTCCCCCAGACCGTGCTCCTCCACACCCGCCAGGCCGTCCTGCGGGGCGTCGACCCTCGGCGACCCACGTCGGGCTTCATCAGGGTCCGGCACGGCACCTACGTCACGCGCGAGGAGTGGGAGACGTCGGGGAAGGACCGGCGCTACGCCCTCTACGTCCGGGCCACGGTGGAGACGATGAAGGTCTCGGCACCCCTGGCCCGGGAGTCGGCGGCGGTTGTGCTGGGCCTGCCGGTCATCGGCGACTGGCCACGCGTCATGCACGTCCTCGAGGAGGCCGGCGCCGGCGGGCGGAGCAGTGCGCACGTCGTGCGGCACGGGACCCGCTTCCCGCCCGACGTCCTCCTCGTCGACGGGGTCGCGGTGACCTCCGTCGCCCGGACCGTCGTCGACCTGGGCCGTGTCCGCAGCTTCGCCTCTGCGCTCGCGAGCGCGGACCACGCACTGCGGAACGGCATGGTGACGCGCGAGGCGCTCGAGGCGGAGGTCGAGCGCCTGGCCGGAACACGCGGCATCCGACGCGCACGGGCGGTCGTCGAGCACGCCGACGGGAGGTCGGAGTCCGTCGGGGAGTCGCTCAGCCGAGCGCAGGTCATCACGTTGGACCTGCCGATGCCCGTCCTCCAGAAGGAGTTCGTCGACGATCGCGGTTTCGTCGGGCGGACGGACTTCTGGTGGCCCCGGCTGCGGCTCGTCGGTGAGTTCGACGGGAAGGTGAAGCTCGGCCGGGCGCTCGGCGGTGACGAGGCGGCCACGCGTGAGGCGCTGTGGCGGGAGAAGCTGCGCGAGGACCGCCTGCGCCGGCTGGGCAACGGGGTGGTGCGCTGGACCTGGGCGCAGGCGCTCGACCGCGCCACCTTCGCCCGCCTGATGAGCGGGGCGGGCGTGGTGCCCCTCAGGGCGGGTGGGCGCGCCGAGCGCGGGTGAGCCCGCCGAGCGCGCGTGCGGTCATGGTTGCGCTCGTCACGATCGCGCGCGCTCGAACCGGGGCGGGGAACTCGTGTATCATCGACCGGTTGCCTCGGCGAGGGAGACCGGACACCCGGCTCCGTGATCGACGCGGTGGTGCCACAGGGCGCCTCGTGTCGCCCCGCCCTGGCCCGCCGCAGTCCCGACGCCCAACAGGAGTTCCCGTGGCCGACAGCCTCACCCTCACCGCTACCGTTCGCACCGAGTTCGGCAAGGGTGCCGCGCGCCGCACCCGCCGCGCGAACCTCATCCCCGCCGTCCTGTACGGCCACGGCGAGGCGCCGCGCCACCTCGCGCTGCCCTCCCACGACACGTTCCTCGTCCTCAAGGACAACGCGAACGCGCTCATCACCCTGGAGTTCGACGGCACCAAGCAGCTCGCGCTCGCCAAGCACATCCAGCGCGACCCGGTCCGCCGCACCATCGAGCACGTCGACTTCGTCATCGTCCGCAAGGGCGAGAGGGTCACCGTCGAGGTGCCCGTCCACGTCGTCGGCGAGTCGGCCCCCGGCACGATCCACCAGACCGAGCTGGGCACCCTGACCATCACCGTCCCGGCCACCGACATCCCGGAGGTCATCGAGGTCTCCGTCGAGGGCCTCACGGACGGCACCATCGTGCGCGTCGCCGACATCCCGCGCCCCGAGGGCGCGACGATCGACGTCGACCCGGAGCACGAGGTCGTCGTCATCTCGACCCCGCGCGCGACCGCGGACGACCTGGCCGCCGACGAGGCTGCCGCCGAGGCCGGCGCGGCCGCCGGCGCGGACTCGACCGAGGACTGAGACCGTCTGCCCACGTCACGCCCTCGGGCGTGACGTGGGCTCACGTCTGTTCAGGGAGAGGGCATGAGCGACACCTGGCTCGTCGTCGGGCTCGGCAACCCCGGGCCGAAGTACGCCGGCAACCGTCACAACGTCGGGCGGATGGTCATCGACACCCTGGCGCGGCGCGCCGGCTCGACCCTCACCACCCACAAGGCCCGGGCGCACGTCGCCGACGTCCGCCTCGGGGTCCTGCCCGGAGGTGCACCCGGACCGCGCGCGGTCCTGGCCGTGCCGGGCACGTTCATGAACCTCTCCGGCGGTCCGGTGAGCGCGCTGCTGCGCTTCTACGACATCCCGGCCGAGCGGCTGCTCGTCGTCCACGACGAGCTCGACCTGCCCCCGAGCACACTGCGGCTCAAGCGCGGGGGCGGTGAGGGCGGGCACAACGGCCTGCGCTCGATCTCCAGCTCGATCGGCACACGGGACTACGTCCGCCTCCGGGTGGGCATCGGCCGTCCGCCGGGCCGCATGGACGCCGCCGACTTCGTCCTGCGCGACTTCGCGACCGCGGAGCGCCCCGAGCTGCTCGTCACGCTCGAGGAGGCGGCCGACGCCGTCGAGGACGTCCTCACGCTCGGGCTGGAGAAGGCGCAGCTGCGGCTGCACACCGCCTGACTCAGCCGAAGCGGGAGACGTCCCCGGCGCCCTCGCGGATGACCTCGGGCGCCCCCGACGTGAGGTCGACGACGGTCGTCGGGTCGACGGACGTCACCGGCGCGTCGACGACGACGTCGAGGAGACGGCCGATCTCGTCGTCCACCACCCAGCCCTCGGACATCGGCTCCTCGGCGCCCGGGAGGATGAGGGTCGAGGTGAGCATGGGCTCCCCGAGCTCACCGAGGATGGCGAGCGCGACCCGGTGGTCCGGCACGCGCACCCCGACCGTGAGCTTGCGCGGCTGGAGCATCATCCGCGGCACGTCCTTCGTCGCCTTGACGATGAACGTGTAGGGGCCGGGGGTCAGCGACTTCACGAGCCGGAAGTCGCGGTTGTCGAGGATGACGAACGTGCCCGCCTGCGCGAGCGTCGCGCACATGAGGGTGAAGTGGTGCTTGTCGTCCAGGCGCCTGATCTCGCGGATCCGGTTGAGCGCCTCCTTGCTGCCCAGTCGTGCACCGAGGGCGTAGCCCGAGTCGGTGGGGTAGGCGATGAGACCGCCGCCGCGCAGCACGTCGACGACCTGCCCGAGCCGGCGTGGCTGGGGGTCCTGGGGGTGGAGCTCGACGAGTCGGGCCATGGGCCCAGTGTGCCAAATGACGCTCCGCCCGGCAGCGAGGGCGGCTGGGGTGCCGCGCCGCCGCCCGGTGGGCGACGTAGGATTGTCTGGTTCCCCGCTCCTGCACAGGATGCCGGGGCTGCTGTGCTGCCCACCTGCGCGAGGACCCATGCGACTCACCGGACTCATCCCCCCGCTGCTCGCCGACCCGGCCTTCGCCCGCTCGGTCGCGGCCGCCGCGCACGGCGGCGAGCGGACGGTCAGCATCCCGCTCGGCCTGCGCGCCGCGCTGGTGGCCGCCATCACGGGCGGGGAGACGTCGGCGGACCGTCCCGTCGTCATCGTCACCGCGACCGGCCGCGAGGCCGACGACGCCGCCGCCGCGCTGCGCAACTTCCTCCCCGACGACGACGTCGCGGTGCTGCCCGCCTGGGAGACCCTCCCGCACGAGCGGCTCTCCCCGCGCAGCGACACCGTGGCCCGCCGGATCGCCGTGTTCCGGCGTCTGGCCCATCCCGGCGTCGGCCGCACCGGGCCGATCCGCGTCCTCGTCGTGCCGGTCCGCGCGCTCCTCCAGCCGGTGATCAAGGGACTCGGCGACCTCGAGCCGGTCGAGCTGTCCGTCGGCGACGAGCGGCCCCTCGAGGACGTCGCCGCCGCCCTCACCGCAGCCGCCTACTCACGGGTCGACATGGTCGAGTCGCGCGGCCAGTTCGCCGTCCGCGGCGGCATCCTCGACGTATTCCCGCCCGCCGAGGACCACCCGCTGCGCCTGGAGTTCTGGGGCGACACGGTCGAGGAGATCCGCTGGTTCTCCGTCGCGGACCAGCGCAGCCTCGACGTCGCTGACCACAACCTCTGGGCGCCGCCGGCCCGCGAGATGCTGCTGACCGGCGCCGTGCGGGCGCGGGCCAAGGCGCTCGTCGGGGACATGCCCGGCGCGGCCGACATGCTCGAGCGGCTCGGTGAGGGCATCGCCGTCGAGGGCATGGAGTCCCTGGCGCCGCTGCTCGTCGACGGCATGGAGCCGGTCCTCACCCTCGTCCCCGACGACACCCTCGTCGTCATGTCCGAGCCGGAGCGCGTCCGGCGGCGCGCCCACGACCTCGTGGCCACGACCGAGGAGTTCCTCGCCGCGGCCTGGGCGTCGGCGGCGGCGGGCGGCCAGACGCCGCTGCAGCTGCGCGAGGCGTCCTTCGCCACCCTCGAGGACACCCACGAGCTCGCCCTCGCCCGCGGGCTCGGCTGGTGGGACCTCACCACGCTGTCGGCCGAGCTGCCGCCCGTGGAGGAGGGGGAGGAGAGCAGCGAGACCGTCGCCGCGCGCGACGTCGAGCCCTACCGGGGCGACGTGCCGCGCGCCCTCGCCGACCTGCGCTCCCTCACCCGCGAGGGCTGGCGCCTGCTCATCACCACCCAGGGCCCGGGCCAGGCGCGCCGCATGGTCGAGCAGCTCGCCGACGCGGACGTGCCGGCCCGGCAGGTGGAGGACGTCCTCGAGGAGCCGCCGGGCGGCGTCGTCCTCGTGACGACGGCGGCGGTCCCGCGTGGCTTCGTCGCCACCGACCTGCGCCTCGCCGTCGTCACCGAGTCCGACATCACCGGCCGCGCCGGCACCTCCACGCGCGACATGCGCAAGATGCCCTCGCGGCGCCGCGGCGTCGTCGACCCGCTCGCGCTGCGGCCGGGGGACTACGTCGTCCACGAGCAGCACGGCGTGGGCCGGTTCATCGAGCTCGTCCAGCGGACCGTCGGGCGCGGCAAGGACGCGACGACGCGCGAGTACCTCGTCATCGAGTACGCCTCCTCCAAGCGGGGGCAGCCGGGGGACCGCCTCTTCGTGCCCACCGAGTCCCTGGACCAGGTGACGAAGTACTCCGGTGGCGAGGCGCCGACCGTGAGCAAGATGGGCGGCGCGGACTGGGCCAGGACGAAGAGCCGGGCGCGCAAGGCGGTCCGCGAGATCGCCGCCGAGCTCATCCGCCTGTACGCGGCGCGCGCCTCGACCAAGGGTCACGCCTTCGGCCCGGACACCCCGTGGCAGCGTGAGCTCGAGGACGCCTTCCCCTACGTCGAGACCCCCGACCAGCTCGTCACCATCGAGGAGGTCAAGGCGGACATGGAGCGCGAGATGCCCATGGACCGCCTGCTGTCCGGCGACGTCGGGTACGGCAAGACCGAGATCGCCGTCCGGGCAGCCTTCAAAGCGGTCCAGGACGGCAAGCAGGTGGCCGTCCTCGTGCCGACGACGCTGCTCGTCCAGCAGCACTTCGACACCTTCTCCGAGCGCTACGCCGGCTTCCCGGTCGAGGTCCGCGCCCTGTCGCGCTTCCAGAGCGACGCCGAGGCCGCCGCCATCCGCGAGGGTCTGAGCAACGGCAAGGTCGACGTCGTCATCGGCACCCACCGCCTGCTCACCGGCGAGGTCCGGTTCAAGGACCTCGGCCTCGTCGTCATCGACGAGGAGCAGCGCTTCGGCGTCGAGCACAAGGAGACGCTCAAGCAGCTGCGCACCGACGTCGACGTCCTCGCGATGAGCGCGACGCCGATCCCGCGCACCCTGGAGATGGCGATCACCGGCATCCGCGAGATGTCGACGCTCGCGACGCCGCCGGAGGAGCGCCACCCGATCCTCACCTACGTGGGCCCCTACGAGGAGAAGCAGGTGGCCGCGGCCGTGCGGCGCGAGATGCTCCGCGAGGGCCAGGTGTTCTTCGTCCACAACCGGGTGTCCTCGATCCAGCGGGCCGCGCAGCGCATCGCCGAGCTCGTCCCCGAGGCGCGGGTGGCCGTGGCGCACGGGCAGATGGGGGAGCACCAGCTCGAGAGGGTCATCCAGGACTTCTGGAACAAGGAGTTCGACGTCCTCGTGTGCACGACGATCGTCGAGACGGGCCTGGACATCTCCAACGCCAACACCCTCATCGTCGACCGCGCCGACACCTTCGGCCTGTCCCAGCTCCACCAGCTGCGCGGGCGGGTCGGGCGCGGGCGCGAGCGCGCCTACGCCTACTTCCTCTACCCGCCGGAGAAGCCGCTCACCGAGACGGCGCACGACCGGCTCGCGACCATCGCCTCGCACACCGAGCTGGGCGCCGGCATCCAGGTGGCGATGAAGGACCTCGAGATCCGCGGCGCGGGCAACCTCCTCGGCGGGGAGCAGTCCGGCCACATCGCCGGGGTCGGGTTCGACCTGTACGTGCGCATGGTGGCCGACGCCGTCGCGGAGTTCCGCGGGGAGAAGGAGCAGGAGAAGGCGGAGGTGAAGATCGAACTCCCGGTCGACGCGCACATCCCGCACGAGTACATCGAGCACGAGCGGCTGCGCCTGGAGGCCTACGCGAAGATCTCCGCCGCGGACGACGACGCCGACATCGACGCGATCCGCGCCGAGCTCACCGACCGCTACGGGCCGGTGCCCGAGCAGGTGGAGCGGCTCTTCGCGGTGGCGGCGCTGCGCACCCGGGCGCGTGCGGTCGGGCTCACCGACATCACCGCCCAGGGCAGGTACGTGCGCTTCGCTCCGGTCGAGCTGCCCGAGTCCGCGCAGCTGCGCCTCAAGCGCCTCTACCCGGGCACGGTCCTCAAGCCGGCGATCCGCACGATCCTCGTCCCGTTCCCGACGACGGCGAAGGTGGGCGGCAAGCCGCTGCACGACGCGGCGCTGCTGGTGTGGGCCGGCGAGCTCATCGACGCCGTGCTCAGCGGGTCGGTCGCGGCGGCCGCGCAGGTCGCCACCAGCTGACCTCTGTCCACAGATTCTGTCCACAGGCGTGTGGGTAAGTGGTGAACCTGCACGTCGCCCTGTGGACCGAGCTGTGGGTTGACGGGCGGCTGACATTCGGTGCCGCGAACCCCTTGCGGGCCGAGTGTGACGGGGACTACACATGAGCCATCGAGCTCGCCGACAGGCGCTCAGCCCGGGGCCACGGTCCAGGGCGGCGCCCAGAGGTGAGGTCGATGCGGCCGGATAACGGCAGCACCGGACGGGGAGATCCGACCGGCCCGCGAGGCGCGTCGCGGGGGCTGCACGGACCCTGCCGTACGGCTCCCGGGCGGCCCACGAGGCCGGGCGCACGACGCTCCTGACCGCCCGAGCACCGGGACCAGCGAGGCCCCTCGGATCCCTAGTCCGAGGGGCCTCCGCTGCGTCCATGGTCCCGCGCCCGGAGCCGGTGCGCGTCGCACGCGCCCGGCGTGGCGCGACCGGCGATGTCGGTGGCCGGTGTGACAGTGAGAGGGACGGAGAGGAGACACCATGACCGCCGTACTCACCGAGCGCCCCACCACCGACGTCGCGGTTCCCGGGCCGGACACACCGCCCGAGGGGGTCGACCGCGACGGCATCGAGGTCTACTGCCCGGACTCCGGTGGCTGGGCCCGTACCCGCGACTACTTCTGCGAGAGCTGCGGCGCCGTCGACCACGACCTCCGCTGACCGCCCCCGCACTCCCGTACGATGGACGGGGCCGGCGCGCGCCGGCGTGATGAGGGAGGTTTCACGGTGACTTCGACGAGGCTGAGCCGCGGCATCGCCGCTGCCGCGCTGCTGTCCGCACTCGCGCTCGGCGGCTGCGGCGCCCACCCCGGGGCGGCTGCCCTCGTGAACGGTGAGCGGATCAGCGAGAACGAGCTCGACCGTGCGGTCGAGGACTTCGCGGCCGTCACCGGCCAGGAGGTGGACGCCCCGACGATGCTGTCCACGCTCGTCGTCGCCCCGATCATCCTCGACGTCGCCGCCGAGTTCGGCGTCGCCGCCTCCGACGAGCAGGCTGCCGCGCTGCTCGACCGGCAGGCCGAGGCCAGCGGGCTGCCCGTCCCCGAGGACGGCTACGGCACCGGCGTCCTGGACATCGCGAAGATGACCATCGTCAACCAGGAGATGAGCATCTCCCCGGTCGGCGCCCCGGCTATGGAGACCGTCAACCTGCGCATCGCCGAGGCAGACGTCGACGTCAACCCGCGCTACGGGACGTTCGACCCCGCCGGCCAGGTCGTCCCCGAGGCGCTCCCGTGGATCGCCCCGTCCCCGACCCTGGTCCAGCCCCTGTCGTGACCGGGCCGCGAACCGACGACGCGCTCGCCGCGGTCGTCGCCGCGATGGACCGCCTGCGCTCGCCGGGCGGCTGCCCCTGGGACGCCGAGCAGACCCACCGCTCGCTGGCGCCGTACGCCATCGAGGAGGCCTACGAGCTCGCCGAGGCGGCCGAGGCCGAGGACCGCGCCGCCCTGCGCGGTGAGCTCGGCGACCTCCTGCTCCAGGTGGTCTTCCACGCCAGGGTGGCGCAGGAGCACCCGCAGGAGCCGTTCGACCTCGCCGACGTCGCCCAGGAGCTGCTCGACAAGCTCCACCGGCGCCACCCGCACGTCTTCGCCGACGCCGCCGCCTCCTCGGCGGCCGAGGTCGAGACCGCGTGGCACGAGATCAAGAAGCAGGAGCGCGAGGGCCAGGACGTCCTCACCGGGATCCCGGTGGCCCTGCCCGCCCTCGCCCGGGCGCAGAAGATCGCCCGGCGGCTGCGCCGCGAGGGCAGCCAGGACGCCGAGCTCCTCGGGCCGGCCGACCCCGCCGCGGACCCGGAGGCGGCGCTCGGTCGCGAGCTCATGGCGCTCGTCCTGCGGGCCGACGCCGCAGGGCTGGACGCCGAGGCGGCGCTGCGGGCCCACCTGCGCGGTCTGCAGGGACGGCGGAGCGGTCCCGCCTGACGGAGGTCCCGGTGCCGTTCCCGCAAGCGCGACTATCGTTGAACGAGACAAACCAAGACGTCGACATGAAGGAGACATCCGTGGCCAGCATCGAGGCCGTTGGAGCCCGCGAGATCCTCGACTCGCGCGGCAACCCCACCGTGGAGGTCGAGGTCGCGCTGGACGACGGCACCGTCGCCCGCGCAGAGGTGCCGTCGGGCGCCTCGACCGGCGCGTTCGAGGCCGTCGAGCGTCGTGACGGTGACAAGGGTCGTTACCTCGGCAAGGGCGTCCAGGACGCCGTGAACGCCGTCGTCGACGACATCGCCCCCGAGGTCCTGGGCCTGGAGGCGAGCGAGCAGCGCATCCTCGACCAGGCCCTCATCGACCTGGACGGCACCCCCAACAAGGGCAAGCTGGGCGCCAACGCGATCCTCGGCGTCTCCCTCGCCGTGGCCCGCGCCGCGGCCGAGAGCGCCGGGCTGTCCCTCTTCCGCTACATCGGCGGGCCGAACGCGCACGTCCTGCCCGTGCCGATGATGAACATCCTCAACGGTGGGTCCCACGCGGACTCCAACGTCGACATCCAGGAGTTCATGGTGGCGCCGGTCGGCGCCGCGAGCTTCAAGGAGGCGCTGCGCTGGGGTGCGGAGACCTACCACTCCCTGAAGTCCGTGCTCAAGAGCCGCGGCCTGGCCACCGGCCTGGGTGACGAGGGCGGCTTCGCGCCGAACCTCGAGAGCAACCGCGCCGCCCTCGACCTCATCCTCGAGGCGATCGAGAAGGCCGGCTTCACGCCGGGCGAGGACATCGCGCTGGCGCTCGACGTCGCCGCGACCGAGTTCTTCAAGGACGGCGCCTACCAGTTCGAGGGCAAGGCGACCACCCCCGAGGAGATGGTGGCCTACTACACCCAGCTCGTCGCGGACTACCCGCTGGTCTCCATCGAGGACCCGCTGAGCGAGGACGAGTGGGACAGCTGGGCCCAGCTCGTCTCCGGCGTCGGCAGCCGGGTGCAGATCGTCGGCGACGACCTGTTCGTCACCAACCCCGAGCGCCTCGCCAAGGGCATCGAGCTGCGCGCGGCGAACTCGCTGCTCGTCAAGCTCAACCAGATCGGCACCCTGACCGAGACCCTCGACGCCGTCTCGCTCGCGCAGCGCAACGGCTTCACCGCGATGGTCTCCCACCGCTCCGGTGAGACCGAGGACACGACGATCGCCGACCTGTCGGTCGCGGTCAACGCCGGCCAGATCAAGACCGGCGCGCCCGCCCGTGGCGAGCGCATCAACAAGTACAACCAGCTCCTGCGCATCGAGGAGGAGCTCGACGACGCCGGCGTCTACGCCGGCCGCTCCGCCTTCCCGCGGGCCTGACGCACCACTCGACGGCCCGGTACCGCCACGGCGGTGCCGGGCCGTCGGCGTGCCACGACTCACGCGCGGGGCCTCCCCGCGCCACTGCCCGGCGTGAGGGACGATGGACCCCATGACAGCGCGTCGCCCGACCGGACGTCGCGGCACGGGCGGTGCCGCACGTCCCGCGAGCGCACGCCCGCCCTCGGCCGGGGCACGGCGCGGCGGCCCCGCAGCGCAGCAGCGGCCCGCCGGCCCCTCCCGCACCTCCGCGAGCCGGGCCACCGGCTCCTCGCGCCCCTCGCCGGCCGCGCCGGCGGCCAAGGCGGCCCGGGAGGACCCGCACGAGGAGGCGACGAGCCCGACGATCACGCTGCGCGGGCTCGGACTGTTCGTCGTCGTCCTCATCGCGTTCATCGTCCTCGCGCCGACCCTGCGCCATGCGGTCGAGCAGCAGGAGCAGCTGCGTGAGCTCGGCGCCGACATCGAGGCAGCCGAGGAGCGCACCGCGGCCCTCGAGCTCGAGCTCGAGCAGTGGCAGGACGAGACGTTCGTCCAGGCGCAGGCCCGCGACCGGCTCGGTTACGTCATGCCCGGGGAGCAGACCTTCCGCGTCGTCGACCCCGAGACCGTCGTCGGCACGGACGCGGAGGCCGAGCTCGAGGCCTCGGGCGTCCCGGGCATGGAGGACGCCCCCTGGTACCTCGCGCTGTGGGAGTCGGTGGCGATGGCCGGCCAGGCGGTCCCCGGCGCGCAGGAGCCGGAGTAGGACGTTTCGTGCCCGGCCCCTCCGTGAGGGAGAATCAGCCGGTGACCGACGCGCAACCCGTGACCCCTGCGGACCTCGACGTGCTGGCCCAGCAGCTGGGCCGCCTCCCACGCGGGGTCGTGGGCATCGCCGCGCGGTGCGTCTGCGGCCGGCCGCTCGTCGTGCGGACCGCGCCGCGGCTGGAGGACGGCACGCCCTTCCCCACGACCTTCTACCTCACCGAGCCGGCCGTCGTGCGTGCCGTGAGCACCCTCGAGGCCGAGGGCGTCATGCGCGAGATGACCGAGCGGCTGGAGACGGACGAGGCGCTGGCCGCCGCCTACCGCGCGGCCCACGAGGACTACCTCGCCCGCCGCGCCGAGCTCGGCGAGGTGCCCGAGATCGCCGGTGTCTCCGCCGGCGGGATGCCCACCCGCGTCAAGTGCCTCCACGTGCTCGTGGGGCACTCCCTGGCCGTGGGTCCGGGCGTGAACCCGCTCGGTGACGAGGCTCTGGAGCTGCTCCGCCCCCGTTGGCGGCCCGACCGCTGCACCTGCGCCACCGAGGTCGCGAGCGAGGAGACGGACCGATGACGCGCGTCGCCGCCATCGACTGCGGGACGAACTCCATCCGTCTGCTCATCGCCGACGTCACCCGCCGCGGCCCGCTCGTCGAGGTCGAGCGGCACATGGAGGTCGTGCGTCTGGGCCAGGGCGTGGACCGCACCGGCATGCTCGACCCCGCCGCCCTCGAGCGGACGCTGGACGCGGTGCGCCGCTACGCGCAGATCTGCCGCGACCGCGACGTCGAGACGACCCGGTTCGTCGCCACCTCCGCCACGCGCGACGCCGGCAACAGCCACACCTTCGTCAGCGGGGTGCGCGCCCTGCTCGGCGTGGAGCCCGAGGTCATCAGCGGGCAGGAGGAGGCCGCGCTGTCCTACGCCGGCGCCGCGAGCGTCATGGACCCCGACCAGCCGCGTCCGCTCCTCGTCGTCGACATCGGGGGCGGGTCGACCGAGTTCGTCCTCGGCGACGACGTCCCCAGCTCCGGCATCTCGGTGAAGATGGGCAGCGTCCGGCTCACCGAGCGCCACCTGCGCGCCGACCCACCCACCCCCAAGCAGGTCAAGGCCGCCCGCAAGGACGTGCGCGAGCTGCTCGCCCAGGTGGAGGCCGAGCTGCCGCTGGAGGACGTGCGCACCATCGTCGGGGTCGCCGGCTCGGTGACGACGGTGACCGCGCACGCCCTGGGTCTGCCGCAGTACGACCGCACCCGCATCGACGGCGCGGAGCTCACCCCCGAGGCCGTCCTCGCCTCGTGCGACGCGCTGCTTCACGCCTCCCGGCAGGAGCGCGCGGCCATGGGCTTCATGCACCCGGGCCGGGTGGACGTCATCGGCGCCGGCGCGCTCATCTGGGCGGAGGTCGTCGAGTTCGTCAGCCGGGCGACCGGCCGCACGCCGATCGTCCGCACGAGCGAGCACGACATCCTCGACGGCATCGCCCTCAGCCTGCGCTGACCGCCCGGCGCGGCCGCCGGGCATGATGGGCACCATGGGATTCGTCGCGGCGGGGAGCGGGTGGCCCGGTGACCGCGCCACGCCGCAGACTCCCGTGGCGCGGTCTGCGGCCGGCGTGCGGCGCCTGGCTGCCGGCAGCCCGGACCTCCTGACCCTCGACGCCCGCTCCACCGTCTGCTGCGCCTGCCCGCGGCTGGTCGGGTGGCGCGAGCACGTCGCCGACGTCAAGCGCCGTGCCTTCGCCGACGAGACGTACTGGGGCCGCCCCGCGCCGGGCTTCGGCGACCCGCAGGGCCACCTCCTCGTCGTCGGGCTCGCGCCCGCCGCGCACGGGGCCAACCGCACCGGACGCCTGTTCACCGGGGACCGCTCGGGCGACTGGATCTTCGCCGCGCTCCACCGGGCCGGGTACGCCAACCAGGCGGAGTCGCGGGCCGCCGACGACGGGCTGGAGCTCACCGGCGCGCGCATGGTCGCAGCCGTTCGCTGCGCCCCGCCGGACAACAAGCCCAGCCCCGACGAGCGCGCCGCGTGCAGCGGGTGGCTGGAGCGGGAGATCACCCTCATGGAGCCGACGACGACGGCGGTGCTCGCGCTGGGCGCCATCGCCTGGCAGGCGACGCTCGCCGCGCTCGTCGCCCTCGGCTGGCAGGTGCCGCGCCCGCGCCCGCACTTCGGCCACGGCGCGGAGGCCGTCGTCCGCACCCCCGGTGGGCGGGAGGTCCGCCTCATCGGGTCCTACCACGTGTCCCAGCAGAACACCTTCACCGGCCGGCTCACCGAGACCATGCTCGACGACGTCCTCGACCGCTGCCGGGCGACCGCCGGCCCCGCCTAGGATGAGCGGGCGCGACCTGCCCCCATAGCCCAACCGGCAGAGGCAGCCGACTTAAAATCGGCTCAGTGCGGGTTCGAGTCCCGCTGGGGGTACGCACGATATTTCCTACTTTCGTCGCCCCTTTCCGGGCCCGCTGCCGGATGCGCCTCCTGCGACAGGACCGCACACTTGGGTGGTCAGAACTTCTCCGCGGGCGGGCGGCCGGTGAG
The DNA here is from genome assembly GCF_006349365.1 of Georgenia wutianyii. Lineage (NCBI taxonomy): Bacteria > Bacillati > Actinomycetota > Actinomycetes > Allobogoriellales > Allobogoriellaceae > Georgenia > Georgenia wutianyii. Next base: position 489,525 of record NZ_CP040899.1, read on the forward strand.
GAGGTGAGCACGATGGACGTGACGCTGGAGACACGGACCGCGTCGTGGCGCGACGCGATCGCCGCGCACTACGAGACCCAACAGGTGCGGCTCACCTGGCAGCTGCGCGGGGACGACGACCCCGAGGAGTACCTCTAGACCGGTCCCGGGCGGGCTGACCAGACCGCGCGAACCGGGCGAAGCGCCCATACGATCGATAGGTGACCACCCCGCTCCCCGCAGCCCCGCGTCCTCGCCGTACCAAGCGGATACTCATCCTCGGCGGCGGGTACATCGGCCTGTACACCGCGCTCGGGCTGCGCAAGCAGATGAGCCGCGAGGACGTCGAGATCGCCGTCGTCGACCCGCGCTCGTACATGACCTACCAGCCCTTCCTCCCCGAGGCCGCGGCCGGCAACCTCGAGCCGCGGCACGTCGTGGCCCCGCTGCGTCGCGAGCTGCGCGGCTGCACCCTCGTCACGGGCAGCGTGAGCGAGATCCGGCACGCCGACCGCCGCGTCGTCGTCGAGCCGATCGAGGAGGGGGAGAGCTACGAGCTCGCCTACGACGAGCTCGTCGTCGGGCTCGGGGCGGTGCCCCGGACCCTGCCCATCCCCGGCCTTGCCGAGTTCGCCATCGGGTTCAAGTGGGTCGAGGAGGCCAACGCGCTGCACAACCAGGTGCTCGGCAAGATGGACGTCGCCGCCTCCACCTGGGACCCCGCGCTGCGTCGTCGCAAGCTCACCTTCGTCTTCGTCGGCGGCGGGTTCGCCGGCATCGAGGCACTCGGCGAGATCGAGGACATGGCCCGCGACGCCGCGAAGATGTTCGACGGCATCCGCCGTGAGGACATGCGCTTCGTGCTCGTCGAGGGCGCCGGGCGCATCCTGCCCGAGGTCGGGGAGGAGCTCGGCGGGTACGCGATCGAGCAGCTGCGCGCCCGCGGCGTGGAGATCCACCTCAACACCTTCCTCGAGTCGTGCGTCGACGGGTACGTCAAGCTCTCGAGCGGGGAGGAGTTCGAGGCCGACACCGTCGTGTGGACCGCGGGCGTCAAGGCCAACCCGGTGCTCGGAAGCTCCGACCTGCCCCTCGACGAGCGCGGTCGGGTCCGCGCCCTGCCCACCCTCCAGGTGGCGGGTGACGACGGCGTCGTGCCGGGCGCATGGGTGGCCGGGGACTGCGCGGCCGTCCCCGACCTCACCTCCGACACCCCCGGGGCGACGACCGGCCCCACCGCCCAGCACGCGGTGCGCCAGGCGCGGCACCTCGCCCGCAACCTCGCCCGCCACCTGCGGGGGGAGCCGCTGGAGGACTACGCGCACAAGAACGTCGGCACCGTCGCCTCCCTCGGCCTGGGCAAGGGCGTGGCGAACGTCTTCGGCGTCAAGCTCCGCGGCCCGGTCGCGTGGTTCATGCACCGGACCTACCACATGTGGGCGATGCCGACCTTCAACCGCAAGGTCCGCATCGTCCTCGACTGGACGACGGCGCTGTTCTTCCGGCGCGAGCTCGTCGCGCTCGGCTCGCTCCAGAGCCCGCGCGCCTCGTTCGTCGCGGCCGCGACCGACACGCCCCGCGCACAGCCCTCGCCGCCCGCCGAGCCCCGGTAGGTCAGCCGGGCCGCACCAGCCCGGTGTCGTAGGCGAGGATGACCGCCTGCACGCGGTCGCGCAGGTCGAGCTTGGCCAGCACCTTGCCCACGTGCGTCTTGACCGTCGCCTCCGAGACGAGGAGCCGCGCGGCGATCTCCCCGTTCGACAGGCCCTCGGCGACGAGCCCGAGCACCTCGCGCTCGCGGGTGGTGAGGCTGGACAGGACGCCGTCGTCGGGGGGCTCGGTCGCGGAGGTCGCCGGGAGGCGCTCGCCGAACAGCTCGAGCATGCGCCGGGTCACCCGCGGGGAGACGACGGCGTCCCCGTCGGCCACGGTGCGGATGGCCGCCACGAGCGTCTCGGGCGGGGTGTCCTTGAGGAGGAACCCGCTGGCGCCGGCGCGCAGACCGGCGAAGGCGTACTCGTCGAGGTCGAAGGTCGTGAGGATGAGGACCCGGCACCCGGGCAGTGAGGCGACGATCTGCTCGGTCGCCTCGATGCCGTTGAGCCGCGGCATGCGCACGTCCATGAGGACGACGTCGGGTCGCAGCGCCGTCGCCAGCGTCACCGCGGCCTGCCCGTCGGCTGCCTCGCCGACCACCTCGATGTCCTCCTCGGCCCCCAGGACGAGCCGGAAGCCCATGCGCAGCAGCGCCTGGTCGTCGGCCAGCAGCACCGTGATGCTCACAGCTCCCCCTCCTCAGCCCAGCGCAGCACGGCCCGCACGCGCCAGCCGCCGGGCGTCGGCCCGGCCTCGACGTGCCCGTCGTAGACCGCCGCACGCTCCCGCATGCCTACCAGACCGCGCCCGCCGGGTGTGCTCGCCGGCCGCGCGCCGTCGGCGTTGTCGACCTCGACGACGACGTACCCGGGCTGCCGGTCGATCGTCACGTCGATCCGCGGGGAGCCCGGGGCGTGGCGCAGGACGTTGGTCAGCGCCTCCTGGACGATGCGGAACACCGCGAGCTGCAGGCCGGCGTCGGCGGGCAGCGCGGGGCCGCTCTCGGTGAGGGACACCGGCACCCCGGCCGCCTGGAAGCGGGCGATGACGTCGGTGAGGTCGGTGTTGAGCGGCTGGGGCGCGAGCGGCGCCCCGCCCTCGCCCGCGTCGTCGTCGCGCAGGACGCCGAGCAGCCGGCGCGTGTCGGCCAGGGCCGACCGGCCGGTGGCGGCGAGCTCGTCGAGTGCCACGGCGGCCTGGTCGGGCCGCTTGGTCAGGGAGGCGCGGGCGCCGTCGGCGAGCGTGACCATGACCGACAGGCTGTGGGCGACGACGTCGTGCATCTCGCGGGCGATGCGGTTGCGCTCCGCGACCAGCGCGATCTGCGCGCTTTGGTCGCGCTCGAGGGCGAGCTGGGCGGCGCGCTCGACGAGCGCCGCGATGTGCAGCCGCCGCCCGCGTGCCGTCGTGCCGAGCATGAGGGCGATCATCGCCAGGGCGAACGTCGTGCTCAGGGCGATGACGAAGGACGCCGCCGGGCTGAGGGCGACCTCCGTGCCGTCCGCGACGTTCACCGACACGAGCGCGGAGGGCCACACGGCGAGTGCCCCGGCGAACACGGCGAGGAGACCGGCGAGGGAGAACCAGGCGGCGCGCGCCGGACTGTAGGCCGCGACGGCGTACAGGGCGAGGACGGCCGCGATCTCCAGGCCGGTCGTCTCCCGCAGCATCGCCTGCGAGACGACGAGGGCGGCGAGGACGACGGCGAGGGTGAGGACGGGACGGTGACGCCGGCCCAGGAGGGCGGCGAAGCCGACGAGGGCGAGCGCTGCCCCCGTCCAGCCGGTGCCTCCTGAGCCCATCGTGGGTCCCAAGAGGACCGTGGCCGCGGCGGGGATGCCGTACCAGAGGGCGACGACCCAGTCGACGACGACGGGGTGGCGGTCCAGGACGCGGCGCAGCGGGCCGACGCGCGGCCCGGCGAGGCCGTTCGGCCGGGGGCCGGGTGCCTCCGCGGGCGGGGCGACCGGGACGGCGCGAGGTGGCGCCGGGGGGCCGTCACCAGGTGACGTGCCCCCCGGCGCCGGGGGCCGCAGGATGCTCAGGCGTCCCTCCTACGCATGAGCACCGCGGCGGCGAGGAGGGCGACCGCGATGTAGATCGCGAAGACGCCCAGGCCGGCCCACGGCTCGAGGAGCGGGGGGAGTCCGGCGGTCTGCATCTCCATGCCCGGACTGTCGACCGCGACGATCCGCTCACCCGCCGTCGTCGGCAGGTAGGGGTAGGCGTCGCGCAGCCACTCGAGCGGGGACATGGCGAGCTGGACGATGACCGGCAGCAGGAGAAGGATCCCGAGCACGGCGGCCAGGGCGCCTGCGGAGTGCCGCAGCAGCGCCCCGAGGGCCAGCCCGAAGAGGCCGACCGCCGCGAGGTACAGGCCGGTGCCCCAGAAGATGCGCAGCGTGACCGGGTCGCCCAGGTCGGCGGCGCCCCCGACGTCTCCGAGGAGCGGCATCGTCAGCACGTAGGAGAGGATCACGCCGAGCACCCCGACGACGAACGCGACGACGGCGATGACGATCGCCTTCGCGACCAGCGCCGGGACCCGGGAGGGGACCGCCGCGAACGTCGAGCGGATCATGCCAGTGGAGTACTCGCCGGTGATCATGAGGACGCCGAGCACCGCGACGACGAGCTGGGCCATGATGTAGCTCGTCGCGATGACCGTCTGGCCGTCGAGCCCGGTGTCGAAGCCCGCGTCGGCGGACTGTGAGGCACCGAAGGCGAGGAGCAGGCAGATGAGCACCATCGAGACGAGGGTGGCGCCCAGCGTCCAGTAGGTGGAGCGCAGGGACCAGAACTTCAGCCACTCGGAGGTGAGGACGCGCGGGAAGGTCACCGGCTTGACGGCGACGGCGCGCGGGGCGGTCTGGGTGGTCATCGTACGGCTCCTTCCGGGGTGCCGACGGAGGCGCTCGCGTGCTCGGTGCGGAACTCGACCTCGTCGTGGGTGAGACTCATGTAGGCGTCCTCGAGGGAGGCGCGCAGCGGGGTGAGCTCGTGCAGCGCGATGCCCGCGCCGGCCGCGAGCTCACCGATCTCCTCGGCGGTCCGGCCGGAGACCTCCATGAGGCCCGGCTCGGTGGCGACGAGGGAGACGCCCTGCCCGGCGAGGAGCTCGCTCAGCTCGCCGGCGCGCGGGGAGCGCACCCGGACGCTGACCTCGCGGGTGGCGTCGACGATGTCCCGGACGGGTCCCGAGGCGATGATCCGGCCGCGGCCGATGACGAGGAGGTGGTCCGCCGTCTGGGCCATCTCGCTCATGAGGTGGGAGGAGAGGAACACGGTGCGGCCCTCCCCGGCGAGGTAGCGCACCATCGTGCGCACCCACTTGACCCCCTCGGGGTCCAGGCCGTTGACCGGCTCGTCGAGGATGAGCGTGCGAGGGTCGCCGAGCATCGCCGCGGCGATGCCCAGCCGCTGGCCCATGCCGAGGGAGAAGCCGCCGACCCGCTTCCGCGCGACGGTCTGGAGGCCGGTCATCTCGATGACCTCCTCCACCCGGGAGGTGGCGATCCCGTGGGTCGCGGCCAGCGCGCGCAGGTGGTTGTAGGCCGAGCGGCCGGTGTGCACCGCCTTGGCGTCGAGGAGCACCCCGACCTCGTGCAGCGGTGCCCGGTGCGCGGCGTAGGGCTTGCCGTTGACCGTCACGGTGCCGGAGGTCGGACGGTCCAGGCCGACGATCATCCGCATCGTCGTCGACTTCCCGGCCCCGTTGGGGCCGAGGAACCCGGTGACGGTCCCGGGTTCCACCGTGAAGCTCACGCGGTCCACGGCGGTCTTGTCGCCGTAGCGCTTGGTGAGCTCGTGGGCCTGGATCATGTGGTGCCTCCTTGTTCCCTCCACAGTAGGGCGGGCGGGCTCCGGGCACGACGCCCGGCAGGGGGAGATCGCCCCGCCGGTTCCCTCACCCTCGAGGCTGACGACCTCCACCCCGAGGATGAGCCGACCCGGCCCGCGTGCGGGATCCGGCTCTCGGCGCGAGGGGGTGTCGGGCCGGAACACGGACGCGGCCTGCGGCGTTGTCCTGGACAACGGCGGGTCTCGTGCGAGGGGGGCGCATAGGATGACCGCGGATGAGACCTACGCGTCGGCCCGTGGCCACGCGCGACCAGGAGGCACTGAGTGAGCAATCCAGTCTTCGAGAACAGTCCGTACTTCGGCGAGCGCCGCGGTACGACGCCCAGCGGCTACCCCACCCACCCGGGGTACGCGCCGTCGGCCGGGACCACCTACCCGCCGGCAGCGGACCCGCAGCAGGTGCAGAACCTCGAGTACGCCTACCAGCAGCCGGCCGCCGGACCGGCCCAGACCGGGCGGCTCACCTACGACGACGTCATCGTCAAGACCGGTGGACTGCTCGCGCTCGTCGTCGCGATGGGCGCCCTGAACTGGTTCGTCCTCGGCGGCAACATGATCGCCACCTTCGGCGGCCTCGCCGTCGGACTCGTGCTCGGCCTGGTCAACGCGTTCAAGCGTGAGCCCAGCCCGGCGCTCATCGCCGTGTACGCGGCGGCCGAGGGCCTGTTCCTCGGTGGCATCTCGATGGTCTTCGAGAGCATCTACCCCGGCATCGTGCTCCAGGCGGTGCTCGCCACCGGCGCGACCTTCGTCGCCACCCTCGCGCTGTACTCCAGCGGCAAGATCCGCGTGACCCCGAAGATGACCCGCTTCGTGCTCATCGCCCTCGTCGGGTACGCGCTGTTCTCGCTGGTCAACCTCGGCATCATGCTCCTCGGCAGCGGCGACTCCGCGTTCGGCCTGCGCTCGAGCGTGGAGATCATGGGGATCCCGCTCGGCGTCATCATCGGTGTCTTCGCCGTCGGCCTCGCCGCCTTCTGCCTCATCCTCGACTTCGACGCGATCAAGCGCGGCGTCCAGGCGGGCATCCCGAGCCGCTACGCGTGGTCGGCCGCCTTCGGCCTCCTCGTCACCCTCGTGTGGCTCTACCTCGAGTTCCTCCGCCTCCTGGCGATCCTGCGCGGCGGCGACTGACCGCAGCCCCTGCTCCGAGAGCCGGATCGTGCCCCGTGCACGATCCGGCTCTCGTCGTCTGCGGGGAGTGTCGGGTCCTCGGGGGCCGTCCGGGGGAGGGGGTGCGGCCGTAAGGTACGGCCATGCCTCTCTTCGACCTCGATGCAGCACGTCTGCCCGACTACCGCCCCGACGTCGCCGAGCCGGCGGACTTCGACGACTTCTGGGCCCGCACGCTGGCCGAGACGCGCGCGCACGACCTCGCCGTCGAGGCCGTCCCGGTCGACGCGCACCTGCGGCTCGTCGACGCCTTCGACCTCACCTTCTCCGGCTTCGGCGGGCACCGGGTCAAGGCGTGGTACCTGCGTCCGGCGGGCACCGACGAGCCGCTCCCGGCGGTCGTGGAGTACCTCGGCTACGGCGGGGGACGCGGCCTGCCGCACAGCAGGCTGCTGTGGGCGGCGGCCGGCTACGCCTACGTCGTCATGGACACCCGCGGGCAGGGGACGACGACGACGAACGGGTTCGGGGCCACCCCGGACCCCGTCGGCACCGGCGTCGCCGCCCCCGGCACGCTGACCCGCGGCATCGAGGACCCGCACGAGCACTACTACCGGCGCGTCTACACCGACGGCGTCCGCGCCGTCGAGGCGGTGCGCACCCTCCCGGGCGTGGACGAAGGCCGCGTCGCGGTCACCGGGGTGAGCCAGGGCGGGGCGATCACCACCGCCGTCGCCGGCCTCGTCGACGTCGCCGCTGCCATGCCCGACGTCCCGTGGCTGGCGCACATCCGGCGCGGCGTCGAGATGGCGCCGGAGGGCCCGTTCGAGGAGGTGCGCACCTACCTCGCCGCGCACCGGGACCGGGTCGAGCCGGCGTTCCGCACGCTGTCCTACATCGACGGCGTCAACCACGCGAAGCGGGCGACGGCGCCGGCGCTGTACTCGGTCGCGCTCATGGACACCGTCTGCCCGCCGTCGACCGTGTACGCCTCGGCCAACCACTACGGCGGCGACGTCGACGTCGAGGTCTACCCCTTCAACGAGCACGAGGGCGGCACCGAGTTCCAGCGCGAGCGTCAGCTCACCTGGCTCGCGGAGCGCCTCGCCCGCTGACCGTCCTCCGCGGACGAGTCGCCCCCACCACGCCAGCACCCCGCCGAGAGCTGGATCCTGCACCGTGCAGGATCCAGCTCTCGGCGGGGTGGGGTGCGTGAGAGCGGGGAGGGCTACTGCTGCTCGACGAGGTCGGGCTGCTTCTCGGCGCGGCGGGCCCGGACCTTCTCCAGCCGGCGCTCGACGAGCAGGTAGAGCACCGGGACGAAGAGCAGGGTGAGGAACGTCGAGGTGACGAGCCCGCCGATGACGACGAGCGCGAGCGGCTGGGAGATGAACGCGCTGCCGCCGGTGATGCCGGTCGCCATGGGGACCAGCGCCGCGATGGTCGCGGCGGCCGTCATGAGGATCGGGGCCAGGCGGTGCCGGCCACCCTCGATGATCCCCTCGACCAGCCCCATGCCCTCCTTGCGGTACTGGTTGATGAGGTCGATGAGGACGATCGCGTTCGTCACGACGATGCCGACGAGCATGAGCGCGCCGATGAGGCCGGGCACGTCGAGCTGGCTGCCGGTGAGGACGAGCATGAGCACCGCACCGGTCGCCGCGAACGGCACCGAGATCATGAGCACGAGGGGCTGGATGAGGGAGTTGAACGTCGCCACCATGACGAGGTAGACGATCGCCAGCGACAGGAGCAGCGCGAGGCCGAGGTTGGCGAAGGCCTCCTCCTGGTCGGCGCTGACCCCGGCGACCTCTGCCGAGACGCCGTCGGGCAGGTCGAGGGAGTCCAGCGCGCCCTGGAGGGCGGCGGTGACCTGGCCGAGGTCCGAGGCGGTGGACGTCGCGGTGATCGACGCGCTGCGCAGCCCGTCGGCCCGGGTGATGGTCACCGGCTGGGCGACCTCCTCGACCTGGGCCACCTGGGACAGCGGGACCGGGCCGGCCGGGGTCGCCAGCGGCAGCGCGGCGAGCTCCTCACGGGTCGCCGGCGCCTCGCCGACCTCCATGACGATCTCGTTGCGCCCGTTCTCGGTGTTGACGACGCCGAGCGTCGTGCCCTGCAGCGCCGTGGAGACGGTCTGTCCGACCTGCGCCTCGGTGAGCCCGAGGGCCGCGGCGGCCTCCCGGTCCACCCGGACCTGGAGGGTGGGCAGCTCGGCGGCGAGGTTGGAGGTGACGTCGGTGGTGCCCTCGATGCCGGCGACGGCGTCGAGCACCTGCTGCGCCGCTGTCTCGACGTCCTCCCCGTCGACGCCGCTGACGACGACCTCGAGGCTCCCCCCGAACCCGGCCATGCCGGTGGCCACGGTGAGCTCGCCCGCGTCCTCGACGTCGGCGAGCAGGGCGCGCAGCTCCTCCTCGGCGGCGACGGCGTCGGCGTCGAGGTCGAGGGTGATGGAGAACATCGTGTCGTTGGACGAGCCGAAGAACGCCATGGCGGCGTCGCCGGAGCCGCCGGTCACCTGGTAGGTCTCCACGTCGTCGAGCTCGGCGATGGCCTCCTCGACCCGCTGGGCGGCGGCGTCGGCGGCGGCCAGGGACGTGCCCGCGGGCAGCGTCTGGGTGACCGACAGGGTGTTCTGGCCGGTGTCCCCGATGAACTGGGTCTGCAGCTGGGTGGCCGCGCCGGCCGTCCCGGCGAGGACGACGACGGCGGCGAGCACGGCGAGCCACGGGCGGCGCAGCGCGGCGCGCAGGGTGCCGACGTAGCTGCGCTGGAGGAAGGAGCGGCGCTCCTTCTCCTCGGCCGCCGCGCGCACGACCGCGGGGTCCTCACCCGGTCGCGGACCGCGGACGAACCAGTAGGCGAGCACCGGGACGATGGTGAGCGCGACGAACAGGGAGGCGAGCAGGGCGAGCGCGGCGGTGAACGCGAAGGGCCGGAAGAGCTCACCGACCATCCCGCCGACGAGACCGATCGGCACGAACACGGCGGCGGTGGCGATCGTCGCGGAGGTGATGGCGCCGGCGACCTCGCGCACGGCGTCGAGGATCGCCTGGCGGCGCGGCTTGCCGTAGGACAGGTGCCGGTTGATGTTCTCGATGACGACGATCGAGTCGTCGACGACGCGGCCGACGGACACGGTGAGCGCGGCGAGGGTGAAGAGGTTGAGCGTGTAGCCCACGGTGCGCAGGCCGATGAGCGCGACGATGAGCGACAGCGGGATCGACAGCGCGGTCACCGCCGTCGGGCGCCACTTGCGCAGGAACAGCAGGATGACGACGACGGCGAAGACGAGGCCGAGCAGGCCCTCGACGGTGAGGTCCTCGATCGACTGCTCGATGAACGGCGCCTGGTCGAAGACGACGGTGATCTCCGCGCCCTCACCGAGCGCGGTCGCGAACTCGGGGATGAGCTCCTGGACCTCGTGGGAGACCTCGACGGTGTTGCCGTCGGGCGTCTTGGTGATGGCCAGCCCGAAGCTCGGCGTGCCGTCGGTGCGGCTGAAGGAGGTGGCGGTGGCGGGCTCGGAGGTGACCTCGGCGATCGTGTCGAGGCGCACCGGGCCGGCCGCGGTGGGGATGGGCAGGGCGGCGACGTCCTCGGCGGAGGTGAGCCGCTCGCCGGTCTGGACCGACAGGGTGCGGTCGTCCTCGGTGATCGTCCCGCCGGGCACGACGGCGCCGTTGGCGGTGAGCGCCTGGCCGATGGCGGTGGGGTCGAGGCCGGCCTGGGCGAGGGCGGGCAGGTCGACGTCGATACGGACCTGGTCGTCCTGCACGCCGCTGAGCTGGACGTCACGGACCCCGTCGAGGCGCTCGAGCTCGGGCACGACGACGGTGCGGAGCACCTCGGCGGCGGCGTCCTGGTCCCCGCTCGTCGCGGCGGAGAGCTGGACGACGGGCAGGTCGTCGATGCCGCCGGAGATGACCTGCCAGTCGGCGGCCTCGGGCAGCACGGGGCCCAGGCGGGTGAGCGCGGCCTGCAGCTCCTGCTGGGCGTTGGTGACGTTCGTGCCGTACTCGAGCTCGAGGAGGACGACGGAGGAGCCGGCGCTCGACGTCGACGTCGTGCCCTCGAGGCCCGCGACGACGCCCGCCGCCTGCTCGACGACGTCGCTCACCTGCTGCTCGACGACCTCGGGGGAGGCGCCGGGGTAGGAGGTGACGACGCCGACGATGGGCAGGTCGAGCGGCGGGATGAGCTCCTGCTTGAGCGTCGACGTCGCCCACAGGCCGCCGAGGACGGCGAGGACCGTGGCCAGGGCGACCAGCGCGCGGTTGGAGAGGCTGAACCGGGCAAGAGAGGACACGCGCGCTCCGTGTGGGAGAGTGGGCCGGGAAAGATCGGCTCTGACTAATACTTAGGCAGAGCGAAAGAAAGGTAACACGTGGACCAGCAGCCGGCTGAGCTCGTCGCCGAGGTGGACGCCGCCCGCCGGGCGATCGTCGCACAGCTGCACGCCCATCCCCGGTGCGCTCCGCTGCCCGAGGCGCCGGTGACCATGCAGCAGCTGCGCCTCCTCATGCTGCTGCGCGTCCACGGCCCGGTCGGGGGGCACCAGCTCGCCCGGCACCTCGACGTCTCGATGCCCACGGTGTCCGGTCTCGTGGACCGCCTCGTCGAGCGTGGCCTCGTCGAGCGCCGGCCCGACCCTGGCGACCGGCGGGTGCGGCTCGTCGGCCTGAGCGACCAGGGCCACGCCGTCGTCGCGGAGTACGAGGCGGCAGGCTGGGGCGCGGGGGAGGAGATCCTCCAGCACCTCGCCACCCAGGACCTGCGGGCGCTCGCCCAGGGGCTGACCGCGCTGGCGCAGGCGCTGAGCGCGCACGCCACGGACGCCGAGTACGCACCGCCGCCCCCGGCACCGTAGGGTCTTTCCATGAGCGCAGACCTCCCCACCGCCTCCGGCGGCTTCGGCGACGAGCCCACCCTGACCTTCCCCGACACCCCCGCCCCCGAGGGCCTGCAGGTGCAGGTGCTCGAGGCCGGTGACGGCCCGGCCGTCGAGGCAGGCAACACGATCGTGGTCAACTACCACGGCCAGATCTGGGACGGGCCCGTCTTCGACAGCTCCTACACCCGCGGTCAGACCATCTCCTTCCCGATCGGCGTCGGGATGGTCATCGGCGGCTGGGACGACGGCCTCGTCGGCAAGGCGATCGGCTCGCGCGTCCTCCTGTCCATCCCGCCGGAGCACGGCTACGGCCCGCGCGGCGTGCCGCAGGCCGGCATCGGCGGCGAGGACACCCTCGTCTTCGTCGTCGACATCGTCGGCGTCGAGTAGTCCTTCCATCAGCTCCTGCGCGGGCGTCGTCGGTGCCGCCGACGGCGCCCGCGCCTGTGCAGAGAGGTGCCCGCCGTGCGCATCGGCATCGAGATCCTTCCCCAGCAGCGGTGGCGTGAGGGGGCCGAGCTGTGGCGCCGCGCCGAGGGGATGGGCTTCGACCACGCCTGGACCTTCGACCACCTCGCGTGGCGCAGCCTCGTCGACGAGCCGTGGTTCGCCACCGTCCCGACCCTGACGGCGGCCGCGACGGTGACGTCGACCATCCGCCTCGGCACGTGGGTCGCCTCGCCGAACTACCGCCACCCGGTGACGTTCGCCAAGGAGCTCATGTCGCTCGACGACGTCTCCGGCGGGCGCGTGCTCCTGGGCGTGGGCTCGGGCGGCACTGGCGTGGACGCCGACGTCCTCGGCCTGCCGCGCCTCACCGGCCCGCAGCGCCAGCGCCGCTTCGAGGAGTTCGTCGAGCTGCTCGACCTCCTGCTCACCCAGGACCGCACGACGTGGTCCGGGGAGTACTTCACCGCCGTCGACGCCAGGATGATCCCCGGCAGCACCCAGCGGCCGCGGATGCCGTTCGTCGTCGCCGCCAACGGTCCGCGCGGGATGGCGCTCGCGGCCCGGAGCGGTGAGGGCTGGGCGACCGTCGGGGACGGCGCCGCCGCGGACGAGTCGCAGTGGTGGCAGGGCGTGGCCCGCCTCGCCTCCCGGTTCGCCGAGATCGAGGCCGAGCACGGCCGCTCCGGCATGCCCCGCTACCTCGACGTCGACACCGCCGCCTACACCCTCGACTCCGTCGACCACGTGGAGGACAGCGTCGGGCGGGCCCGGGAGCTGGGCTTCACCGACGTCCTGGTCCACTGGCCCCGCGAGTCCGGCGTCTTCGCCGGCAGTGAGGCCGTGCTCGACGCCCTCGCCGAGCGGCTGCCCGACCTGCGGGCGGTCTGACCGTCGCTGAGCCAGCCCGGTTCTGACCCGGCTGCCGGGTCATTGACCGATTGTTGACGTGCAACCGCTTGCATGCCATGCTCGCGCCACCTAACGAGGAGGTAGGCATATGCGTAATGTCAAGGTGGTTGCGGCTGCCGCGCTGGGAGCGACGGTGCTCACCGGATGCGGGTTTCTCACGGGCGCGGGCGGCGGTGACTCGAGCAGTGCCGACGCGGGACAGTGCCAGGACCAGGCCATCCGCGTCGCGATGATCCGCACGGCCAACGACCCCGGCACGATCGCCGCCGAGGCGATGGCGGAGCGGGTCGCGGAGCGCACCGACGGTGCCATCGACATGCAGGTGTTCCCCGACAGTCAGCTCGGCGACATGAACGACGCCTACGCAGGCGTCGCGAGCGGTGAGATCGACGTCTACTACGAGACGATCTCGACGTACTCGGCGCTGGCCGGCGCGGAGGAGTTCACGGCCCTGACCGTGCCCTTCCTCTGGGACAGCTACGAGCAGTTCAAGGCGGTGCTGGACTCCGAGGAGTTCGCCGAGATCTTCGACCGGGCGGCCGAGGCCACCGGTGTCCGGGTCGTCGAGGCCTCCGGGGACAACGAGCCGCGGGCGCTCACCGCCAACCGCCCGGTCGTGACGCCGGCCGACATGGAAGGCCTGCGCATCCGCATCGCGGACGCCCCGATCCCGCAGGCGTTCGCTGTCGCGCTCGGTGCACAGCCCCAGGTCATCGCCCTGTCCGACCTGTACTTCTCCCTCCGACAGGGAGTGGTCGACGCGCAGGAGACCGGTTCCGTCGCGGTGGTGAACAACAGCATCTACGAGGTGCAGGACTACTACATGCCGACGGACTACATCCGCGACGTGCGTGCCTGGTACTTCAACGACGACCTGTGGCAGGGCCTGTGCGAGGAGCACCGCTCGATCCTCGAGGAGGAGATGGAGCGCGTCGGCGAGGAGGTCACCGAGGCGACGCGGGCCACGATCGAGGAGGCCATGGCCGTCATCGAGGAGAACATGACCGTCGTGGACGTCGACATGGACGCCTTCCGTGAGGCGCTGGACGGGCAGTTCGACCAGTTCGACGGCGACATGTGGCCCGAGGGCACGCTCGACCTCGTCAAGCAGCTCGCCGCGGAGCACGCGGACGGCTGACCAGACCCCGGGCGAGCGGGCGCACCCCCACCCGCGCCCGCTCGCCCGGTTCCCGCCCCGGCGGATTGCAAGCGCTTGCACAATCACTAGCCAAGGGAGACATAGTGGACTCCGCACCGCCCCAGGCGCCGAGGAGGGACATGCTCGTCACGGGCATCTCCACCCGACTGGCCGCCATCGCCGGTGCCGTGCTGCTGGCGTTGTTCCTCGTCAACGTCGCCCAGATCGCCACCAGGCCGATCACGGGCGGCTGGATCTGGGTCAACGACCTCAGCCGGCTCCTCGTCACGTGGGTCATCATGATCGGCGCCTCCGCCGCCATCGGCCTTCGCGAGCACCTGCTCGTCGACTTCGTCGTCCAGCGTGCGCCAGCTGCGTTCCGGACGGTGAGCGCACTCGTCGTGCGCGCCCTGGAAGTGGGGATCGGGTTCATCCTCCTCGTCTCCGGCGCCGCGGTGGCCATGAACCGCATGGACATCCAGTACATCCAGCTCGGCATCCCGACGGGGTACGCCTACCTCGCCGTGCCCGTCCTCGGGTTCTTCATGGTCCTCTTCGGGGTCCTCATGAGCCTGCAGGGCCAGCAGCCGACCGACGTCGCCGAGGGCGGTGAGGCCAAGTGATGGAGATCGGTGTCCTCTTCGTCGTGATGTTCGGGCTGATGGCGCTCGGTGCGCCCATCTTCCTCGCGATGCTCATCGCGGTGCTCGTCACCCTCGTCATCGGTGACTACGGGTCGGCCACGGCGCTGCCCACCCAGATGGCGGCCGGCGTCGACTCCTACGAGCTGCTCGCCATCCCGTTCTTCATCCTCATGGGCTCGCTCATGTCGAAGGCGGGACTGACCGAGCGCATCGTCGCGTTCCTCATGTACTTCATCGGTGGGATCAAGGGCGGGCTGGCTTACACCGTCATCGGGGCGAGCGCGTTCGCCTCGACCGTGAGCGGGTCGGCGCCCGCGGCGGCCTCCATGATCGGTTCCTCGATGCTCCCGATGATGAAGCGTTCGGGCTACCGCCAGGAGTTCTCGGCGGCAGTGGTCGCCTCCTCCGCGGTGCTCGGGCCGGTCATCCCGCCGAGCGTGCCGATGGTGTTCGTCGCTCTCGTGACCTCGCTGTCCGTGGGCCAGCTGTTCATGGCGGGCATCGTGCCCGGCGTGCTGCTCATCGCCGGGCTCTTCCTCGTCGTGGTCCTGCGCAGCCGGGGGACGGCGCGCATCCCGGACACGGCGGCCGTGAACCCGTACCGCGAGGCGGGACTGCGCGCGGTGACCGTCCGTGCGGTGCCCGCGCTGCTCACCCCGATCCTCATCATCGCCGGGGTCATCGGCGGCTTCGCCACCGTCACCGAGATCTCGATCCTGTCCTCGGCGTACGTGCTGGTCCTCGGACTGGTCTACAAGTCCCTCGACCTGCGTTCGGTCTTCCAGGTGTTCTCCCAGACCGCCCTGTTCTCCGCGACGATCATGATGATCTTCGCCGCGGTCGGTGGGTTCACCTACATCGTCGCGCTCACCCGGCTCGGGACCCGCGTCGACGAGTTCGTGCAGGACGCCGGGTTCGGACCGGTGACGTTCCTGCTCCTCACCATGCTCCTGTTCCTGCTGCTCGGCACGATCATGGACGCCATCCCGGCGATCCTCATCTTCGTGCCGGTCCTCCTGCCCAGCGCGATCGCGCTCGGCATCGACCCGATCCACTACTCGGCGATGATCGTCGTCAACCTCATGGTCGGCCTGATCACGCCACCGGTGGGTGCCCTGCTGTTCGTCACCACCAAGCTGGCACGGGTCCAGTTCTCCCCCCTCGTGCGGGAGGCGGTCCCGTTCATCCTCGTCTACTTCGTGGTGGTCGTCCTGACCACCTTCATCCCGGCGCTCACCGCAGGCCTCCCCGGCCTGCTCTTCTGAGTGCGGTCGCCCTCGAAAGGAACGACGATGCTCCACACCTACCACGCCTACATCTCCGGCATGCTCAGCCGCGTCATCGAGGTCAACGAGAAGGTCCTCCCGCTCGTCATCGACGAGACCGCGCGCCGCGTGCGCGAGGACCGCCTCATCTACGTGTACGGGCCGGGCGGCCACGCCAACATCGCCAGCCAGGAGGCCTTCTTCCGGGCCGGTGGCCTCATGAACATCGCCGCGATCCTCGACGAGGGCACGATGCTCTCCAGCGGGGCGCTGCGCTCGATGGCCATGGAGCGCACCCCGGGCTACGGCCGCGTCGTCATCGACAACTCCGGCCTGGGCGAGGGCGACCTCATCCTCGTCGTCAACTCCTACGGGATGAACTCCGCCGTCATCGACTCGACGATGCGCGCCAAGGAGCTCGGTGCGACCGTGGTCGGCGTCAGCTCCCGGCAGCACGCCGAGACGATCGGCCCGGACCACCCGGCCCGCCACCCGTCGAAGCAGAACCTCCACGACCTCGCGGACCTCTTCCTCGACTCGCTGGTGCCCGTCGGTGACGCCGTCATGTCCTTCGAGGGCGACGTGCCGCCGGCCGGTGCGGTCTCGACCTTCGCCAACGCCTTCCTCATGAACGCCATCCAGATGCTCACCATCGAGCGGGTGCTCAAGGAGGGCGGCCGGCCCGCCGTGTGGACGAGCGGCAACGCGCCGGGCGGCGACGAGGCCAACGCGAAGCTCGTCGACCGCTTCAAGGGTCGCATCCGCTACCTCTGACACTGGAGAACCCTGATGCTTGAACTCATCCGGAACCGCACCCACGACGAGCTCGGTGCGGCCGGCGCCCGGCTGGCGGTCGCGGCCATCAGCCGGGCACACGCCGAGGGGAGAGCGGCCACAGTGCTGCTCGCCGCGGCGCCCAGCCAGATCCCCGTCCTGCGGGCGCTCGCTGCCGCCGACATCCACGACAAGCCGGTGCGCTACTTCCACATGGACGAGTACGTCGGCCTCCCCGAGGACGCGCCGCAGGCCTTCGGTGCGTGGCTGGGCCGCACGTACTTCGACCAGCTGCCCGCCGGTCACCAGGCGACCTTCGAGCGCATCGACGCCGGGGGAGACCCGGAGTCCGCCGCGGCGGCCTACGCGGCGCTGCTGCCCGCCGGGGACTTCGACCTCGTCCTGTGCGGGATCGGGATCAACGGGCACCTCGCCTTCAACGACCCGGGTTGCGACCTGCAGGACCCGCTGCCCGTGCGGCACATCCGCCTCGCTCGCGCGTCACGGGTGCAGCAGGTCGACGAAGGGCTGTTCCCCGCGCTCGGTGCCGTGCCGGAGCACGCCGTCACCGTGACCGTCCCCCGGATGCTCGCCTCCCGTGCCATCGTGTGCTCAGTGCTGGGAGAGGCCAAGGCGGAGGCGGTGAGGGCGATGCTCGAGGAGCCCGTGGGCAACGCCGTGCCGGCGACCGCCCTGCGGGAGCACCCGGTCACGACCGTCCTCGTCGACGAGGAGGCGATGTCCCGTGTCGGCTGAGGCCTATGAGGGGCGCGACGTCCTCACGGGACGCCCGGTTCGCGTCTCGGTCCGTGCCGGGACGGTCGAGGACGTCGAGCTGCTCGACACAGCGGCCGACCTGCCGTGGTTGAGCCACGCCCTCGTGGACCTGCAGGTCAACGGCTTCGGTGGGATCGACGTCAACTCCGTCGACCTCACGGTGGACGACGTGTCGGCCATGGTGCGCGAGCTCGCCCGGCACGGGACGGGTGCCTGGGTCCCCACCGTCATCACGCAGGACCACGAACACATCGCACGGATCCTGCGGGTCCTGGCCGACGCCGTCGCCCAGGACCCGGTCGTGGCCGGCGCGATCCGGGCCGCCCACATCGAGGGCCCGTTCATCTCGCCGCACGACGGCCCGCGGGGAGCGCACGCCGTCGAGCACGTGCGGGACATCGCCGTCGACGAGGTCCGTCGCTGGCACGAGATCTTCCCGATCGGCTACGTCACCGTGTCGCCCCACTGGGACGACGCGCCGCGGAAGGTCGCGGCCCTCCGCAGGCTCGGGGTGCACGTGGCGATCGGCCACACGCACGCCACGGCCGAGCAGGTCGCCGGTGCCTCGGTGGCCGGCGCCACGCTCTCCACGCATCTGGGCAACGGGGTGCGCTCGGAGATCGCCCGGCACCCCAACCTCCTGTGGGAGCAGATCGCCGACCCCACGCTGGACGCGGGGCTGATCGCCGACGGCCACCACCTGCCGGCCACCGTCGTCGAGACCGTCGTCCGGGCCAAGGGGGTGGACCACTGCTTCCTCGTCTCGGACTCCGTCGCGCTCGCGGGCTCGCCGCCGGGGCGGTACACCACGCCGGTGGGCGGTGAGGTCGTCCTCTCGGCCGACCGACGCCTCGCCCTCGCGAGCGACCAGCGACTGCTCGCCGGCTCCGCGGTCTCGCTGGCCGACTGCGTCCGGTTCGCGCTGGCCGGGACCCGGCTGTCCCGCTCGGAGGTCTTCGCGATGGCCACGCGCGTACCGGGGCGCCTGTTCGCCGAGCTCGGCGGCGGCGACGTCATCGGGACGATCACGCCCGGGTCGATGGCATCCCTCGTCCTGTGGGACCGCGACTTCCAGGCTCTGCAGGTGGTCACCGGAAGCGGGGCGCGAACCCGGTGACGAACGCCAAGGGGGGACGGGCCGTGGCCGTGACCATCGCCGACGTCGCGCGGACGGCGGGCGTCTCGGCCTCGACCGCGTCGCGAGCCTTCAACCACCCTCACCGGCTGCGCGCCGAGACCGTCGCGCGGGTCAAGGCCGCGGCCGAGGAGCTGGGCTTCCGGCACAACAGGCACGCCAAGGCGCTGAGCACAGGGCGGTCCTCCGCCCTCGGGCTCATCGTGCCCGACCTGTCCAACCCGTTCTTCCCGCCGCTCGTGCACGCCACGCAGCTCAACGCCGAGGAGCAGGGGTACTCCCTCTACATCCTCAGCAGCGAGCACAACGCCAACCGGGAGCAGCAGCTCGCGCGCCTCGTCAGCCACGACGTCGCCGGGCTCATCCTCGCCTCACCGCGCATGTCCGCGGCCCAGGTGCGCGTCATCGCCCGGGAGGTCCCGACCATCCTGATCAACGCGCAGGTCAAGGGCATCCCCACGGTCCTCGTCTCCGCGGCCGGGGCCATCGCGGACGCGGTCGAGGACGGCGCGGAGAAGGGCATCTCGGGGGTCAGCTACATCGGCAGTGACGAGCGGTGGTGGCCCAACACCGAGCGTGAGGAGAGCGCGAGGGCGGCCGCCGAGCGACACGGGGTGCCCTACCGGCGGCTGAGCCTGTCGGAGCCGACGTACGAGGCGGCGCGCGAGGTCGTGAGAAGCGTGGAGATACGCAGCCACGAGCTCGTCGTCGCCTTCGATGACATCGTCGCCCACGGTGTGCTCGACGGTATGGGGGCCCGTGGCTACCGCCCGCCGCGAGACTTCCGCATCCTCGGCTGCGACGACGCGCTGCCGATCAGCACTAGTCCGGCGCTGTCCACGGTCCACCTCGACACCCGGATGGCGGCACGGATCGCGGTCGACCTGCTCCTCGGCGAGGGTGCGGGCGAGCCGCAGACCGTCGTCGTCAGCGGCTCCTACCGGCCCGGCGCGACCATCTGAACCGGAGGGCGGGGGGACCGGCTGCCTCAGCGCAGCCACGGCACGACGACGAACGTCCCGATGCCGTAGACGAGGACGCCGACCATGCTCGTGACCGCGATGCCGATCGCCGGCCTCCTTGCCCCTCTGGGACACCCCTTGCAGCCCTGCGACACCCTTTGCAGCGTGACATAAGCACGCGAAGGGGTGTCCCAGACGGGGCGGACGGCACCGCGAGCGCGCGTCGCCGCGCCCCGGCGACGGCAGGTCGCGAGGCCGTTCTGGCCTCATGGGCGCGTCGCGGCACCTATCGTCGGCGGCAGACCGGCCAGCCGTCCTCCACAGGAGCCGCACCATGGACCGTCGACTCGCCTCACTCGTCTCCGGTGCCGCCCTGGTCGGCGTGCTCCTCGGCTGCTCGCAGCCGCCGACCGTCCAGGCGGGAACCTCCGGAGCCTGCGAGGCGCCGCACGTCCGGGCCGAACGTCTCGAGGTACGCCCGGATGAGTCGCTCAGGGTGACCGGGACGGCCTTCCTCGACAGCTGCGACGACACCGTCTCGCCGGGCGAGCCCTCGCCGCAGGACGCGCCCCTCGAGGACATCGAGGTGCTGTGGCGTCAGGGCGGGGAGGACGTCGTGCTCGGGACCGTCGACGCGGGCGACGACGGGACGTTCGAGCTGGCGGTCACCGTGCCGGTGGCTGCCGTTCCCGGCGAGGCCGACCTCGGGGCGCGGTTCGTCGGCACGATGTACGCCGACGGGTACGTCGCGGAGGGCGACACGGTCGAGGTCCTGGGGGAGTGACCTCGACCGGGCCCGTGCGGCGGGGCCGGTGCCGTCAGTCGGTCGGCGGGGCGACGTCGACCTGCGCCGGGACCTGGTCCTGACGCAGCAGACCGACGGGGCAGGTGTAGCCGTTCGGGCCGTGGTTGCAGTACCCGCCGGGGTTCTTGTGCAGGTACTGCTGGTGGTAGTCCTCGGCGTAGTAGAACGTGCCCGCGGGGGCCAGCTCGGTGGTGATGGGCCCGTGCCCGGCGTCGGCCAGCACCCGGCCGAAGGCCTCCTGGGTGGCCTCGGCGGCGCGCTGCTGCCCGGGGGTGGTCCAGTAGATCGCCGAGCGGTACTGGGTGCCGACGTCGTTGCCCTGGCGGTTGGGCGTCGTCGGGTCGTGGTTCTCCCAGAACGCCTTGAGCAGCCGCTCGGGGTCGGTGCGGGCGGGGTCGTAGGCGACGAGCACGGCCTCGGTGTGCCCGGTGCGCCCGGTGCACACCTCCTCGTACGTCGGGTTCGGGGTGAACCCGCCGAGGTAGCCGGCAGCCGTGCTCACGACGCCGTCGAGCCGCCAGAAGATGCGCTCGGCGCCCCAGAAGCAGCCCATCGCGACGTAGAGGACCTCGGTGCCCTCCGGCCACGGGCCGCGCAGCGGCGTGCCGAGCACCTCGTGCCGATCGGGCACGGTGAAGGGGGTCGGGCGGCCGGGCAGGGCCTCGGCGGCGGTGACCATGCGCGGGGTCGGTCGGGAGAAGAACACGGACGCCACCTCCGGTGAGAAGTAAGGCGCCGACTGCCGCGGGGGGACGGCAGCCGGCGCTGCCCATTAGAACACCACAGCAACCTGAGTGTTTCCTGAGTCGCGCCGGCCAGGTCCCTGGGGTGCCGGTGGTGTCCGAGCGTTCCCCTAGGCTGTGGTTCGGCTCTCACACCACACCGATTGCGGGGACCATGACCGAGAACAGGCCCGGGTGGCTCGCCCGGCTGACGCCGGAGCGACGCGCGGAGCCCTTGGACCTCCCGCAGGCACCGACGGCGCCCGTCCGTCCGGCCCGCGCGACCGAGGAACCCGCCCAGTACGCGGTGCCCTACCCGGTCCGCGCCGCCGCCGCGTGGGCGTGGCGGTTCCTCGCTATCGCCGCGGCAGTCGCGCTCGTCGGCTACGTCGTCGTCGTGTTCAAGACCGTCGTCGTCGCCTTCGTCATCGCGATCCTCCTCGCCGTCCTCCTCGACCCGGTCTCGGCCTGGCTCCGCAAGCGCCTCCGCTTCCCGCGCACGCTCGCCGCGATCGTGACCCTCCTCGGCGTCGTCGCGGTCGTCTCCGGCCTGCTCACCCTCGCCGGCCGCTCCATCATCAACGGCTTCACCGACCTCGCCGACCAGGCGGTCCGCGGCTTCGACGAGCTCCTCGCCTGGGTGTCCGACGGACCGCTCGGCATCGACCAGGACCAGCTCCAGGCCTACATCGATGAGGCGCTCGCGCAGGTCGAGACGAACGCGGGGGCGCTCGCGTCCGGCGCGCTCGCGGCGACGACCACCCTCACCGAGATCGTCGCCGGGGTGCTCATCTCGATCTTCTGCCTGTTCTTCTTCCTCAAGGAGGGGCGCCGGATCTGGCAGTGGTTCGTGCGCCTCATGCCGGTCCGCGCCCGCAGCCGGGCCAACGAGGCCGGCATCCGCGGCTGGATCACGCTCGGCGGCTACGCCCGCACCCAGATCCTCGTCGCCTTCGTCGACTCCCTCGGCATCGGCCTGGGCGCCTGGATCCTCGGCCTGCCGCTCGTCCTGCCGCTGACGATCCTCGTGTTCCTGGGCGCGTTCATCCCCATCGTCGGTGCGCTGATCAGCGGCTCGGTCGCGGTCCTCGTCGCGCTCGTCGACCAGGACGTCCGGACCGCGGTCATCATGTTCGTCATCGTCCTCGCCGTGCAGCAGTTCGAGGGCAACGTCCTGCAGCCGTGGCTCATGGGCAACGCCGTGTCCCTCCACCCGGTCGCGGTGCTGCTCGCCGTGACCGCCGGGACCGGTGTGGCCGGCGTCCTCGGCGCGCTCCTCGCGGTGCCGGTCGCCGCCGTGGTCAACACCGTGGTCCTCTACCTCGCCGGCCACGACAAGCACCCGAGAGCCGCGACGGACTGGCACCGGCCCGGCGGGCCACCGGGCACCCTGTTCCGCTCCATCAAGGACTCCTTCGAGTCGAGCACCACCGAGGAGGAGGAGGACGAGGAGGACAAGGCGATGCAGACCGCCTCGGTCACCTCCGACGAGGACGCCCCCGCGGACCTGCCCGGCACCCCGGACACACCCGACCGCCCCGCCCAGCCGTGATCCCACCGCTCGACCTCACCGACCTCCAGGACGCCGCCCGGCTCCTGCAGGGCGTCACGACCCGCACGCCCGTCGAGGAGAGCACCTCGCTCAGCGCCGTCGCCGGCGTCCCCGTCCACCTCAAGTGCGAGAACCTCCAACGCACCGGCTCCTTCAAGCTCCGCGGCGCCTACGTGCGGCTCTCGCGCCTGAGCCCGGGGGAGAAGGCCCGCGGCGTCGTCGCCGCCAGCGCCGGCAACCACGCCCAGGGTGTCGCGCTCGCGGCACGGGAGCTCGGCGTCTCGGCGCTCGTCTACATGCCGCGGAACGCCGCGCTGCCCAAGCTCGCCGCCACCCGCGGTTACGGCGCGCAGGTCCGCCAGGAGGGCGCGACGCTCGCCGAGACACTCGTCGCCGCGCAGCGGGAGGCCGCCGCCACCGGACGCGTTCTCATCCCGCCCTTCGACCACGCCGACGTCGTCGCCGGCCAGGCCACGCTCGGCCTGGAGATCCTCGAGCAGGTCCCTGACGTCCGCACCATCCTCGTCCCGACGGGCGGCGGCGGTCTGCTCGCCGGCGTCGCGGCCGCCGTGCACGCCACGGGCGCCGACGTCCGCGTCGTCGGTGTCCAGGCCGAGGGCGCGGCCGCGTTCCCCGCGTCGCTCGCTGCGGGCCACCCGGTCGCACTCACCCGGATGCGGACGATCGCCGACGGCATCGCCGTCCCTGCCCCCGGGGAGCTCACCCTGGGGATCGTGCGCGCCCACGTCGACGCCGTCCTCACGGTGAGCGAGGAGCAGATCGCCCGGGCGATGCTCCTGCTCGCCGAGCGGGCCAAGCTCGTCGTCGAGCCCTCCGGCGCCGCCGGGGTGGCCACCCTGCTCGACGGCGCGGGCGGCCTCGAGGGGCCGGTCGTCGTCGTCCTGTCGGGCGGCAACGTCGACCCGCTCGTCCTCCAGCGCATCCTGCGCCACGGCCTCGTCGCCGCCGGCCGCTACCTCCGGATGAAGGTCCGGGTCCCGGACGAGCCCGGTTCGCTGGCCGGCCTGCTCGCCGTGCTCGCGACGACCGGGGCGAACGTCGTCAGCGTCCAGCACGACCGCACGGGCACGGGCCTCGGCCTCGCCGAGGTGCTCATCGGCGTCGAGCTCGAGACGAAGGGGACCGACCACTGCGACGAGGTCGTCGCCCGGCTCCACGCCGAGGGCTACGGGGTGGTCTTCCGCTCGGTCGGGTAGACGCGAACGGGGTGCCGGTGGCCGCAGCCACCGACACCCCGCTCGCGGCAGGACTCAGCCCGTGAAGGGCTTGACCTCGAGGATCTCCACGGAGATCGACTTGCCGTTGGGTGCCTCGTAGGAGACCTTGTCGCCGGCCTTGTGGCCCACGACGGCCGCCCCGAGCGGCGAGCGCTCGGAGAACACCTCGACGTCGACGTCGCGAGCGCCCTCTCGCGAGCCCAGGAGGAAGACCTCCTTCTCACCGGCGATGGTCGCGGTGACGACCATGCCGGCCTCGACGATGCCGTCGTCCGCCGGCGCCTCGCCGACGTGCGCGTTGCGCAGCAGCTCGGTCAGCTGGACGATCCGTCCCTCCAGCTTGCCCTGCTCCTCGCGGGCAGCGTGGTAGCCGCCGTTCTCCTTGAGGTCACCCTCGGCACGGGCAGCCTCGATGCGCTCGGTGATCTCCGCGCGCCCGGGCCCCGTGAGGTGCTCCAGCTCTGCCTTGAGGCGGTTGTACGCCTCCTCGGTCAGCCAGGTGGTCGCTGTCTCGGCCACGTTCCCTCCTCCAACAAAAATCATGAGCCCCGGCCGCTGAGCGGGCCGAGGCTTCCTCGTATGTGTGTCTGCGTGTCAGGCGTGTCGCCGCGACGGGCGAGGCGACGTTGCTCGCCGCGCGGGCGATGGCCGCCAGGATAGCAAACCCGGGTCGAACAGCCGTTCCGTTTGCCTACCGTGTCGCGTGGCACTCCTGGACACGGGCGCCGACCGCGGGCTCGGTGGTCGCCACCCGGGTGGTGACGAGGGTGCTGCGCTCGTCCGAGGCGGGGACCGGCACCCGGGCGACGCCGACCTGCGCGAACCGCGAGTTGAGGGCGAGGACGGTGCACTCCGCCTCGGTCCCGGGCTCCCGGTGGACGAGGAGACTCACCTCGACGGCGGAGTCGTCGACGACGGTGAGCGCCGCCTCGTCGGCCCGCACCGGCTCGTCGGTGGAGACGACGGCGAGGACGACGAACGCCGCGACGGCGAGGAGTGCGAGCGCGGCGAGCAGGACGCGTCGGCGGCGTCGGGTCGCGGCGTCCGGGGGCAGGCCGTACCGCGCGGCCAGGGCGGCGCGGGTCTCGTCGTCGTTCGTGCTCACGGCGCCCATTGTCCCCGACCCGCGAGCACCGACATTGCCCGCGAGGACCGCGGCGGGCGAGAATCGAGGCCGGTCGAGAGCAGGAGGAGACTGACAGTGAGCGAGCCGATGCGCCTCATGGCGGTGCACGCGCACCCCGACGACGAGTCGAGCAAGGGTGCCGCGACGATGGCTCGGTACACCGCCGAGGGTGAACGCGTGCGGGTGGTGACCTGCACCGGGGGCGAGCGCGGCTCCATCCTCAACCCCAAGCTCGCCCACGACGAGACGATCCTCGCGGACATGCCCGCCTACCGGCGTCGGGAGATGGCGGCGGCGGCCGAGGCGCTGGGGATCGAGCACGTGTGGCTCGGCTTCGTGGACTCCGGGCTGCCCGAGGGTGACCCGCTGCCGCCGCTGCCGGAGGGCTGCTTCGCGCTCGTGCCTCTCGAGGAGTCCGTCGGTGCGCTGGTCCGGGAGATCCGCACCTTCCGCCCCCACGTCATGACGACGTACAACGAGCTCGGCGGTTACCCCCACCCCGACCACGTCCGCTGCCACGAGATCTCGGTGGCCGCGTTCCACGCGGCCGCCGACCCCGAGCAGTACCCGCAGGCAGGTCCGGCGTGGGAGGTCTCCAAGCTGTACTACGACGTCGGCTTCTCCTACGCGCGCATCGAGGCGATCTCCACCGCCATGCACGAGCGCGGGCTCGTCTCGCCCTTCGACGAGTGGCTCGAGCGGGCCTCCCGGCGCCCGGAGCGCACGGTGACGACCCGCATCCGCTGCGAGGACTACTTCGACCGGCGCGACGAGGCGCTGCGCGCCCACGCCACGCAGATCGACCCGGACGGCTTCTTCTTCGAGGTGCCACGCGACGTCGAGCGTGAGGTGTGGCCCTTCGAGGACTTCGAGCTGGCCGAGTCGCGTGTGCCCGTCGAGCTGCCCGAGGACGACCTGTTCGCCGGGCTGCGTAGGCTGGTGGCGTGACCACCCTCCTCGGGCCGGCGCTGCTCGCCGTCGCCGCCCAGACGCCCGACCCCACTCCGTCCGAGATGACGATCTACACGGTGTCGCCCGGGATCGCGGGCTTCGTCATGTTCTTCGCCCTCGCCGTGGCCGGCTGGCTGCTGTTCCGCTCGCTCGTCAAGCACGTGCGCCGGATCGACCACGACAAGCTGCGCCAGGAGCGCACGGCCGAGGAGGCCGGAGCGCAGGACGCGGCCGCCGCGCCGGGGGACCGGCCCGGCGACCGCTGAGGCTCAGCGCGCGGCGTGCAGGGCGAGGAGCACCGCCGCCGCGTGGCACAGGTACCCGCCCACGGTGCCGACGTGGAAGATCTCGTGGAAGCCGAACCACCGCGGGCTCGGGTTGGGCCGCTTGAGCCCGTAGACGACCGCGCCCGCCGTGTAGGACACGCCGCCGGCGATGACCAGCCACATGATCGACGGGCTGCCGTTGCGGAAGAAGTCGGGCAGGAACCACACGGCCACCCAGCCCAGCGCGATGTAGATCGGCACGTAGAGCCAGCGCGGGGCGTCCAGCCAGAACACGCGCATGAGGATGCCCGCCGCGGCCCCGACCCACACGACGGTGAGAAGCACCGTGGCCGTGTCCGGCGGCAGCAGCAGCACGGCCAGCGGCGTGTAGGTGCCGGCGATGAGCAGGAAGATGTTCGCGTGGTCGAGCCGACGCAGCGCCGCCCCGACCGGCGCGGACCAGGTGCCGCGGTGGTAGACCGCGCTCGTGCCGAAGAGCAGCACCGCTGTCACGGCGAAGACGGCCGTGGAGGTGCGCGCGGCACCGGCGGGCGCCAGGACGACCAGCACGATGCCCAGGACGAGGGCGATCGGAGCGGTCCCGGCGTGGATCGCGCCGCGCAGGCGCGGCTTGACGGCGTCGATGATCGCCTCGGCCTGCTCCCCGACAGCGTCGGCGGCGTGGCGGACAGTGTCGTGGGCGTCTGGTCGGCCCATCCCTCACCCCTCGGAAGATCGAAACCTACGGTTGCGTAACCTCCGACAGCGTAGACCAGGTCGGCGGCGGCGAGGTGTCGCGCGCGGAGTAGCCTGATATCCGACCAGCCAGCCCCGACGTCGTCGACAGGAGTGCGCCAGAATCATGCGGCCCCCTCGCCTGCTGTACGGGCTGTACGAGCGCCGGCTCGCCCGCGCCCTCGACAAGAGCGCGGTCCCGCGCCACGTCGGCGTCATCCTCGACGGCAACCGGCGCTGGGCCCGCGCGCTCGGCAACCCCGCCTCGCACGGGCACCGCAAGGGCGCGGACAAGATCACCGAGGTGCTCGGCTGGGCCGAGGACGCCGGGGTGCAGATCGTCACCCTGTGGATGCTGTCCACCGACAACCTCCAGCGCGACGCCGAGGAGGTCGCCGAGCTCCTCGAGATCATCTGCTCCGCCGTGGAGTCCCTCGCCGAGACCGGGCGGTGGCGGCTGCGCGTCGTCGGCGCGCTCGAGCTCCTGCCGAAGGAGGTCGCCGAGCGCCTCGCCCGCGCCGAGGAACGGACCGCCGACGTCACCGGGATGGGCGTCAACGTCGCCATCGGCTACGGCGGGCGCTACGAGATCACCGCCGCCGTGCGGTCCCTGCTGCGGTCCTACGCCGACCGTGGCCTCCACCTCGAGGAGGCGGCCGAGGCCATCGGCATCGAGGACATCGCCGACCACCTCTACACCAAGGGCCAGCCGGACCCCGACCTCGTCATCCGCACCTCCGGCGAGCAGCGACTGGGCGGCTTCCTCCTGTGGCAGAGCGTCCACAGCGAGTACTACTTCTGCGAGGTCTACTGGCCCGACTTCCGGCGCGTGGACTTCCTGCGCGCCCTGCGCGACTACGCTCAGCGCGAGCGCCGTCTCGGCCGCTGAGCGGGGTGACCTGCGGGACCCGCGCTCCCGCGCCCGGGTGTGTCCTCCCGCGCTCCCGGGCGAGGAGGTCGTAGCGTCAGATGTGACGGGCAGCACACCCGCTGCCCTTCGGGGAGGCCCGCCGATGGATGCAGCACCACGCGTGGGGGCCGCCGGCCCACCGCCGGCCGGCCACCTGCCACTCACCGAGCCGGCGCCGTCCCGCTGCGCCGACGCGCCGGAGGGAGCTCCTACATGACCACGCTGATCCAGCAGCCGGACCTGTCCGCCGATCTCGGGCAGGCACCTGTGCCCGGCACCGAGGACGCCGTGCCCCAGCGACTCACCTACGTGCTCGACACCTCTGTGCTGCTCTCCGACCCCTACGCGATCGGGCGGTTCGCCGAGCACGACGTCGTCCTGCCCGTCGTCGTCATCACCGAGCTCGAGGGCAAGCGCCACCACCCCGAGCTCGGCTACTTCGCGCGCGCCGCGCTGCGCCTGCTCGACGACCTGCGCGTCCACCACGGCCGGCTCGACACCCCGATCCCGATCGGCACCGCCGGCGGCACCCTGCGCGTGGAGCTCAACCACTCCGACCCCACCGTCCTGCCCTCGGGCCTGCGCCTCGGGGACAACGACAGCCGCATCCTCGCCGTCGCCGCGAGCCTCGCCGCCGAGGGGTGCGAGGTCACCGTCGTCTCCAAGGACCTGCCGATGCGGGTCAAGGCCTCGGCCGTCGGGCTCAGCGCCGAGGAGTACCGCGCCCAGCAGGTCGTGGAGTCCGGCTGGACCGGGATGACGACGGCCAACCTCACTGACGAGGAGATGGCCACCCTCTTCGGGGAGGAGCGGATCGCCCTCGACGGTCTGTCGATGGCCGAGGACCTCGCCGGCGAGCTGTGCCACACCGGCGTCGTGCTCCACTCGGGGCGCGGCTCGGCCCTGGGCCGGGTGCGCCCGGACCGCACCCTCAGCCTCGTGCGTGGGGACCGCGAGGTCTTCGGGGTGCGCGGCCGCAGCGCCGAGCAGCGCATCGCCATCGACGTGCTCACCGACCCGGAGGTCGGCATCGTCTCCCTCGGCGGACGGGCCGGCACCGGCAAGTCCGCACTCGCCCTGTGCGCCGGGCTCGAGGCCGTGCTCGAGCGCCGCGAGCACAAGAAGGTCGTCGTCTTCCGACCGCTGTACGCCGTCGGCGGCCAGGACCTCGGCTACCTGCCGGGCACCGAGGCGGAGAAGATGAACCCGTGGGCCGAGGCCGTGTTCGACACCCTCGGGGCGCTGGTGGACCGCAACGTGGTCGACGAGGTGATGGGGCGCGGGATGCTCGAGGTCCTGCCGCTCACCCACATCCGCGGCCGGTCGCTGCACGACACCTTCGTCATCGTCGACGAGGCGCAGTCCCTCGAACGCAACGTGCTCCTCACCGTGCTCTCACGGATCGGTCAGAACTCCCGGGTGGTCCTCACCCACGACGTCGCCCAGCGCGACAACCTGCGGGTGGGCCGGCACGACGGTGTGGCCGCCGTCGTCGAGATGCTCAAGGGCAACCCGCTGTTCGCCCACGTGACCCTCACCCGGTCCGAGCGCTCGGCCATCGCCGCCCTCGTCACCGAGGTCCTCGAGGACACCGCCCCCATCCTCTGACGCCCCCTGCCCCCGCCCGCCTGCCCACCACCGTCCCGCCCGCCCGCCGGTCCGCCGGTCCGAGGCCCCCAGGCCCCCCACTCCCCGCGACAGCCGACTTGTGCGCGAGAGCCGACTTGTGCGCGAGAGCCGACTTGTGCGCGAGAGCCGACTTGTGCGCGAGAGCCGACTTGTGCGCGAGAGCCGACTTGTGCGCGAGAGCCGACTTGTGCGCGAGAGCCGACTTCTGAACGTCGCGGACGCGTCTGCTGTCGCAGGGGCGGGTGACGGCACGGAGAGCCCGGGGGTCCACTCCTGACGCTCTGCCAGACTTGGCGCATGACCAACCCGGACGTGGCGAAGCTGAGCTACGAGCAGGCGCGTGAGGAGCTGCAGGACGTCGTCCGGCGGCTCGAGACCGGCGCCGCGACGCTCGAGGAGTCGATGGAGCTGTGGGAGCGCGGTGAGGCGCTGGCCACCCGCTGCCAGGAGTGGCTCGACGGTGCGCGGGAGCGGCTCGCCGCCGCCCAGCAGGGACGCGCCGCCGGCACGGACGGGCAGGAGGAGGCATGAGCGCACCCTCGGTGCTCGTCCTCGGCGAGAGCCTCATCGACATCGTCGAGCGGACCGGCCAGGACGCCGTGGAGCACGTCGGCGGCAGCCCGGCCAACGTCGCCGTCGGGCTGGCGCGACTGGGCCACGCGGTCGAGCTCGCCACCTGGTTCGGCGACGACGAGCGGGGACAGCGGATCCGGGCCCACCTGGAGCGCGACGGCGTGCGCGTGGCCGCCGGCTCCGACGCCGCCGCCCGCACCTCCACGGCTCTTGCCCGGCTCGACGCCGACGGCGCCGCCGACTACGTCTTCGACATCACCTGCGACCTGCCCGACGTCGCCGAGGTGCCGTCCGTCGTCCACACCGGGTCGATCAGCGCCGTCCTCGAGCCGGCTGCCAGGAAGACCGCGCGCCTGCTCGACGCGGCCGCGCGCACCGCGACGATCACCTACGACCCCAACGCCCGGCCCGCGATCATGGGTTCGGCGGCCGAGGCCCGGAGCCTGGTCGAAGGCCTCGTCGCCCGTGCCGACGTCGTCAAGGTGTCCGACGAGGACGTCGCCTGGCTCGCCCCCGGTGAGGAGCTCACCGACGTGCTGCGCGGTTGGCTCGCGCTCGGCCCCGCGCTCGTCGTCGTCACGCGGGGTGGGTCGGGGGCGCTCGCGCTGACGGCCGGTGGCGCCGAGGTGAGCGTGGTGGCGCCCAAGGTCGCCGTCGTCGACACCGTGGGTGCCGGTGACTCGTTCATGGCCGGGATCATCGACGGGCTCGCGCGGGCGGATCTGCTCGGCGCGGACCGGCGCGAGCGGTTGCGGGAGATCGACGAGGCGACGGTGCGCACGGTGCTCGAGCGGGCGGCACGGATCGCCGCGATCACGGTGTCGCGTGCCGGCGCGAACCCGCCGACGAGCGCGGAGCTGGACGCCCCGAGCGTCTGACGATCGCGCAGAAGTCGGCTGTCGCGCGAAAGTCGGCTGTCGCGCAGAAGTCGGCTGTCGCGCGAAAGTCCGCTGTCGCGCGAAAGTCGACTCTCGGGCGAAAGCCGGCTCTCGGGCGAAAGTCGGCTGTCGGGCAAAAGTCCGCTGTCGGGCGAAAGTCCGCTGTCGGGCGAAAGTCGGCTCTCGGGCAAAAGTCCGCTGTCGGGCAAAAGTCGGCTGTCGGGCAAAAGTCGGCTGTCGCGGGGAGAGGGGGCGGGCGCGGGATTTGCAGGCGGGGACCTTTGCCTCAGGCGCGCCGGGAAGGGCGTCCGTAGCGTGGGTCTTGGGTCAACGAGGATCCGCCAAAGGAACGTCCCAAGACAACGGAGACCCCGGTGAACACCGACACGAGTACCCCGGTAGAACGGCCGGCGGTCGACGAGACCCGCCGCTCGGAGATCGACGCGCTCGTCGCCCGCGCGCAGCAGGCGGCGGCGGAGTACGACTCCTTCACCCAGGAGGACGTCGACCGCATCGTCAAGAAGGCGTCCGTCGCGGCGTTGAACCAGCACGGCGTGCTGGCCCAGCTGGCGGTCACCGAGACCGGCCGCGGCGTCTTCGAGGACAAGGCGGTGAAGAACATCTTCTCCTGCGAGCACGTGACGAACTCGATGGCGGACATGCGCACCGTCGGCATCGTGGCTCGCGACGAGATCAACGGCATCGTCGAGATCGCCGAGCCCGTGGGCATCGTCGCCGGCATCACGCCGGTGACCAACCCGACCTCGACGGCGATCTTCAAGGCCCTCATCACGCTCAAGACCCGCAACCCGATCATCTTCGCCTTCCACCCCTCGGCGCAGGAGTCCTCCGTCGCGGCCGCCCGGGTGGTGCGGGACGCCGCCGTCGCGGCCGGCGCGCCCGAGCACTGCATCCAGTGGATCAGCGCGCCGTCGATCGACGCGACGAGCGAGCTCATGCACCACCCGGACGTCGCGATGATCCTCGCGACAGGAGGCAACGCGATGGTCAAGGCCGCCTACTCCTGCGGGAAGCCCGCCCTCGGCGTCGGTGCCGGCAACGTGCCGGCCTGGATCGAGGCGACGGCGAACCTGCCCCGCGCGATCAACGACGTCGTGCTGTCCAAGGCGTTCGACAACGGCATGGTCT
Organism: Georgenia wutianyii; assembly: GCF_006349365.1. Lineage (NCBI taxonomy): Bacteria > Bacillati > Actinomycetota > Actinomycetes > Allobogoriellales > Allobogoriellaceae > Georgenia > Georgenia wutianyii. Next base: position 521,559 of record NZ_CP040899.1, read on the forward strand.
GCGCCTCCGAGCAGGCCGTCATCATCGACACCACCCGCTACGACGAGGCCATGGCCGAGTTCGCGCGCCTGCATGCCTACCGGGTGAACGCCGCCGAGAAGGCGATGCTCGAGCGGTTCATCTTCGGCGTCGAGGCCGGGGAGGAAGCCCGTGAGGGAGCCCGCCTCAACGCAGCCGTCGTCGGACGCAGCCCGCAGTGGATCGCGGAGCAGGCGGGCTTCTCCGTCCCGGCGGACACCTCGATCATCCTCGTCGAGGTCGACGCCGTGGGCCCCGCCCAGCCGCTCACCCGCGAGAAGCTGTGCCCGGTGCTGGCAGTCCTGCGCGCCGACGGGCGCGAGGAGGGCATGCGGATGGCCGAGCAGATGGTCGAGCTCGACGGACTGGGCCACAGCGCCGCCATCCACACGCAGGACGAGGCGGTGGTCGAGGAGTACGGCTCGCGGGTCAAGGCCGTGCGCGTCATCTGGAACTCCCCGGCGTCCCTCGGCGGGATCGGCAACATCTACAACTCCTTCATGCCCTCCCTCACCCTGGGCTGCGGCAGCTACGGCGCGAACTCCGTCGCCGGGAACGTCTCGGCGGCCAACCTCATCAACATCAAGCGGATCGGCCGGCGCAACAACAACCTCCAGTGGTTCAAGGTGCCGGCGAAGACCTACTTCGAGCCCAACGCCATCCGCTACCTGGAGGACATGGTCGGGGTCAACCGCGTCACCATCGTCACCGACGCGACGATGACCCGCCTCGGCTTCGTCGACCGCGTGCTCGACGTCCTGGGCCGCCGACCCGGCAAGGTCGCCCTGCAGATCATCGACAACGTCGAGCCCGAGCCGTCGATCACGACGGTCGAGCGCGGCGCGCAGGCGATGCGCGAGTTCGGCCCGGACACGATCATCGCTCTCGGCGGTGGCTCGCCGATGGACGCGGCCAAGGTCATGTGGCTGCAGTACGAGCACCCCGACGTCGTCTTCACCGACATCCGCGAGAAGTTCTTCGACGTGCGCAAGCGGGCGTTCAAGTTCCCCGCCCTCGGGGAGAAGGCCAAGCTCGTGTGCATCCCGACGACGTCGGGCACGGGTGCGGAGGTCACCCCGTTCGCGGTCATCACCGACCCGGTGACCGGCGTGAAGTACCCGCTGGCGGACTACGCGCTCACCCCGACGGTCGCGATCGTCGACCCGGTGCTCACCGGTGGGATGCCGGCGTCGCTCGCCGCGGACTCCGGCTTCGACGCCCTCACCCACGCCACCGAGGCGTACGTGTCGGTCTACGCCAACGACTTCACCGACGGCATGGCGCTGCACGCGATCCGGCTGATCTTCGAGAACCTCGAGGCGTCGGTGAAGGGTGGCCCCGACGCGGACAGGGCGCGGGAGAAGATGCACAACGCCGGGACGATCGCCGGCATGGCGTTCGGCAACGCGTTCCTCGGCATCGTCCACGCGATGGCGCACACCATCGGCTCGACGTTCGGCCTGGTCCACGGGCGGACGAACGCCACGCTGCTGCCGCACGTCATCCGCTACAACGGCACCGTGCCGACCAAGCTCACGAGCTGGCCGAAGTACGAGTCCTACGTGGCTCCCGAGCGGTTCCAGCAGATCGCCGAGGCCCTCGGGCTCCCGGCGAGCACCCCGGAGGAGGGCGTGGAGTCCTACGCCCGGGCGGTCGAGCAGCTGCGCACGGCTGTGGGCATCCCGCCGTCGTTCGCGGCGCAGGGGGTGGACGAGCAGGAGTTCATCGGGGGCCTGGACGACCTCGCGATGCGCTCCTACGAGGACCAGTGCGCACCGGCCAACCCGCGCATGCCGATGCTCGAGGACATGAAGGACCTCATGGCCGCGGCCTACTACGGCGTCTCGTTCACCGAGGTGCGTGAGCGCCGCGCCGCCGAGGTGGCAGCCGCCGCGGAGCCGGTCGAGGCGTGACCCTGCGCGAGCCGCGGCCTCAGGGCCGCGGCTCGCGGACCTCGACGGTCACGTGGCCGCCGGCGACCCGTGCGTCGAGCACGTCGCCGGCGGTCACGTCGTCGGGGTCGCGCACGACGGCGCCGGACCCGGTGCGCAGCACCGCGTAGCCGCGCTCGAGGGTGGCCAGCGGCGAGAGCGCCCGCAGGTGCCCGCGCTGTGACTCCAGGGCCGCGGTGCTGCGCTCGAGGCGCGTCGTCGTCGCGTGGCGCAGGGCGGTGAGGAGGCGGGCGACGTCGGTGGCGCGGCTGGTGACCATCGTCGTCGGGTCGGCGAGCACGGGCCGGGAGCGGAACGCCGCGAGCACGGCCTGCTCGGACTGCAGCCGGCCGACGACGCTCGCGCGCAGCCGCTGCCGGGCGAGGAGGACGCCGCGGCGCTCCTCGGCGACGTCCGGGACCACCCGCCGGGCGGCGTCTGTGGGGGTCGAGGCGCGGTAGTCGGCGACGAGGTCGAGCAGGGGCGTGTCGGTCTCGTGCCCGATGGCGGAGACGAGGGGGGTGCGGCACGCCGCCGCGGCCCGCACGAGCTGCTCGTTGGAGAACGGCAGGAGGTCCTCGACCGACCCGCCGCCGCGGGCGACGACGATGACCTCGACCTCGGGGTCGGCGTCGAGCTCGGCGATCGCCTGGCTCACCTGGGCGACCGTGCCGACGCCCTGGACGGCGACCTCGCGGATCGCGAAGCGCACCCCAGGCCAGCGCTCGCGGGCGTTGACGACGACGTCGTGCTCGGCCTTGGACTCCCGGCCGCAGACGAGGCCGACGCACGCCGGGAGGAAGGGCAGGGGCACCTTGCGCTCGGGGGAGAAGAGGCCCTCGGCGGCGAGCACCCGCTTGAGGTGCTCGATCCGGGCGAGCAGCTCACCGAGCCCGACGGCGCGCACCTCCCGGGCGTGCAGGGACAGGGCGCCGTTCTTGAGGTAGAAGTCCGGCTTCGCGTGGACGACGACGCGCGTTCCCTCGCTGACGTCGGGCAGGTCCCGGGCGGCGATCTTCACCGGCAGCGACATGTCGACGTCGGCGTCGCGCAGCGTGAGGAACGCCGTGCCGGCGCCGGGGCGGCGGCTGAGCTGGACGATCTGCCCCTCGACCCACACGGGGGACATGCGCGCGACGTACGCGGCGATCTTGCGCGAGAGGAGCCGCACGGGCCACGGCTGCTCCGCGGTCGTCTCGCCCGCGCGCTCGGGCAGCGGCTCGCCGGTCACGGGCGCGCTCCGTCGCCGAGCGGGTGGCCGCCGGCGCGCGCGGGGCCGGCGCGGAGGGCGGTGTGGGGGGTGTCCACGTGGGGTCGCATCGCTCACAGCATGCCACCGAGGGACGACGTTCCTTGCTCCGCACCGTAGCCTGGTGAGGTGACCACCCCGCCTTTCGATGCTGCCCAGGGCGACCGAACGCCCGACCGTCCCAAGGTCCAGTCGCTCGCCGGGGCCTCCGCCTTCCCCGACGCCGTGCCGGCCCGCACCCCGGGCGTCACTGCCGTCCCCGGCCGCCGGATCCTCCTCGCCGCGCCGCGCGGGTACTGCGCGGGCGTCGACCGTGCCGTCGACGCGGTGGAGAAGGCGCTGGAGCACTACGGCGCACCGATCTACGTCCGCAAGGAGATCGTCCACAACAAGTACGTCGTCGAGACGCTCACCGAGCGCGGGGCGATCTTCGTCGACGAGACCGACGAGGTGCCCGAGGGTGCACGCGTCGTCTTCTCCGCCCACGGTGTCTCCCCGGCGGTCCACGCCGCGGCCGCCTCCCGCAACCTCGCGACGATCGACGCGACCTGCCCCCTGGTGACGAAGGTGCACAAGGAGGCCGTGCGCTTCGCCGGCGACGACATGGACATCCTCCTCATCGGCCACGACGGCCACGAGGAGGTCGAGGGCACCCAGGGCGAGGCGCCGGACCACATCCAGGTCGTCAACTCCCCGGACGAGGTCGACCAGGTCGTCGTGCGCGACCCCTCGCGCGTCGTGTGGCTGTCGCAGACGACGCTGTCCGTCGACGAGACGATGGAGACCGTCCGGCGACTGCGTGAGCGCTTCCCCGCGCTGCAGGACCCGCCGAGCGACGACATCTGCTACGCCACGCAGAACCGCCAGGTCGCGGTCAAGCGGATGGCCCCGGAGTGCGACGTCGTCATCGTCGTCGGCTCGTCGAACTCCTCGAACTCGGTGCGGCTCGTCGAGGTCGCCCTCGAGGCCGGTGCCCGCGCCTCCTACCGCGTGGACAGGGCCGACGAGATGGACCTCGCGTGGTTCGACGGCGCGACGACGGTCGGACTCACGTCCGGCGCGTCGGTGCCCGAGATCCTCGTGCGCGACGTCGTCACCCGGCTCGGCGAGCTCGGCTTCGGGGAGGTCGAGGAGGTCCGTACGGCGACGGAGGACATCACGTTCTCGCTGCCGAAGAACCTGCGCGCCGACCTCAAGGCCGCCGGCGGCCCCGCCGACCGGCCACGTCGCGGGGGACGTCGCGCGTTGCGCGTCGAGGCCCGCTGACCTCCTTCTTCTTCCGGGCGCGGCCTCGCGTCCGGGATCTGGTCCATCAGCGTCCATCAGCGTCCAGCAGCATGCGACCTTACGGCCCCGTAGGTTACGGTGGCGTAGGCGCCAGCTGGTGGCGCCGTCGAACCGTAGAGCAGAGCACCAATGGCACCTGACGCCTTCACCGTCCCCGCCCTCACCGTTCCCGACCTCCTCGCCGACGCCGCCGGGTCGGTGCCGGACAACGTCGCGCTGGACTTCCTCGGGGCGAGCACCACCTATCGCGAGCTCGCGGACCAGGCCGACCGGGCCGCCGCGGTGCTCGCCGCCGCCGGTGTGCGGGCCGGGGACCGGGTGGCCCTCGTGCTGCCCAACTGCCCCCAGCACGTCGTCGCCTTCTACGGCGCGCTCCGCCTCGGTGCCGTCGTCGCCGAGCACAACCCGCTCGCCTCCCCGACCGAGCTGCAGGCGCAGCTCGCCGCCCACGGGGCCGACGTCGTCGTCGCCTGGGAGAAGTCCCTGGACAAGGTCTGCCCCGGCGGTGACCTCCAGGGCCGCACGGTGCTGGCGGTCGACCTCACCGCTGCGCTCCCGCGTCGCTCCCGCTTCCTCCTGCGGCTGCCGGTGCCCGCCGCCCGCGCGCAGCGCGAGGCCATGCGCGGACCGGTCCCCAGCGGTGTCGCGAGCTGGGACCGTCTGGTGCGCCGCACCGCGCCGCTGCCCGCCGACCACCCGGGCCCGGCGCAGGAGGACACCGCCGTGCTCCTCCACACCGGCGGCACCACCGGCACCCCCAAGGCCGTGGCCCTCACCCACCGCAACCTCGTGGCCAACGTCGCCCAGAGCGCGACCTGGATCTCCGGGCTGCGCTACGGCGAGGAGGTCTTCACCGCGGTGCTGCCCTTCTTCCACGCCTTCGGCCTCACGCTGTGCCTCACCACCGCCGTGCGGCTCGGGGCCACCCAGCTCGTCTTCCCCAAGTTCGACGTCGACATGGTCCTCGCCGGCACCCGCCGCCGGCCGGTGACGTTCTTCGGTGGCGTGCCCCCGATGTTCGCTCGCCTCGCCGCGGCCGCCGAGGAGCGGGACGTGGACCTCACCTCGGTGCGCTTCGCGATCTCCGGTGCCATGTCCCTGGACCGCGAGGTCGCCGCGACGTGGGAGCGGGTCACCGGAGGCCTCATCATCGAGGGCTACGGCATGACCGAGACCTCCCCCGTCGCCCTGGGCAACCCGCTCAGCCCGGAGCGCCGCCCCGGTGCCCTCGGCCTGCCGTTCCCCGGCACCGAGATCCGCATCGTCGACCCGGAGAACCCCGCCGTCGACATGCCCGAGGGGGAGACCGGGGAGCTGCTCATCCGGGGCCCGCAGGTGTTCGCCGGCTACTGGCAGAACCCCGAGGCGACGGCGGAGGTCATGCTCGAGGGCGGCTGGCTGCGCACCGGGGACCTCGTGCACCGGGACGCCGACGGCTTCGTCACCCTCGCCGACCGCCGCAAGGAGCTCATCATCAGCGGCGGGTTCAACGTCTACCCCTCGCAGGTGGAGGACGCGGTCCGGGCGATGCCGGGCGTGCGCGACGTCGCCGTCGTCGGGCTTCCCGACGGGCACCGCGGGGAGAGCGTCGTCGCCGCGCTCGTGCTCGAGCCGGGCGCGCACGTCGACCTCGGCGCGGTGCGCCGCTGGGCCGAGGACAAGCTCTCGCACTACGCGATGCCGCGCTCGGTCGCCGTGCTCGAGGACCTGCCGCGCTCCCAGCTCGGCAAGGTGCTGCGGCGCGTCGTGCGCGAGCAGCTCATGGCCAAGAACCGGCACCGCTGATCCCTGCTGGGCGGGTCCGTCCGCCCGTGCCGGGCGAAAGTCCGGTGGCCTCGACCTCTTTCCATATCGCTGCCGCACCCCTATCGTGCACTCCAGGTGACATGCGTCACGCCTGTCACTCGGGCCTCGGGGGGAGCAACGATGAAGAAGCACGCACGAGTGATGGTGGCGGCGTTGGCCGTCACGTCCTTCGGCCTCGCGGCCTGCAGCGGGGACGGCGACGACGGCGGCGACGGGGGCGAGACGACGACCGGTACGAGCACGGGCGTCGTCTCCATCAACGGCACCGAGCCGCAGAACCCGCTCATCCCCACCGACACCAACGAGGTCGGGGGCGGTGACATCGTCGACCTCCTCTTCGCCGGTCTCGTGCGCTACGAGAGCGACGGCACGGTGGTCAACGAGGTCGCGGAGTCCATCGAGACCGAGGACAACCAGAACTTCACCATCACCATCGAGGACGGCTGGACGTTCTCCGACGGCACCCCGGTGACGGCGCAGAGCTTCGTCGACGCGTGGAACTACGGCGCGCTGCTGAGCAACCAGCAGAACTCCAGCTACTTCTTCGAAAGCATCGAGGGGTTCTCCCTCGAGGAGGACTCCGAGCTCACCGGCCTGGAGGTCGTCGACGACCTGACGTTCACCGTGGCGCTCACGCAGCCCGAGTTCGACTTCCCGCTGCGGCTCGGGTACGCGGCGTACTACCCGCTGCCCGAGTCGGCGTTCGAAGACATGGAGGCCTTCGGGGAGAGCCCGGTGGGCAACGGCCCGTACATGCTCGCCGGGCCGGACGCCTGGGAGCACAACGTCCAGATCGAGCTCGTCCCCAACGAGGAGTACGCCGGGGACGTCCCCGCCCAGAACGGCGGGGCGCGAGTGGTCTTCTACGACAACCTCGACACCGCCTACAACGACCTCATCGCCGGCAACCTCGACGTCATGGACGAGATGCCCTCGGCGGCCCTCGCGACGTTCGAGGAGGAGCTCGGCGACCGGGCCGTCAACCAGCCCGCCGCGCTCAACCAGACGCTCGGCGTGCCGTCCTACCTGCCCCAGTTCGCCGGCGAGGCGGGCCTGCTGCGCCGCCAGGCGATCTCCCTGGCCATCGACCGCGAGCAGATCGCCGAGACGATCTTCGCCGGCACCGTCACCCCGGCCGTCGACTACACCGTGCCGTCCATCGAGGGCTTCACCCCCGACGTGCCCGGCAACGCCGTCACCCAGTACGACCCGGAGCTCGCCGCCGAGCTGTGGGCCCAGGCCGAGGCGATCGAGCCGTGGGAGGGGACGCTGACGATCAGCTCCAACGCCGACGGTGACCACCAGGCCTGGATCGACGCCGTCAACAACTCCATCCGCAACACCCTGGGCATCGACGCCGAGTTCGAGGCCTACCCGCAGTTCTCCGAGTTCCTCGACGCGCGGGACAACCAGGAGATCAGCGGGCTGTTCCGGGCCGGGTGGCAGGCCGACTGGCCGTCGCTGGTCAACTTCCTCGCGCCGATCTACGTCACCGGTGCTGGATCGAACGACGCGTTCTACTCCAACCCCGACTTCGACGAGATCATTCGGGAGATCAACGCCTCGGAGACGCTCGAGCAGGCCAACGCCCTCGTCGTCGACGCCCAGGCGATCCTCTTCGAGGGCCTGCCCGGCATCCCGCTGTGGGTGGAGAACGCGGTGGGCGGGTACAGCGAGGACGTCGACAACGTCGAGTTCGCCTGGAACCGCCAGGTCGACGTCCCGTCGATCACGAAGAACTGACCCGGGCCGCCCCGAGGACCCGCGATGGCCAGGTACATCGGGCGGCGCCTGCTGCAGATGGTCCCGGTGTTCCTCGGGGCGACCCTGCTCATCTACGCCATGGTCTTCGCCCTGCCCGGGGACCCCGTGGCGGCGCTGGGCGGGGAGCGGGGCCTGCCGGCGGCGGTGCAGGAGCAGATCCGCCAGGAGTACAACCTCGACAAGCCGTTCCTCGTCCAGTACCTGCTGTTCCTGCGCGGGATCTTCACCCTCGACCTCGGTGTGACGTTCTCCGGGCGCGACGTCCTGGACGTCGTCGCGGAGGCGCTGCCGGTCACCGCCCGGCTCGCCGTCATGGCGCTCGTCTTCGAGGCGGTCCTGGGAATCGGGATCGGTCTGGTCGCCGGGATGCGACGAGGTGGGCTGTTCGACTCCACGGTGCTCGTCATCAGCGTCCTCGTCATCGCCGTCCCGACCTTCGTCATCGGCTTCGTCCTCCAGTTCGTCGTCGGCGTACGCCTGGGCTGGCTGCCCGTGACGGTCGGCAACGACCCCACCTTCGTGTCCCTGCTCATGCCCGCCGTCGTCCTCGGCGCGGTCTCCCTCGCCTACGTGCTCCGCCTGACCCGCACGTCGGTGTCCGAGACGCTCACCGCCGACTTCGTGCGGACGGCACGGGCCAAGGGCCTGCGCCGCGGCAGGGTGGTCAACGTCCACGTCCTGCGCAACTCCCTCATCCCCGTCATCACCTTCCTCGGCGCCGACCTCGGCTCGTTCATGGGCGGGGCGATCGTCACCGAGGGGATCTTCAACATCAACGGGGTCGGCGGCACCCTCTTCCGCGCGATCATCCAGGGGGAGAACGTCACCGTCGTGTCCCTGACGACGGTGCTCGTCATCGTCTACATCCTCGCCAACCTGCTCGTCGACCTGCTCTACGCCGCGCTCGACCCGAGGATCCGCTATGGCTGACCTGACACCGGGGGTCCTGCCCGACCCGACCGCGCGACGTCGCGGTCAGGAGCACTTCTTCGCCGAGCTCGACGAGGAGGGGCTGGGCGCCGTCGACGCCGTCGCCGACAGCGGGGCGCCGTCGACCATGTGGGGCGAGGCGTGGCACAAGCTGCGGCGTCGTCCGCTGTTCTGGGTGGCGGCGGTGATCATCGTCCTCGTGTGCACGGTGGCGCTGTTCCCCTCGCTGTTCACCTCCCAGGACCCGCGGTACTGCGTGCTGGCGAACTCCCTCGAGCGGCCCCGGCCGGGCCACCCGTTCGGCTTCGACCGGCAGGGGTGCGACCTGTACTCCCGGGTGATCTACGGGGCACGCTCCTCGGTGAGCGTCGGGGTGCTGACGACGGCGCTCGCCATGGTCCTGGGGACGACGGTGGGGGCGCTCGCGGGCTTCTTCCGCGGCTGGCTGGACAGCGTGCTGTCCCGCATCACCGACATCTTCTTCGCCGTGCCGCTCGTCCTCGGGGCGATCGTCTTCATGCAGGTGACCGAGAGCCGCACGATCCTCACCGTCGTCCTCGTGCTCGCCGTCTTCGGCTGGCCGGCGATCGCCCGCATCGCGCGCGGGTCGGTGATGAACGTCGCCACCAACGACTACGTGACGGCCTCGCGGGCGCTGGGTACCGGGCCGTTCGGGGTGCTCTCCCGGCACGTCCTGCCCAATGCCGCCCCGCCGATCATCGTCTACGTCACGGTCGCGCTCGGGGTCTTCATCGTCACGGAGGCGACCTTGAGCTTCCTCGGGGTGGGCCTGCCGCCTTCGGTCATCTCGTGGGGCGGGGACATCTCCCAGGCACGCGCCTCCCTGCGCACCCGGCCCGGCGTGCTCTTCTATCCCGCCGGGGCGCTGGCCCTCACCGTGCTCGGCTTCATCATGATGGGCGACGCCGTGCGCGACGCCCTCGACCCGAGGGTGCGGGACCGATGAGCGCGTCGAGGGGTCGCGAGGAGCCGCTGCTCGAGATCCGTGCCCTCGAGGTGGCCTTCCGCTCGACCACCGGCGTGATCCCCGCGGTGCGCGGCGCGAGCCTCACCGTCTACCCGGGGCAGAGCGTGGCGATCGTCGGGGAGTCCGGCTCCGGCAAGTCCACCCTGGCCAACGCGATCATCGACCTGCTGCCCGGAACGGGCCAGGTCACCGGGGGCAGCATCACGTTCGCCGGGGAGGACATCACCCACCCGAGCCGGCGGCAGATGGAGCGGCTGCGCGGCGCGCACATCGGGCTGGTCCCGCAGGACCCGATGACCAACCTCAACCCGGTGTGGCGGATCGGCTTCCAGGTGCGCGAGACACTGGCGGCGAACGGCGTCGCGACGGGGGCCGCCGCGCGTCGCCGGGCGAGCGAGGTGCTCGCCGAGGCGGGCCTGGACGACGCCGAGCGGCGCTCGCGGCAGTACCCGCACGAGTTCTCCGGGGGGATGCGCCAGCGGGCACTGATCGGCATCGCCCTGGCCGGCGAGCCGGAGCTCCTCATCGCCGACGAGCTCACCTCGGCCCTCGACGTCACCGTCCAGCGGCGCATCCTCGACCACCTCGACACGCTCACCGCCGAGCGGGACGTCGCCGTCCTGTTCATCACCCACGACCTCGGCCTGGCGGGGGAGCGGGCCGAGCACCTCGTCGTCATGCGCCGGGGCCTGGTGGTGGAGTCGGGGCCCTCGGAGCAGATCCTCACCGACCCCCGCCACCCGTACACGCGACGCCTCGTGGACTCCGCGCCGTCGCTGACCTCCCGGCGGATCCAGGTGGCCAAGGAGCACGGCAGGGAGTCGGAGGAGCAGCTGGCCGACACCGAGGTGGCCCGCCGGCCGGACATCCTCTCCGTGGAGCACCTGACGATGGAGTTCTCCATCCGCGGGGGGCTGCCCGGCACGGGGACGACCTTCAAGGCGGTCGACGACGTCTCCTTCGCCCTGCCGCGCGGGGCGACGACGGCGCTCGTGGGGGAGTCGGGCTCGGGAAAGTCCACGGTGGCGAACATCGTCCTCAACCTCCTGGAGCCGACCGAGGGGCGGGTGGTGTTCGAGGGGACGGACATGGGCTCGCTGAACAGGCGTGAGCTGTTCGACTTCCGCCGCAAGGTGCAGCCGGTCTTCCAGAACCCCTACGGCTCCCTCGACCCCATGTACTCGATCTTCCGCGCCATCGACGAGCCGCTGCGGCTGCACGGGATCGGCAACCGCAGATCGAGGGCGGACCGCGTCGCGGAGATGCTCGACCTCGTGGCACTGCCGCGCTCGACGATGCGCCGCTACCCCGGTGAGCTGTCCGGCGGGCAGCGTCAGCGGGTGGCGATCGCCCGCGCGCTGGCCCTGCAGCCCGAGCTCGTCGTGTGCGACGAGGCGGTCTCCGCGCTCGACGTCCTCGTCCAGGCGCAGATCCTCACCCTGCTGCACGACCTGCAGCGCGAGCTGGGCCTCACCTACCTGTTCATCACCCACGACCTCGCGGTCGTGCGGCAGATCGCGGACACGGTCGCGGTGATGGAGAAGGGTCGCATCGTGGAGATGGCGACGACCGACGAGGTGTTCGAGTCCCCGCAGCAGCCCTACACGCAGGAGCTGCTCGCGGCGATCCCCGGCGCCACCCTCGACATCGGCGGGTGAGGGAGGTCAGCGCTGGAGCGGCAGCTCCAGGGCGTCGGTGAGCTCGGGGGCGGTGAAGCGGCGGACCTGGCCGCGCTCGCCGTCGATCTCGCGCAGGTCGAGGGAGCCGGGGTCGAGCCCGTCGAACCCGCGGGCGGTGACGAGCAGGCGTGACTCCACCGAGCCGACCAGCCGGTTGTAGTGCGCCACCGCGCTCTCCAGCGTGCGGCCGAGCTGGCTCGCGTGCCCGGCCACGGTGCCAAGCCGCTCGTAGAGCGTGCGGCCGAGCTCGAGCAGCCGGCGCGCGTCCTCGGTGACCGAGGCGGAGGCCCACACGCTCGCCGTCGTGCGCAGGAGGGCGAACAGGGACGCCGGGCCGGCCGGGGCGACCCCCTGCTTGAAGGCGTGCTCGAGGAGGCCCGGGTCCTCCTCGAGGGCGGCGGAGAGCAGGCCCTCGGCGGGGACGAACATGACGACGAGCTCCGGGCTGCCGCTCAGCTGCTCGGCGTAGCGCCGCGCGCCGAGCGCGTCGACGTGGGAGCGCAGCGCACGGGCGTGGGCCGCGAGCAGACGCGCCCGCCGGTCCGCGGTCGCGGGGTCGTTGACCGCGGTGACGGCGCTCGCCTCGAGGTAGGAGTCGAAGGGGACCTTCGCGTCGATGACGAGCGTCTTGCCCTCCGGCAGCCGGACGACGAGGTCCGGGCGACCTGTGGCGTCCGGCGTCGCGCCCGGCAGCGAGGCGAGCGAGGGCTGCTCGAGGAAGTCGACGTGCCGCAGCATCCCGGCCGCCTCGACGATCCGGCGCAGCTGGACCTCGCCCCACTGCCCGCGGGCCGTGCCCGAGCGCAGCGCCCCGGCGAGCGTGGCGGTCGTGGCGCGCAGCTCCTCCTCCGAGCGCTGGGCGGCGTGCAGCCGCTCGGCGAGGACGGTGAACTGCTCGGTGCGCTCCCGCTCGAGCTCGGCGACGTGCTCACCCACCTGCGCGAGCGTGGCGCGCACCGGCGCGAGGGCGCGCAGCACGTCGTGGTCACGCGAGGCGCGGTCCTTGAGGTCGGCGCACTCCGCGGCCAGCGCCTCCGCCCGGGCGCGGGCGGCCGCAGCCTCCTGCCGGGCCCCGGAGAGCGCGCCCTCGCCCCGGGTGCGGGCAGCCAGCCACCCGACCGTCAGCCCGAGGGCCAGGGCCGCGACGGCGAGGACGATCACCACTGTCGTGTCCATGTGCCCCAGCCTCGCAGCCCCCACCGACATCCCCGCGCAGGCGGGGGTGCGGGGGTGCCGGACGTCAGAGGAGGACGGTGACGATCGCCAGGCCGGTGGTGGCGAGGAGCAGGGCGGCGGGCGCGGCGTCGAGGCGGCGCTGCGGACGCGGCAAGCCGGCCGCTCCCGGGCGGCCGGTCCGGTGCTGATCGATGAGCCGGGCCACCACGGCGGGGTCGCCCCCGCCCGCGACGTCGGCGGTGAGCCGGTCCAGCCGGGGCAGCGCGGGCTCCTCCCGGCGCCTGCCGAGCCAGCGGCCGAGGGCACTGCGGGCGGGCAGGCCCCACGCCCCGACCTTCCCGCCGTCGACGAGGAGCTCCAGGCCCCAGCGGGTGCGCGTGCCGGTGACCGCCGACCACGGCAGCCACGTCGTGCTCAGGACGTTGACCACGCGCACCCCGCCGCGCTCCACCCGCACGAGCGGACGCCAGAAGGCGGCCCAGCCCATGGCGGCGAGGACGGCGGGCAGCGCGCCGTAGGCGAGGAGCGCGCTGGACCCGCCCTCCAGCGCGAGGGCGAGGAGGACGACGACGGCGATCACCCAGGTGACGACGGCGTAGACCCGGCTCGTGGGGGCGCGGAAGACGACGGCGGGCTGCACCCGGTCATCATCCCAGCCCGCGTCGGCCCTCAGCCGTGCTCGGGGCGCTCCCCACCCTGGGGCGGCTCGCCCGGCTGGCTGGTCACCGTGGTGAGGAGGAAGACCGAGTCCTCCAGCGCGGCGACGGCGTGGCGCTGGTGGGTGAGGGTGTGCAGCTCGCCGGAGGACAGGACCGGCTCGCCCTCCCCGGTCACCCGCACGCGCCCGACGAGCACCTGGATGCTCGCGGCGTGCGGTGCGTTGTGCTCGGCGAGCTCGGCGCCCTCGCGCAGCGCGATGATGGTCTGGCGCAGGACGCCGTCGCGGACGAGCAGCTCGGCACTGCGGCCGTACTCGTCGGCGCGCGCGGCCTCCAGGTGGGAGGTGGTGAGGGCGGTGAGGTCGGGCATCGGTCCTCCTCGGGGCGTCGGATGGACTCACCGTGGCACAGCACCCGGCGCTCCGCACGGGGCATGGACCCTCGATCGTGCGCCCGTTCCTGCCACCGTGCGGGCGCTGCGGCAGGCGCACCGTGACAGGAAGGGGCGCACGGTGGCAGGGGAACGGGCCTGCGCGGGGGGTGCAGCGGGGCCCGCGATGGCAGCACCGGGCGCAAGGTCGGTGGGCCGCCCGCCGTGGGCCACGTAGAATCCAGCCCCGTGGCCCTCACCATCGGAATCGCGGGACTGCCCAACGTCGGCAAGTCGACCCTGTTCAACGCGCTCACCCGCGCGACCGTGCTCGCCGCGAACTACCCGTTCGCGACGATCGAGCCGAACATCGGCGTCGTGCCGCTGCCGGACCCGCGGCTGGAGAAGCTCGCCGAGATCTTCGGCTCGCAGAAGATCCTCCCCGCGACGGTCTCGTTCGTCGACATCGCCGGCATCGTCCGCGGTGCCTCGGAGGGGGAGGGGCTGGGCAACCAGTTCCTCGCCAACATCCGCGAGGCGGACGCGATCTGCCTGGTGACCCGCGCGTTCAGCGACCCCGACGTGGTCCACGTCGAGGGCCGGGTCGCCCCGGCCGAGGACATCGAGACGATCATCACCGAGCTGGTCCTCGCCGACCTGCAGACGATGGAGAAGGCGATCCCGCGGCTGGAGAAGGAGGTGCGCGGCAAGAAGACCGACGCCGCCGTCCTCGACACCGCCCGCGGCGCCCTCGCGCTGCTGGAGGAGGGCACGGCGATCTCCGCCGGTGCCGCGAAGGCCGGGCTGGACCCCGAGCACCTCGCCACCTTCCAGCTGCTGTCCGCCAAGCCGTTCATCTACGTCTTCAACACCGACGACGAGGGCCTGGCCGACACCGCGATGCAGGCCGAGCTCCGTGAGCTCGTCGCCCCGGCGGACGCGATCTTCCTCGACGCGAAGTTCGAGTCCGAGCTCGTCGAGCTGGAGCCGGAGGAGGCCGCCGAGATGCTCGCCGACGCCGGCCAGGAGGAGGCGGGCCTCGACCAGCTCGCCCGGGTCGGCTTCGACACCCTGGGCCTGCAGACCTACCTCACCGCCGGGCCGAAGGAGGCCCGCGCGTGGACGATCCACAAGGGCGCCACGGCCCCCGAGGCGGCGGGCGTCATCCACACCGACTTCCAGCGCGGCTTCATCAAGGCCGAGATCGTCTCCTTCGACGACCTCGTCGCCGCCGGCTCCATGGCCGAGGCCAAGGCCCGCGGCCAGGTGCGCATGGAGGGCAAGGACTACGTCATGCAGGACGGCGACGTCGTGGAGTTCCGCTTCAACGTGTGAAACCGGGCGTTTGTGCAGGTCAGAGCGGTATCGGGTGCTTCCAGTCCGCACACGGTCCGCAAGAAGTTTCGCCTGATGGCTGGCTCGCCGAAGCGGAGGCCGTCGCCTCGGTCGGCAGCCGCGGGGACTCCTACGACAACGCGATGGCCGAGGCCATGAACTCCCTGTTCAGGGCCGAGTGCGTCCGCAACCCGGTCATGCGCCCGAAGGGCGGCTGGAAGAACGTGACCGACGTCGAGATCGCCGTCGCCGAGTACGTCGACTGGTTCAACCACCGACGCCTGCACGGCGAGATCGGCCTCGTTCCGCCCGCGGAGTTCGAGGCCAACCACTGGGCCAGCGTCACCCCCGAGCGCTACCCTGAAACACCCGTCCGCACCGGGGCTAATTCCAAGTAACCGAGCCTCCACGAAACCCGGGGCGATTCACTCGCCACGGAGCGTCGATAGACCGCCACACAACGGCGAAAGCCACATGCTCGGCTCCCGGCTGGGTTCCGGCGCGGGTGGCAGCCATGCTTACTGGGTGGGAGCTGGCTCAGTCGTCGGCGGGTAGTTGGCCGCGTCGTTGCTCGCGCAGTCCGGCCAGGATGGTGATGATCAGGGCGATGCCGATGGCGCTGACTGAGACCGCGGGCAGGAGTTGGTCGAGGTAGCCGACGGCCAGGATGGCCGGGATCGCGGCGAGGGGCCACGGCCAGGTCGCGCGCCACCCGTTGTTGCCGGAGATGATGACTGCGGTGCCGGTGAGGAACAATGCCGCGCCCGCGCACAGGGCCCACCGACCTCCGGTGGTGAGCTCACCGACCGGGTGGACGATGTATTGCTCGATACCGACCCCGACAGCCGCGAGGCCGAGGGTCAGCGGCAGGTGGCCGTAGACGTACCGGTCGGGCTTGGCGGTGTGTTGAGGCCGCTGCTCGGAGGTGAGCTGTTCCTTGCCCGCGACCGCACCGAGATCGAAGTAGTTCCACCACAGGGCGGAGGCGATGAGGAACCCGACTGCTGCGACGAGTACTGATGTGGGGTTCCAGTCGGTGTCGTGCATGCCGGTCACGACCGAGGCAACGGATTCACCGAGGACAAGGATGACGAACAGGGCGAAGCGTTCGGGCAGGTGCTCGATGTGCAGCGGGGCGTTGTCGCCCTTACGGGTGGCGATCAGGGGTGCCGTGGCTTCCAGCGCGACGGCGAGGGCCCACAGCGCGTACGTGGCGGGCGCGGGCACAATCAGGGATACGGCCCACAGCATCGCCCCGGCGGTGGTTCCGATCAGGTAGATCTCGATAGTGGTGCGTGCCTCGCGCACGTGGCGCCAGGCGCGGATGTACAGCGCCAGCAGCAGGAGCCGGGTGATGAGACATCCGACGGTGAACGCGGTGCTCTGGGCACCGGTTGGGTCGCTGGCTGCGGCGGCCATGACCGCCACACCGAATGCTCCGGCGAGTTTCGCCAGCCTGTACAGGACGTCATCGGTGTCGAACCGGTTGGCGTACAAGGTGATGGTCACCCACGACCACCATGTGACAGCGAACATCGACGTGAAGACCGCGGCCCCGTGCCAGGTCAGGTCCGCCGCGAAGGCTTTGGCGAGCTCGGCGACCACCAGCACGTAGGCGAGGTCCAGGAAGAGCTCGAGGCGGGAGGCGGAACGGTCCTCGCCGGTGCGCAGCTCAGGCGGGCGTATCAGCCGCTGCGTCGGCTCCCTGTCAGTCGACATCGGATGGCTCCTGAGAATCGCGGGTGTCGGTCATGACGGGGCCAATGCCGTCAGGACGGGGCCACCGGTGGCCGGCTACCTGGTGTGGGGATGTTGACGGCGTAGCCGCGGGGCTGGCACGGAGCCCAGATGGGCAGAGTGGATCGAATCCCACTCTGCCCATCTGTGTGCGTCGGCCGCCGCGCCCTCCTTGTGGTCAGCGGCCGAGGCCGGCCTCGTCGACCTTGCGGTGATAATGCATGCCGGCGCGCCCACCGAGGATCGCACCAAGCAGGCTCACCAGGGCCGCGGCGACCACCGTGATGACTGCGGTGGTGGTGAGGTCGTCCGTGTCGATCGGGATGGGAATATTCGCCAGCTGACCCTGCCCGATCACGTTCTGACCGGCGATGACGCCCAGGACCGCGAGGACGATCACGATCACCACCGCCCAGACCCACACCGCCACGCCCTGCTTGACGCCGTCGAACCGGGCCATCCGTCCGGCGACGTAACCGCCGCAGAAGTAGGCGATGAAGAGGATCACCGCCGCGACGATCGCGCCCACGATCCCGATTGTCTGCGCGTTGTCGTCGGCAGCATCGGCTGCCTGGGTTAGGCCCAGGTCGCTGGCGAGACCGATCGCAGTGGCGATTCCGGTGATGAGAGCGGTCAGCAGGGCTGCGGCGCCGGTGGCGGTGAGCCACCCGAAGAACGCGGAGCCGATCTTGACACCGCCGTACTCCTCCTTCTCCCTCTTCACGACGCTCTGCCGGTCACGGCCTGGGCTCTCGGACGAGCGCGCGTCCGAACCGGCCCGGGGTTCCTTCTCTTGCGGTGTCGATCCGTAGCTGGTGCTCATGGGTGTGTCCTTTCCGGGTGACGAGTCGAGATGCTTCCAGGCGGTCTCCGGTGGTGGCGGACGGCAGTCGACGCCGCCGGCCACCACGCGGTATCCGCTAGCTGTGTCCGACCGGGGTGCCGAACATCAGGGTGCGTCGGCGGACGTCGACGGTCCCAGCGCCGACGAGCAGGTCCTGGAGGTTGTCGGCGTCGTCGGGATCGAGGGTCAGCACCTCTTCCAGGCGCCCTGGTCCAACACCAGCTGCAGGGTGTAAGTCCCTGGTGCCCGGGCGTCACCGGCGACCCAGCTGAACTGGTCGTGGCCGACCTGACGGACGGCGATGCTGTCATCGGTGACGGGCTGGGTGACGTCGCTCGTGGGGTTCTCCTCCGGGTGCAGATGTGGTCGTGGATCTTGCCAAGGGCGGTGGCACCGCCTGGGGTGCCAGGAGACCTCTTCTGGGCTGGGAACCGAGGTCCGGTCCTGTTCCCTCGGTTCCCGGGGCCGGTTGCTAGCGGCCGAGCCCGCCCAGCCCACCGGGGAGCTTGCCGAGCAGGTCTTGGGGGTCGATCCCGAGCTTGCTGAGCAGACCGGAGTCCTTGTCGGTGTCGACCTTGTGGGGCAGCTCGGACTCGGCCTGGGTGGCCTTGTCCGTCTCGCCGCCGGCCGTGAGCTTGTCGATGTGCACGGTGGTTCTCCGTTCGTTGTTCTCGGTCGCTTCCCCACTAGGGACGCGCGGTCGGGGGCCTTGGGGGCCGTGGCCCGGCGATCCCCGGGCGGGGCCGGGCCACGGACCGGTGGCCCGGGTTAGTGCTTCGTGCCGCGCTCGGGGGCCTCGCCGGTGTCGGTCTCGATCTGCTCCTTGCGGACCTCCTCGGTGACCTCCCGGTCCTCGGTGACGGTCTCGGTGTCCAGGCGCACCCGCTCGACCGGGACGGTCTCCTTGGTGACCACGGGCTCCTCGGCGTGCAGGATGACCTCGTGCTCCTCGGAGGTGAGGTCCCCACCGGCCATGGCCGCGTCGCGGTTGGCCTCGGTGATCGGCTCACGCTCGATGCGGACCTCTTCGTGGGAGACCGGGACGGTCGTGGTGACGTTCTCGGTGACGATGTACTTGCGCAGCCGGGCCTTGCCGGCCTGGACCTCCTCGGTGCCGACGTGCAGCTGCTCCTCCGAGCGGGTCATCGCGTTGTCGGTGGTCCTGCCGGAGGTGTCGCGTCCCACCACGCCCGGCTCACCGGTACGGTCGTCCCGGGGTGCGGGGGCGCCGACCCCGGGCAGGCCGGAGTCGGAGGCGGCCTCGGAATAGTCCAGGCCGTAGTAGCGGTACAGCTCGGCCTCCTGGCCCTGGGACAGGTGACCATCGCCGGACTCCTCCACCCGGGGGGCGTCCTTGACCTGGTCCTTGCCGTAGGGCACCTGGATCTCGCTGCCGGACACGGTGCCCTGGGCCAGCGGGACGAAGGACTCGGCGCTGCCGAACATGCCGGTCCTGACGGTGACCCACTCGGGGTCACCGGTCTGGTCGTCGAGGTAGACCTGGCCGACGTTGCCGATCTTCTCGCCGGCCTCGGTGACGACGGTGCCGCCGGTGGAAAGCAGGTTCTGGATCTGGTCCGTGCTGATCATGACTGACTCCTTCTGGTGGGTGCTGCGGGATTGTGGGTGATGACTCCGGCGGCCAGTCGGGCGGGCCGCGGGGTCGGCGGTGCCCTCAAGTGAGGTCCCGCCTGGTGCTGCGGCCCTTGCCGGGGCGCAGCACGATGTCGACGGCGAGGTCGGGGGCGTCGGCTGCCTGGCGCAGGTGGGGTATGACCAGCTCTTCGAGCTGGGCACGGATCTCGGCGACGTCGGCGCGGTCGGAGAGGTCCACGGTCAGGTCCAGGCGGGGGTGGTCCTCCCCGCGCAGGTGCGCCGATGCCCCGGTGACGCCGCGCAGCGCGCCGGCCTCGTCCTCGACGGCGTCGATGAGCGCACCGGCGTGCAGGGTGGTGAGCCCGTCGCGGGGGTCTTGGGTCAGGTCCAGGCGGGTGACCCGGTCGGTGCGCAGCTGCGCCAGGAGCCAGCGCAGCCCCAGCAGGGCGATCACCAGGCAGGCGGCGGCCACCACGGGCCAGAACCACGAGGTGTCCGCGGCGAGGCGGCTGAGCTGGTCGGGCAGGACGGGTGAGGCTGCGAGGTCCGTTCCGAAGCCGCCGAGGCTGAGCACGAGGCCCAGCACGCCGGCCGCGAGGAGGGCCAGGCCGAGGAGGGTGAGCACGGCGCGGTTGGCGCCGTCGACGCGGGTGCTCACCGGGCCGCCTTGGTGGAGATGGTCACCCGTGGGCGCAGCACCTCGGCGAGCCCGAGGTCGGTGAGTGTCTCGGTGACGGCGCTGCTCACCTCTGCGTGGAGGGTGCCCGGGGAGCGGGTGGCGGTGCGGGCCCGGACGGTCGCGCGGCGCCGGCTCACCTGCGCGCGGGCCGCGCTGACGCCGCTGGTGCGCCGCGCGGCCGTGGCCAGGGATGTCTCGATGCCTCGGCGGGAGGCGCTCACGCTCACCCCGGCCGGGGTGCCTTGGGATCGGGGGGGCAGGCTCAGGGCGGAGGGTTTGCCTCGCCGGAGCGCGGGCCACAGCAGCAGCAGCCCGAGGAGCGCCAGCGCGACCAGCCCTGCGCGGACCGGGTCGGTGTCCCAGGTCTGTTCCCCGAGCCAGGTGCTCCACTGCTCGTGCGGGAGGACCCAGGAGGGCCGGCCGAGGAGGGCCAGGACGATCTCCACGGCGGCGAGCAGCCCACCAAGCAGCAGCGCCAGGGCCAGCAGCACGGACAGGATCCGGTTCAGCAAAGCCATCGCGGTCACTTCACTCTCTTCCGGCTCGCGGTGGGCACCTTGAGGCTGACGACGTCTATGTCGACGTGGTCGACCCGCACGTCGGTGATCCGGCGATCTTCTGCACGACGCCGTCGGCGATGGTGGTGTTGCCCTGCGGGCTCTGCAGGGCGCTTGGCGCTGCCTTGGCGAGCTGACTGCTGCTCGCACCCGGCGTCGCGGCAGGGCTGCTGGACAGGGCCGATGCGGTGGTGGGGTCGCTCACGGTCTCTCGTCTCCCTCGCGGATCAGTTCTTGGTCCGGAGCACCACGCCAGGCGCCGGCGCGGCGCCGTGACTACGGTGACCCTCATCTCCTTAGACACCAAGATCCGCGAAGGGTTACACCCCGATGCCATGGACTGAGGAACCTCGGGTGACCCCCGATGCCGGCCCCCCCCAGCGCCGACGGCTGGGAGGCGGCCCTGGTCGCCCAGGCCCGCGACGGGAACGAGAGCGCGTTCGAAACTCTCGTCCGTCGCCACCAGGACCGCGCGTACCTGGTCGCGCTGCGAATCACCGGCCACCCGCAGAACGCCCAGGACGCCGTCCAGGACGCCCTCCTGAACGCCTGGAAAGGTCTGCCACGTCATCGCAGCGAGTCGAGCTTCGGTACCTGGCTGATCCGCATCGTCATCAACCGCTGCCACAACCAGCGCCGGGCCGCCCGACCCATCACCGCTCTGCCCGACGATGAGCCGATGTCCGGACCCGGACCCGAGAGCGAGGTGGTGGCCGCCCACCGCCAAGATGCCACTATGAGGGCGATGGCCGCTCTGCCCTTCGACCAGCGCACCGCCCTGGTACTGCACACCTTCAATGGTTGTACGCACGCCGAGGCAGGGCGGATCCTGGGTATCAGCGAGAATGCTGCCAAGGTCCGCGTGCATCGAGCCCGGCGCACGCTGACCGCCCGCCTGCAGGGATGGAGGTGACCGATATGGCCGAGTCTCGCCTCGCGTGCGGCGCCTCCTACGACGCACTGCTGAACCAGGTCGCCGAACGCACCGAGCCCGTCGACCCCGACCACCAGCGGGCCTGCCCTCACTGCCGAGCCGCCCTCGCCGAGTTGAGCGCCTTGTGGGCCCCGGTCCATGAGCTCGTGGACACCGATGTCCGGGCACCCTCCGACCTGCTGACCGCGGTGATGGCTCAGGTCCGACAGCTCGCCCGGCACAGCTGGTATGCCGTCATCCCCACCGGGCGGGGCGAGACACGGATCGCGGCGCGGATCATCGCCGCCGTCGCCCGCCTGGCGGCGCAAGAGGTCCCCTCCGTGACCCTGGCCCTGGGGGGCGGGCGCACCACACTGGACGCCACCAGCAGCCGGGTCGCCAGCCCCGCCGGCGAGCCGGCGACCGACGTCGGCGTCGCCGGGACCCACGTGATCATCGATATCCAGATCGCCGTCGAGATGGGCACCGACATCCCTACCGTCGTCGAGACGCTCCGTGCCCACGTCGCGCGCACGATCACCAACCAGCTCGCCCTCACCGCCGCAGAAGTCAACGTCACTGTCGCCGACGTACAACCCGCCGAAGCTCGCCCCTCGCCACGGTCCTCCTGACTCCGGCCCGCGACGGTACCGAGTGATCGACGCGTTCAGGCGGGTCAGAGCGGGTTTTAGACGTCTACCGGCGACGTCCGTCACCAGCCAGAATGGGCCGATTTCGTTCCGCTTCAACATGTGAGTCCCGACGGCGGGCCTCGCGCCGGGAGCCGGAGACCGCGTCCTATTCGCGGCCCTCCTCCAGCGGGATGAGCATGGTCCGGAACGGGCCCGCGGAGCTGTGCAGCTCCCAGATGCGCTCGGCCACGTCGTCGATCCCGTTCTCGAGGTTGAGCTTCGGGATGGCTCCCGGGATCACGAGCTGGACGACCCGGACGCCCTCGTCCTGCAGGGCCTCGTGGAGCATCTCGCCGTACGCGCTCTCGGCGGGGAACGCGACCGAGGTCCCGGCGAAGCCGCTGCGAGCCTTGACCGACGTTCCGCCGTTGACGAGGACGATGCTGCCCTCACCCGCCTCTCGCATCGCCGGCAGGACCGTGCGCACGGCGTGGATGAGGCCCAGGGCGGAGAACTGCAGGGCCTCCGTTGCCAGCTCGGGCGTCAGCTCGAGCACCGGCTGGAGGTAGGCCCGGGAGGGGAGCGGGCTGTACTGCAGCACGCTGATCCGGCCGAGCTCGGTCGTGGCCCGTTCAAGGGCGGTCACGAGGGACTCGGGATCCAGCACGTCTGCCGGGTAACCGCGCGCGACCACGCCGCCGGCCTGCAGCTCGGCTGCCAGGTCGTCCAGCGTCGCCTGGTTGCGGGCGATGAGGGCGACAGAGAAGCCCTCGGCGCCGAACTTCCGCGCGACTGCGGCCCCGAGGCCTGGTCCGGCACCGATGATTGCGATGGTGGGCATGGCCCGTCCCTTCCCGGAGAGTGTGGGCCCGACCATAGCCGCGGGCCGCGTGACGGACCTGTCGTGGGCCGTGGCGAAGGCCGCAAGGAGGGCGTCATGCAGGACGGCGACGTCGGGGAGCTCCGCTTCGACGTCTGAGCGACCGTGCTGGCACGCTGACGCCCTACCTCAGCGGCCGGCGGCGTCGTCCGAGGTCGTCGGCGCGGTGAGGGCCGCGGCGTACGCGCGCATCGAGCGCTGGTAGCGGGGCAGGGCCTCGATCTGCGCCTCGACCGAGACCTGGAGCGCCTCGTCGGTGCGTCCGGCGCTGTGGAGCGCCAGGGCCAGCACGAGGCGTGGGGCGGACCCGGTGGACTCGTGCGTCGGGGCGGCTCGCAGGACGGCGATCGCCTCGTCGAGGCGGCCGAGGTTGCGCAGGGTCGAGCCGTACTGGACCGCGAGCTGCGCATGCCTGGCGGTGTCGAGGCCGAGGTCCAGAGCGCGCTCGTACTGCGCGGCGGCCTCGGCCTCGAACCCCTGGGAGTCGTACATCCCCGCGAGCTCGAACGCCGCCCTGCCGTCGGTGGCCGGGCACGTCGCCGCCAGGTCGCGCATCGCGGTCACGCCGTCCTCGGGTCCGAGGCAGTCGAGACGCTTCCACAGCTCGGCGACCGAGGCTTCCCACTGCTCCAGCGGCGTCGTCATGGCGGCGATTGTGTCAGGGGGCAGGAGGCGGCTCGTCCGGGCGACACCGTGCCGGAAGGACCCCTGGTCACTCCACAGCCGCAGGCGTACCATCTGGTACACGGGGAGGTGGGGTGCCTCCGCACAGCACATGGGGGGCAGTGACGATGGGGATCCTCACGTACCGCGAGCGGCCGGGCCCGGGGCGGCTGCTGCCGCCGCAGGCGCACACAGAGCAGCCCTGGCTCATCCACCGGATCGCGCCGGACTTCCGGCTCGAGGATGTGTGGTCGATCGACGTGCGCGGGGGTGCCGACGACCTCCCGCGCCTGGTCGCGACGTTCGCCACGGACGACTTCCCCGAGAGCGCGCCGCTCCTCGTCCGCGGGTTGTGGAAGGCGCGCTGGGCCATCGGTCGCACCTTCGGCTGGGACGGGCCGGACGACGGGCTCGGTGATCGCGTCATCTCGCTGCGCGAACGCCTTCCCGACGACGTCGCTCGGGTCGCCCTCGGCCGCGACCTGCCCGGGGTCGCCTTCGTCACCCTGTACGAGACCCGCGAGGAGTGGGCCGCCGAGATCGCCAACGCGACCGTCCACGCCGTCATGCACCTCGGCTGGGTCCCCGACGGCGAGGGCGCGCACCGGGGCCAGATGGCCGTCCTGGTCCGCCCCAACGGCCGGCTCGGTCGCCTCTACATGGCGGCCATCAAGCCGCTGCGCTACCGCGTCGTGTACCCCGCGCTCCTGCGGGGCATCGAGCGCCGTTGGGCCGAGGGTGCCGCGCCTCGGCAGGCGGAGTCCCCGACCGATCTCGTCCCCGCTCCCGAGGGGCGGCGCGCGGCACGCGGTGTGGGCCGGTCGCTGGCGCGGAACTTGCGGGCCCGGTGGTGGTCGAACCGGTTGCCCGAGACGGAGCACACCGATCGGTCGTGGCGGATCCACGAGATCGCGCCTGACTTCGAGGTGGAGGACGTGTGGGTCTACCGCACGCCGGGGGCCGGCCCCGACGACTTCCCCGTCATGCTGGCCGCGCTGCGTGCGGCGGGCGGCCTGAACGAGAACCCGCCGCTGGTGCGCCTCCTGTTCGCGGTGCGCTGGACGCTCGGGGGTTGCTGGGCTGGGACTCGCCTGGTGCCGGTCTCTCCGGACGCGTCGACTCGCTGCTGGATCGACTGCCGGCGGACCTGCGGCAGGATGCCGCCGGGGAGGCGGTGCCCCACACCCCGTTCACCCTCGTGTACGAGCTCGCCGACGAGTGCGTGATCGAGCTGGCGAACAAGACGGTCCATGACCTCACGCACCTGGGTTGGGTCCCGTCCGAGCGCGGTGGCTACGAGCTGCGCATGGCCGCGCTGGTCAAGCCCAACGGCCGGTTCGGGCGGATGTACATGAAGGCGATCAAGCCGTTCCGGTACCTGATCGTCTACCCGGCTCTCACCCGGAAGTGGGAGCGCGCCTGGCGCGAGCGGCACCGGTACGTCGGGCACGCCGGTAGTGCTCGGACCTGAGGCGCCGTTCGACAGGTGCAGGCCTCTCCCTCCCTTGCGGGGGCACATCCCGCGGCGCATCCTGGACGCACGTCTCGTGGTGCCACGGATCGTCTCCACGCGTTCGTGAGTGAGGAGGCCCCATGGTCGTCGTCGGACTCGTCCTCGCGTGCCTCGCCGCGCTGGTGCACGTCTTCATCTTCTACCTCGAGTCCTTCGCGTGGACGGGCGAGCGGGCGCGCCGGATCTTCGGCACCGGCTCGGCGCTGAAGGCGGAGGCGACCCGCGAGCTCGCGTTCAACCAGGGCTTCTACAACCTCTTCCTCGCCCTCGCGGTGTTCCTCGGGACAGGGCTCTACGCCGCCGGGTACGAGGACGTCGGGGCGACACTCGTGTTCACCGGCGCCGGGTCGATGGTCGCCGCCGCGCTCGTGCTCCTCCTGTCGAGCCCGGACAAGGCCAGCGCCGCGCTCAAGCAGGGCGTCGTGCCGCTCCTCGGCGTCATCGCCCTCGCCGTCGGGCTCCTCACCGCCTGAGGACGACGGGATATCCCGTTGCCCGTCCTGGCGCGCCCTCACTAGCGTCCCGCCATGGCCACGAGACTGGACAACATCGGGATCGCGGTCCGCGACCTCGACGCCGCGGTCGCGTTCTTCACCGACCTCGGCCTCACCGTGCTGGGCCGGGACACGGTGAGCGGGCAGTGGGCGGACACGGCCGTGGGCCTCGACGGCAACCACGTGCGCATCGCCATGCTGCAGACGCCCGACGGTCACGGGCGCCTCGAGCTCTTCGAGTACCTCCACCCCGAGGCCATCGAGACGGAGCCGACCCGCCCCAACGAGATCGGCATGCACCGGGTGGCCCTCGCCGTCGACGACCTCGACGCCGCCCTCGAGATCGCGGCGCGGCACGGCTGCCACCCGCTGCGTGGCGTGGCGAGGTACGAGGACGCCTACCGGCTCACCTACCTGCGGGGCCCGAGCGGCATCATCGTCATGCTCGCCGAGGAGCTCGGACGGCCCTGAGGACCCGCCGG
The DNA here is from genome assembly GCF_006349365.1 of Georgenia wutianyii. Classification (NCBI taxonomy): domain Bacteria; kingdom Bacillati; phylum Actinomycetota; class Actinomycetes; order Allobogoriellales; family Allobogoriellaceae; genus Georgenia; species Georgenia wutianyii. The sequence continues at coordinate 547,741 of NZ_CP040899.1, forward strand.
ACGGCGCCGTCGTGAGCTGCCGGGCACCGCGAGGCCGAGGTCACGGTCCGGGCGGGCATCGCGGGGAGTCGTGCGGTCTGTCGAGCCCCTCCCCGGTGCGAGGATTGGCTGATGACCGCGACCCTCGTGACCCACGGCCTGGCCGGCGGGTACGGCCATCGCACCCTGTTCGACTCACTCGACCTCACCATCGCCCCGGGAGACGTCCTCGGGGTGGTCGGCGCCAACGGCGCGGGGAAGTCCACGTTGCTCAGGCTGCTCGCAGGCAAGGACCAGCCGCAGGCGGGGGCCATCACGCTGTCGCCGCCGGACGCCTTCGTCGGCTGGCTGCCCCAGGAGCACGAGCGCGTCGTCGGGGAGACCGTGGCCGAGTACATCGCCCGCCGCACGGGGTGCGCCGAGGCGACCAGGGACCTGGAGGCCGCGGCGGCGGCGCTCGGTGACCCGTCGCTCCTCGAGGGCAGTGGGGTCGACCCGGCCGATGCGTACTCCTCGGCGCTGGACCGCTGGCTGGCCTGCGGTGCCGCCGACCTCGACGAGCGCATCCCGGACGTGCTCGCCGACCTGGGCCTGGACCTCGGCGGGGCCCGGCCCGAGCAGGCACTGATGACCTCGCTGTCCGGCGGGCAGGCCGCCCGGGTCGGGCTGGCGGCGCTGCTCCTGTCCCGGTTCGACATCGTGCTGCTGGACGAGCCGACGAACGACCTCGACCTCGACGGTCTCGAACGGCTCGAGGCCGTCGTCCACGGGCTCCGCGGCGGGGTGGTGGTCATCAGTCACGACCGTGAGTTCCTCGCGCGCTGCGTGACGCGAGTGCTGGAGCTCGACCTGGCCCAGGGCACGAACCGCGTGTTCGGTGGCGGCTACGACGCGTACCTGGAGGAGCGGGAGACCGTCCGCCGCCACCAGCGGGAGAAGTACGACGAGTTCGCCGACAAGAAGGCCGACCTCGTCTCGCGGGCCAGGACCCAGCGGGAGTGGTCGAGCCAGGGCGTGCGCAACGCGATGAGGAAGGCGCCGGACAACGACAAGATCAGGCGCAAGGCCGCGAGCGAGTCGAGCGAGAAGCAGGCGCAGAAGGTCCGGCAGATGGAGAGCCGCATCGCTCGGCTCGAGGAGGTCGAGGAGCCTCGCAAGGAGTGGCAGCTCCAGTTCACCATCGGGTCGGCGCCGCGCTCCGGGTCGGTCGTCTCGACGCTCAGCCAGGCGGTGTTCCGGCAGGGGTCCTTCACGCTCGGCCCGGTGTCGTTGCAGGTGAACGCGGGGGAGCGGATCGGCATCACCGGACCGAACGGCGCCGGCAAGTCGACGCTGCTCCGCGGGCTGCTGGGCCACCAGCTGCCGGACGAGGGGACGGCGAGCCTGGGGGCCGGCGTTCACATCGGTGAGATCGACCAGGCGCGCGCGGTGCTCGCCGGGTCCCAGCTCCTCGCGCCGGCCTTCGAGGCGCTCGTCCCGGACATGGCGTCCGGGGAGGTGCGCACGCTCCTGGCGAAGTTCGGGCTCAAGGCCGACCACGTCAACCGCCCCGTCGACGAGCTGTCCGCCGGGGAGCGCACGCGGGCCGGGCTGGCGCTGCTGCAGGCTCGTGGTGTCAACCTGCTCGTGCTCGACGAGCCGACGAACCACCTCGATCTCGCGGCCATCGAGCAGCTCGAGCAGGCGCTCGAGTCCTACGACGGAACGCTGCTGCTGGTGACCCACGACCGGCGGATGCTCGCCACCGTACGCACCGACCGGCGGTGGCACGTCGAGGCGGGCCAGGTCACCGAGCTGTAGGGCGGGCGCACCTGCCCGTTCCGCTGACGCCGCAGGTCAGCGCGGTTACGCTGCCCGGATGGAGCCGCCCGGAGAGCAGCGTCCACCGGAGCGGCCCGCCGTCCGCCGGCTGTCCGCGGCAGGGCTGGCGGCGCGCATGGTCGGGACGGTCGCGGCCCTCGGGGTGCTCGCCTACGGGCAGGTCGCCGACACCAACGACCTCTTCCCGCTCGGCACGCTCTCGCAGTTCGCGACGGCGCGGGACCTGGACGGCACGGTCCGCTCGACCTACCTGCTCGCCGACACCGCCGGTGAGCAGGGGCGGCGGATCGCGATGAACGAGCAGACCATCGGGGTGGCGCGGGCGGAGGTCGAGGGCCAGCTCCAGCGGATCATCGACCGTCCCGAGCTCATGCAGTCCCTCGTCGACGCCTACGCGGCGCTGCAGCCCGGGCGCGAGCCGATCGAGACGCTCTACCTCATGCGCTCGATCCAGCAGCTGGCCGGCGGGTACGTCGTCGGGGAGCCGGAGCAGGTCGAGCTGCTGCGCTGGGACTCGACCGCGGGGGAGGACTGAGGTGCGCGCCGTCGCCGGCTGGCTCACCCGCCCCGTCCCGCTCGCCCGCGTGGCCGCGTTCCGCGCGCTCGTCTACGCCTTCGTCATCTGGGACGTCCTGTTCACCTTCGACGACGTCATCCCGCACTCCTACGTGCCCGAGCTCTACCAGCCCACCCTGCTGGCCCGGCTCGTGCACCTCCCGCCGCTGAGCACCGCCGTGTCCTACGCGCTGCTCGCAGCGATCCTCCTCCTGTGCGTGCTCGCGATCGCCGGGCGCGCGCAGCGGGTCGCCGGCTGGGGCGTGGCGCTGACCTTCTGGGTCTGGGCGCTGAACTCCCAGGGCTTCTCCTACGTCCAGCACGACCACATGGCGCTCATGGTCACCACGCTCGCCCTGCCCACGGTCGGCGTGGCCCACTACCGCGACCAGACCCTGTCCCAGGCGGCCGGCTGGGCGCTGCGCTGCGTCCAGCTCGCGACCGTGCTCACCTACTTCGGGTCGGTGTTCGCCAAGTGGTCCCGCGCGGGCAGCCTCGTCACCTGGGCCAACGGGTCGGTGCTGACCTGGGCGATCGTGCGCCGCGGCTCCCACCTGGTCCAGTGGGCGCTGGAGTACCCGATGCTGCTGCGCGCGGCGCAGTGGGGCTCGCTCGTCCTGGAGATCTGCTCCCCGGTGGTCCTCTTCATGCGCGGGCGCTGGCTCTACCTCGCCATCGGCTGCTTCCTCGCCTTCCACCTCGCCACCTTCATCGCGATGGGCATCCACTTCCTGCCCACGGTGGTCTGCTGGTTCGCCTTCCTCCCGCTGGAGCGGGTCACCGAGCGGGTGTCCGCGCGGCTGCGGCTCCCGAGCCCCGCCCCGGCCTGAATCGCGGTCAGGCGGCACGCACCGCCGCTGCGAGCCCGGCCGGCGAGCCGTTCCACGGTGCCCCGTGACCGGGCAGCACCCACGACGCCGCGAGCCCGGCCAGCCGGTCGAGCGAGGCCAGCGCCTCGTCCGGGTCGTCGGTGAACGGCGCGGGCTGCGGCCCGACGCGTCCGGTGAGGACGTGGCGGGTGGTGAGCGCGTCACCGACGAAGACGGCGTCCACCGCCGGGACGTGGACGGCGACGCTCCCCGGGGAGTGGCCGGGCATGCCGACGACGACGGGGCTGCCGGGCAGGTCGAGGACGTCACCGTCGCTGACCTCGACGACCTCGGCGACGTGACGGGTGCGCAGCGCGCGCTTGCGCAGACCGTAGGCGAGGAAGCCGAGCATGGGCCCGAGTCGTGCCGGCCCCATCGGGGTCTTCGGCTTCTCACCGGTGCGCGCGCGGTGGGCGTCGGCGGTGTGGACGTACACGGGCACGCCGACCTCGGCGCGGAGGCGCTCGGCGAAGCCGATGTGGTCGCTGTCCCCGTGGGTGAGGACGAGCCCGCGCACGTCCGAGATCGGGCGGCCGATGGCCTCGAGCTCGCGCAGGAGGTCGTCCCAGTGGCCCGGGAGCCCGGCGTCGAGGAGCGTGATCCCCTCCGGGAGGTCGAGGAGGTAGGAGGCGACGACGTCGTTGCCGAGTCGGTGGAGGTGCGGAGCGAGCTTCACGGCAGGGTCCTTCCCATATGATGGCTACGGTAGTTAGCCATCATGGCTAACGTCAATAGCCAAGGAGTATTCCGATGCCCTCGCCCAACCGGACCACGAACGAGGAGGTCGTCGCAGCCGCGCGGGAGATCCTCGAGGACGCCGGGCCGGGCGGCCTCACCATGCAGGCCGTGGCGGGCCGCGTGGGCGTGCGGGCCCCGTCGCTCTACAAGCGGTTCGCCGACCGGGAGGCGCTGCTCGCCGCCGTCGTCGCCGCGACCGTCGAGGAGCTGGGACGGCGTCTCGACGGCGCCGAGGACCTCACGGCGATCGCCCGCACCTACCGCGCCTTCGCCCACGAGCGTCCCGAGGCGTTCCGGCTCGTCTTCACGCCCTACGCCGAGCAGGAGGCGCTGCGGCGCTCGGCCGAGCCGGTGCTGCGCGCGGCGGCGGACCTCGTGGGGGAGGAGGACGCCCTCGTGGCCGCCCGGCTCTTCACCGCGTGGGCCACCGGCTTCCTCCACATGGAGCTCGCCGGCGCCTTCCGGCTCGGCGGGGACGTCGACGAGGCGTTCGCCTACGGGCTCGACCGGCTGCGCGCCGGGCTGCTCGCCGGGCGGCGCTGAGGCGGCTCAGCGCCGGAAGCGGAACGGGATGGGGATCGGGCCGCAGCAGCACACGCCCTGGACGTCGGTGGCGGCGAGCATCGTCGCGGCCTGGTAGCAGGCGACGAAGCGGGCCACGGTCGGCACGACGCTGCGGGCCACGCCCCGGCGCACGACGACGTCGCGCACCGCGGCCGAGCACGACTGCCCGCCGTGGGCGACGAGGTGCGCGCACGTCCACCCCTTCCGGGGGGAGAGGCGGCGCTGGTAGAGGCGGATGAGGCCGTCGACGGCGCGGGTGGCTGGGCCCATCGCCTCACGCTAGCGACGGGTGCCCACTCCGGCGCGGCGAGTGGCCGAGGACGCGGCCGGGCCGCGGGCGGGCCGGGGCTGCAGTCCGGACGTGCGCTGGTACGCCGTCTTCCGGTTGTGTGTGGACTGTTGGACCCTCTGAGGTCCAGAAGTCCACACCTAAGCGAGCGGGCCGACTGAGCGAGTGGGCCGGCGTGCTCAGCGCGCCAGGTGCCTCCGGAGGAACCCGATCGCCGCCGGGTAGGCGTCCTGCCGGTTCTCCCGCTTCGCCAGGCCGTGGCCCTCGTCGTGGTAGACCCGCAGCGCGCAGTCGATGCCGCGCCCGGCGAGCGCATCGCGGATCTGCTCGGCCTCGCTCAGCGGCACGCGCGGGTCGTTGGCGCCGTGGATGACGAACAGCGGCGCGACGATGTCGTCGAGGTAGGTGATCGGGGAGGCTTCGAGGAGGAAGTCGCGGTCCTCGGCGAGGCTGCCGTACTCCCGCTCGCGGTAAGCCACCCGGTAGGGCGAGGTGTTCTCCAGGAAGGTGACGAGCGAGCTCATGCCGACGATGTCGACGCCAGCTGCCCACCGCTCCGGCTGCATCGACACGCCCGCGAGCACCATGTACCCGCCGTAGGAGCCGCCCCACAGCGCGCTGCGTGCCGGGTCCAGGCCCTGGCTCGGCAGCCAGTCGTGGATGGCGGCGAGGTCGGCCACCGAGTCGAGCCGCAGGCGGACGTCGTCCAGGGAGTACCAGCGCTTGCCGTAGGTGGTCGAGCCGCGGACGTTCGGCACGAGCACCGTGAGGCCGGTCGCGCACAGCACCTGGACCACCGGGCTGAAGCTCCGCATCGACGCCGACTCCGGCCCGCCGTGGACGAGCAGCACCGACGCCCCCGCGAGCGCGGGGTCGTCACCAGCGGGGGAGTACCGGAACAGCGGCACCTCCTCGCCGTCGGGCGTGGGCACGCGGTGGACGGTCGGGGCGGCGAGCGAGGCGCGCACGTCGGCTGGCACCTCGACGGCCGCGAGCGGTGTCGACGCACCCGTCGTCGCGTCGACGAGGTGCAGGCTAGACGGGTCCGTGGGCGTGGACAGGGTGAGGACGAGCCGCTGCTCGTCGGCCGCCCACACGACGTCGGGCACCCCTTCACCGGGCACCTCGACGGTGCAGCGCAGGGCGCCGTCGCCCTCGTGAACGGCCAGGGCCACCGCGCCGTCACGCACGGTGCCGACGACCATCGCGCGGCCCGAGGGCGAGGCCCACAGCCGCAGGTCGTGCGCCTCGTCGGTGACGAGCCAGGTCCACTCGCGCCCGTCGAGGGAGACCCGGGCGATCCCGGTGAACTCGCGCTCGTGGTTGGACTCGACGAGCAGCGCCTCGTCCCCGGGCGCCCACGCCACCTGGGAGTGACGGGCGTGCTCGTCCGGGTCGGTGACCGTCCCGTCCCCGACGGCGCGCGGGCCGGAGACCCGCACGAGCGTGGAGGCGGGCCGCAGGCTGAGCCCCGTCACGGCGACCGAGCCGTGGTCGTGGGAGACGGCGGCCGCGGCGACGTAGCCCCCGCCGTCGTGCACCACGCGCTCGGAGCCGGTGGCGAGGTCGCGGACGACGACGTCCATGTCGACGCCGTTGCGCCGGTTGGTGTGGAAGACGACCGAGTCGGCCGTGACGTCCTGCAGGACGTGTATGAACCGCTCGTCGCGCACGAGCGGGACGAGGCCCGCGAGCGTCACCGGCTCGGCGGGCGGCACGGTGAGGTCGAGGAGGGACAGCTGCATGAGCTCGTCACCGTCGGTGTCGTGCTGGACGACCACCTGCCGGCGGCCCGGCACGTACCGGCCCGAGCAGCGCCCCGCCAGCGCGGTGAGGGGCGTGCGCGCCCCGTCCGGCTCGATCTCGACGAGCTGGAGCGTGCCGAGCTCGTCGTGCCCGGCGAGGACCCGCCCGGCGTCGTCGACGTCGAAGGCCACCCACGTCCGCAGGTCGAGGAGGGAACGGACGGTGGTGTCGGTGGAGGTGCTCACGCCATCGAACATAACCCCGGTGCGCGGTCTGTCGATTCGGCGGCCCCTCGCGCGACATCATGGTGACGGCACCTCCGCCGTCCCGACGAGAGGAACGACGATGAAGTACCTGGTCTTGTTGATCGGCGACGGCGACCTGCCCCCGTGGAGCACGCTGACCCCGGAGGAGCAGGCCGCGGCGATGCAGCGGTTCGCGGCGTTCGACGACGCCTGCAAGGCGCGGGACGGCGTCGAGATCCTCGCCGGTGAGGCGCTGGCCGCGGGGCCGGCCAGCACCGTGATGAGGACCCGTTCCGGGAAGGTCACGCTCACCGAGGGGCCCTACGCCGAGGCCGTCGAGGGACTCGGCGGCTTCTACCTCGTCGAGGTGCCCGATCTCGACGTGCTCGTCGAGCTGCTCACCGAGCTGCCCCCGTACGACATCCAGCTCTCGCCGGTCGTCGACCCGTACTGACCGTGCCGCGCGCCGTCCTCGACGAGGTCTGGCGGACCCACTGGGGCCGCCTCCTCGGGCACCTCGTCCACCGGTTCGGGCGCCCGGACCTCGTCGAGGACGCGCTCGCCGACGCCTTCGCCGAGGCGGCCTCCCGCTGGCCCGCCGAGGGCGTCCCGGACAACCCCGTCGGCTGGGTGCGCACCGTCGCCCACCGCCGGGTGGTCGACGCCCTGCGCCGCGAGGGCACCGCACGCGCGAAGGCCCACCTCCTCGTGGACGACGACGTCGCGTCACCGGCGGAAGGGACGGACCCGCCCGGCGTGGACACCGACGACCGCCTGGCACTCCTCTTCATGGCGACCCACCCCGCGCTCGCCGAGGAGGTCCGCCCGGCGCTCGCGCTCCGGTTCGTCCTCGGTGTGCCGACCGCCGACATCGCGCGCCTCTTCCTCGTCCCCCAGGCGACGATGGCGGCCCGGCTCACCCGGGCCAAGCGCCGGCTCACGACGGCGGGCATCCCATTCGCCGTGCCGGACCCGGCCGAGTGGCCCGACCGGCTCGACGACGTCGCTCGTGCGGTCTACCTCGCCTTCACCGCCGCGTACGCCCCGGCCGGGGGAGAGGACGTCCTCCGCGTCATCGAGGCAGGGGAGGCGGTGCGCCTTGCCGAGCTGGCCGCCGAGCTGCTTCCCGGGCAGCCCGTGCTCGAGGCGCTCGCGGCCCTGCTCACGCTCCAGCACGCCCGCCGGGACGCGCGCGTCGCGTCCGACGGCCGCCCGGTGCGCCTCGCCGACCAGGACCGCAGCCGCTGGCGGCGGGAGGAGATCGCCGCCGGCCTGCGGCGACTCACCGCGCTCACGCCGACTGCCGGGCTGGCGGAGGAGCTACGGCTCCAGGCGCTCGTGGCCGCCTTCCACGACACCGCGGCGGGCCACGCGGACACCGACTGGGCAGCGATCGCCCGCACGTACGCTCGGCTGGAGGCGCTCACCGGCTCACCGGTGGTCCGGCTCAACCGGGCGGTCGCCGTCGGGGAGGTGGCCGGTGCGATGGCCGGGCTCGCCGTGCTGAGAGCCGCCGCCGACCAGCTGCCCGGCCACCACCGGGTCGCCCTCGTGCGCGCGGAGCTGCTCCGCCGCGACGGGCGGCTCGCGCTCGCGGCGGCCGCGTACGACGACGCCCTCGCAGCCTGCCCCGACGGCGTGGAGCGGGAGCACATCGCGCAGCGCCGCGCGAGCCTCGCCGGGTCCTGACGCGGGTGACGGCGCTCACTAGGGTGGGCACCATGCGCGGTGACGGCCCGGGGCGGCTGCAGGTGGTGTGCGGGCCGATGTTCGCCGGGAAGTCGGAGGAGCTGCTGCGCCGGGTGCGCCGCGCGCGGCTCGCGGGCCTCGCCGTCGAGGTCGTCAACCACGCGTGGGACGAGCGGCACGGTGCCGGGCAGGTGGCCTCCCACGCCGGCCTGAGCATCCCCTCGCACTCGGTGACCGACGTCCACTCCCTCGCCGACCTCGGCCGCGAGACGGACCTCCTCGCCGTCGACGAGGCGCAGTTCTTCGGACCGGACCTCGTGCCGGTCGTCGAGGAGATCGTGCTCACCGGCACGACCGTCGTCGTCGCCGGGCTCTGCGTGACGTTCGACGGACGTCCCTTCGAGCCGCTGCCCTCGCTCATGGCCGTCGCCGACGACGTCGTCAAGCTCACCGCCGTGTGCGCGGTGTGCGGCCGCGACGCGCCCTTCCACGTCCGCACGCTCCTCGGCCAGGTGGCCGACGCCACCGTCCCGGCCACCGAGCACGTAGGGGGCACGGAGAGCTACGAGGCCCGCTGCCGCCTGCACCTGCGCAGCGCAGGAGCCGGCGCGGCTTTGGGCCGGGCCCGCCCGACGCCCTAGATTCGGGCGCGGCGGGTGCCGTCGGCGCCCCGGAGGAGAGGACGCCGTGGCCCACAGGACGCTCGACCTGCCCCGCCGCACACGTTGGCTCGCCGACGACCTCACGCGCGGCTGGCTCGTGGCGCCGGTCCTCGTCGTCGCCGCCCTGCTCCTCACCCTCCTCCCGGTGCTCGACGTGCCCGAGGGCGACCGGGCCCTCGCGCTCGTGCTCGTCCTGTACTCCCTGCTGCTCCTCGTCTACCCGGCGCTCACGCTGCTCGCCTTCGGCGGCCTGAGCGGGCCGGCGCTCGTGCACGCGCTGGGTGAGGCCCGCCGGCGCCAGCTCGCGCGGCCGCGCTGGCAGCGGTGGCTGCTGGGGTGGCGGGACAACGGTGTGGGCGGTGACGGTCCCTCGTGGCCGGTCGGGCTCGCGCTCGGCTCGCTCGTCGTCGCCGTGTGGCTCATCGTCTCCGACGCGATGCGCGGCTCGGGGATGCTCGTGGTCACGAGCATCGTCATGATCATCCTCGCCTGGGCGGGCAGCCTCGTCGCCTACGCCGTCCACGTGGCCCGGCTCGACACCGTCGCCGGAGGGCTGAGCTTCCCGGGGGAGGAGGCCGAACGCCACTTCTCCGACTACCTCTACCTCGCGCTCGGCGTCCAGGCCGCGTTCGGGCCGGCTGACGTCCAGGCGACGACCGCGCGCATGCGGCGGACCCTCTCGGGCCACATGCTCGTCGGCTGGACCTTCAACACCGTCGTCCTCGCCGCGCTCGTCTCCTTCCTCGTCGGCCTGGGCTGAGCCGCCCGACGTCGATCGGGCCGTTCCGTCACGCCGGTGTCGGGGGGCCGTGGCAACCTGGTCGCACCAGCCCCACCACCGGGACACCCCCGAGGAGGCGTCATGGCCACCGTTGCCCACACCGACGGGAGGCACGGCAGCCTGCCGCACGTAGCCGCGCTCGTCGAGGACGCCGTCGCCCTCGCCGGGGAGTGGCTCGCCGCGACGGAGGCCGGGCAGCGGCGCCGTGAGCGGGCGCGGTCCGCCCAGCTCGCCGCGCTCGTCAGCGACCCCGCTGGGCTCGACCTCGCCGTGCGCTTCGTCGACCGGGTCGCCCGCCCCGAGGACCGCCGGGCCGCCGCCCGGGAGCTCGGGCGACTGCCGTCCGGGTCCGCCCGGTTCCTCGGCCCGCTGGACCGGCTGCTCCTCGGTGTCGGGGCGCTCGTCGCCCCGCTCGCCCCGTCCGTCGTCATCCCGCTCGCGCGCCGCCGGCTGCGCCGGATCATCGGCCACCTCGTCGTCGACGCCCACGACCCCGCGCTGGCCGCCCACCTCGCACGCGCCCGGGAGGAGGGCTTCCGGCTCAACATCAACCTCCTCGGTGAGGCGGTGCTCGGGGAGGACGAGGCCCGTTCCCGCGCCGAGCGCACCCGGGCCCTGCTCGAGCGCGAGGACGTCGACTACGTCTCGATCAAGGTCTCCTCCCTCGTCTCGCAGATCTCCACGTGGGACACCCGCGGCACCGTCGAGCGCGTCCTCGCCCGGCTGCGCCCGATCTACCGCACCGCCGCCGCCCGCACCCCGCACGCCTTCGTCAACCTCGACATGGAGGAGTACCGGGACCTCGACCTCACCCTCGAGGTCTTCACCACCCTCCTGTCCGAGCCGGGGCTCGCCGACCTCGAGGCAGGGATCGTCCTGCAGGCGTACCTGCCCGACTCCGTCGCCGCGCTCGACCGGCTCCTCGCCTTCGCCGCAGAGCGGGCCGCCGCCGGTCACGCCGGCATCAAGGTCCGGCTCGTCAAGGGCGCGAACCTCTCGATGGAGAAGGTCGACGCAGAGCTCCACGGCTGGGCGCAGGCGCCCTACCCGACCAAGGCCGACGTCGACGCCAACTACCTCCGACTCGTCGAGCGGGTGCTGCGCCCCGAGAACACCGGGGCCGTGCGGCTCGGCGTCGCCTCGCACAACCTCTACGACGTCGCCATCGCGCACCTGCTCGCCGAGCGGCGCGGGGTGGGCGCCATGCTCGACGTCGAGATGCTCCAGGGCATGGCCCCGGCGCAGGCCCGCGCCGTCCGGGCCACGGTGGGCAGCGTGCTGCTCTACACGCCGGTCGTCGCGCGCGAGGACTTCGACGTCGCCGTCTCCTACCTCGTGCGCCGCCTGGAGGAGAACGCGCAGCCGCAGAACTTCCTCCGCGCGCTCTTCGCCGCCGAGGAGGACGCGAGCGGTGCCTCGCTGGGGGACCAGGAGGCGCGCTTCCGCGCCTCGGCCCGTGACCTCACCGCCGTCCCCACGACCCGCCGCCGCACGGCCGACCGCCCGCCCGCCGGGGACCGCTTCACCAGCACGACCGACTCCGACCCCTCCCTGCCCGAGGTCCGTGCCTGGGCCGCCGAGCGGGTCACCGCCCCCGTCGGCGAGCCCGCCTCACCCGTGCTCGGCACGCGCGCGGAGGTCGACGCCGTCGTCGCCCGGGGACGGGCGGCGCAGCCCGGGTGGGCGGGCCTGCCGGCCGCCGAGCGCGCTGCCGTCCTGCGCCGCGCCGCCGACGAGCTCGAGGCCCGGCGCGGTGAGCTCGTCACGCTCATGGCCGTCGAGGGCGGCAAGACGGTCGAGCAGTCCGACCCGGAGGTCTCCGAGGCCGTCGACTTCGCCCGCTACTACGCCGACCGCGCCATCGAGCTCGCGCCGGGCGCCTCGCTCCACACCGACGGCGCCCGGTTCACGCCCCACGTGCTCACGCTCGTGACGCCGCCGTGGAACTTCCCGGTGGCGATCCCCGCGGGCGGGGTGCTCGCCGCGCTCGCCGCGGGCGGCGCCGTCGTCGTCAAGCCGGCGCCCGCGGTGCCCGGGTGCACCGAGGCCGTCGTGCGGGCGCTGCGCGCCGCGGGCGTGCCCGGCGACGTCCTCCAGGTCGTGCGGACGGACGAGGGGGAGACGGGCAGGGCACTCGTCGCCCACGACGGCGTCGACGCCGTCGTCCTCACCGGCGCCGCGGAGACCGCCGCCCTGTTCTCCTCCTGGCGCGCCGGCAGGCCGGGCGGGCCGCGCGTGCTCGCCGAGACGTCGGGCAAGAACACCCTCGTCATCACGCCGGCGGCGGACTACGACCTCGCGGTCGCCGACCTCGTGGTCAGCGCGTTCGGCCACGCCGGCCAGAAGTGCTCCGCCGCCTCGCTCGTCGTCCTCGTCGGCTCGGCGGGGCGCTCCCGGCGGCTGCTGCGCCAGCTCGTCGACGCCGTCCGCTCGGTCCGGGTGGGGTGGCCCGAGGACCTCGGGGTGACGATGGGACCGGTCATCACGCCGCCCGAGGGCAAGCTGCGGCGCGCGCTCACCGAGCTCGACCCCGGCGAGCGTTGGCTCGTGGAGCCCCGCCCGCTCGACGACTCCGGCCGGCTGTGGTCACCCGGGCTCAAGGACGGCGTCGCGCCCGGGTCCTTCTTCCACCTCACCGAGTGCTTCGGGCCCGTGCTCGGGATCATGCGGGCCGACACCCTCGACGAGGCGCTCGCGCTGCAGAACGCCACCGCCTACGGCCTCACCGGCGGCCTGCACTCCCTCGACGAGCGGGAGATCGACCGCTGGCTCGACCGGGTCGACGTCGGCAACGCCTACGTCAACCGGCACATCACCGGCGCGATCGTCCAGCGCCAGCCCTTCGGTGGTTGGAAGGGCTCGGTCGTCGGCCCCGGCGCCAAGGCGGGCGGGCCGAACTACGTCGCCCAGCTCGGCACGTGGGCGGCCGACGGACTGCCCGCGCACACCGCCCAGCCGGGGCCGGCGGTGCTCTCGGCGCTCGCCGACTACGCCGGTCTGCTCGGGCCGCGCGAGCGGGCCTGGCTCGCGAGGGCCGCGGGCTCGGACGCCGCCGCGCTCGCTGCCGAGCTCGGCGCGCCGCGCGACCTCACCGGCCCGCGGGCCGAGTCCGACGTCCTGCGCTACCGGCCCGCTCCGCTCACCGTGCGCACGGTCCCCGGTGCCCGGCACGTGGACCTCCTGCGGGTGGTGGTCGCGGCGCAGGCCGCGGGCGTGCCGGTCGACGTGAGCCTCGACCCGGTGACCAGCGCGTCGCTCACCGCACTCCGCGGCCCGGACGCCCATCCCGGCCTGCGCCGCCTGTCCCGCCACGTCACCCGCGCCGAGAGCGACGCCGACTTCCTCCGGCACGTCCACGACACCGCGCGCGTCCGGGTGGTGGGAGAGGGGCCGGCCGCCGACGCACTCGTCACCGAGCTGTGGCCACAGGTCTGCGTGATCGGCGGACCGGTGCTCGCGACCGGGCGCCGCGAGCTGCTCGGTGTGCTGCGGGAGCAGGCCGTCTCCCGCACGCTCCACCGCTTCGGGCACCTTCCTTCCCGCGCCTGAGGGGTTCGCTCACGGTTCACAGTCGGCTACAGGTGTGGCGCACCTCACATCCATCCCACATGGCGAGATCTTGCCCACAGCCTGTCTCAAGTCCATAACGAAACTGTTGCCAGAATGTTGCAACTGTCATATATGGCGCCTCCTCGTGTGTACCGTGACGACACCTCGGCGTGCCCCGTGGCCACCGACCGGTATCCCCGGTCGCCGCACACGGGCACGTCCCACCATCCAGGAGGAACATTGAAGATCAGGCGTACGGCCCAAGCGGCCGCTGTCCTGGCGGCAGGCTCGCTCGTCCTCGCGGCGTGCACCAGCCCCAGTGACGACAGCGACACGGGCAACACGGGCGACGACACCGCTACCGAGGACTCCACCGGCGGCGACACCGGCGCCGAGGGCACGGCCAAGGCGGACCTCGGCGACATCCAGACTGTCGAGGGGGACATCTTCTACTCGACCGGCCAGGACGAGTTCACCGGGTACAACTCCCTCACCGCGGACACCTACAGCACGTACAACAACGTGATCATGGACCGCGTCCGTCCGGAGGGCTTCTTCTACTTCGGTACCGACGGGACGATCCACGAGAACGAGGAGTTCGGCTCGGTCGAGGTCACCTCCGAGGAGCCCCTCACCATCGAGTACACCGTCGCCGACGACGCCGTGTGGTCCGATGGCAACGCGATCGACTACGCGGACTTCCTCTTCGAGTGGGTCTCGCAGAACCCCGCGTGGCTCTCCCCGGACCCGGCCGCCCCTGTGTTCAACCACGTCTCGGGCGTCGACTACACCCAGGTCAACGTCCCGACCGGTCCGCAGGCCGACAGCTTCGACGCCAAGACCTTCACGGTCGAGTACGCCGAGCAGTACCCGGACTGGCGTCTCGTCACCGGCTCCTACCTGCTGCCCGCGCACGTCGTCGCGGAGCAGATCGGCATCACCGAGGAGGAGCTCGTCCAGGCGATCATCGACCAGGACGTCGAGACCCTGACCGAGGCCGCGACCTTCTGGAACGAGGGCTGGCTCTCCAGCCCCGGTGAGGTCCCCTCGCCGGAGGTCGCCCCGTCCGGTGGCCGCTACCAGTTCATGGAGGGCGGCTGGACCCCCGGCCAGTCCATCACCCTCGAGGCCAACCCCAACTACTGGGGCACCCCGGCGGCGACCGACAAGATCACCTTCCGGTTCCTGGACGCCTCGGGCCACAACCAGGCGCTGCAGAACGGTGACCTCAACATCATCGAGCCGCAGGCCACCGTCGACACCCTGCCGCAGCTCGAGGGCCTCGGCGACGCCGTCGAGATCCAGACGGGCGCCGAGCTCACCTGGGAGCACCTCGACTTCAACTTCAACAACGGCGTCTTCTCCGACGCCGAGGGCGGCCAGGCGCTGCGCGAGGCCTTCGCGTACTGCGTGCCGCGTCAGCAGATCGTCGACACGCTGATCAAGCCGGTCGACCCCGAGGCCGTCGTCATGAACGCCCGCGAGGTCTTCCCCTTCCAGGACAACTACGACGAGGTCGTTGCCGAGTCCTACGACGGCCGCTACGACGAGGTGAACCTCGAGGAGGCCACCCGCCTCATCGAGGAGTCCGGCATCGAGACGCCGATCGACGTCCGCATCGGCTACTCCGCCCCGAACCCGCGCCGTACCTCCCAGGTCGAGCTCATCAAGTCGAGCTGTGACCAGGCCGGCTTCAACATCACCGACGTCGGCTCCGCGGACTTCT
The DNA here is from genome assembly GCF_006349365.1 of Georgenia wutianyii. Taxonomy (NCBI): domain Bacteria; kingdom Bacillati; phylum Actinomycetota; class Actinomycetes; order Allobogoriellales; family Allobogoriellaceae; genus Georgenia; species Georgenia wutianyii. The sequence continues at coordinate 562,954 of NZ_CP040899.1, forward strand.
TCTCCGCCGCGCTGCCCAACGGTGACTACGAGGTCGCGCTGTTCGCCTGGGCCGGCTCCGGCCAGATCGCCTCGGGCCAGAACATCTACTCCTCCAACGCCCCGCAGAACTACGGCGGCTACACCAACGAGACCGTCGACCAGGCGTGGACGACCCTCGCCGCGTCGCTCGACGAGAGCGTCCACCTCGAGCAGACCAAGATCATCGAGAAGGAGCTGTGGGACACCCTCTACGGCATCCCGGTCTTCGCTCACCCGGGCGTCATCGCCTACACGGCGGGCATGGAGAACGTGCGCCACACCGCCACCCAGAACGGCGTCGCGTGGAACGCCGAGCAGTGGCTGCTGGCTGAGTGATCCAGCTGAGGTGATTATCACTTCGATCACCTGAAACACGTGCAAAACCGGTGGGGCAGGGGGGAATCCCCTCCTGCCCCACCGGCGCGCGTGTACGGTGCCATGACGAAACCCGGCCCTGGTCAACGTCCCACGAGGACGGGACTAGGCTGACCGGGTTTCACCCCCGGAAGACCCGAAGGGCTAGCTCGTGATCAAGTTCATCCTGCGCAGGCTGGGAATATCCGCCCTGGTCCTGCTCGGTGGGTCCGTCCTCATGTTCGTCCTCACCATCAACTCGGGCGACCCCCTGGCGGACCTTCGTGAGTCGAACGACCCCAACCGTGACAGCCTCATCGCCCAGCGCATCGCCAACATGGGCCTGGACGACCCCTGGTACGAGCGGTACGGCACCTGGCTCGCCGGTGTGGGCAAGTGCTTCGTGGGCTCCTGTCAGCTCGGCGTCAACCGTGCCGGCATCCCGGTCATCGACCTGCTGGGCAACGCTGCCAGCGCCACGCTGAGGCTCGTCATCCTCTCCACGCTGCTCGCCATCGTCATCGGCATCGGCGTCGGCATCCTCACCGCGATCCGCCAGTACTCCGGCTTCGACTACATCGTGACGTTCTTCGCGTTCATGATGTACTCCCTCCCCGTCTTCTGGGCCGCGGTGCTCCTCAAGGAGTACGGCGCGATCCGCTTCAACGACTGGATCGCCGATCCCGACATGGCGCTCTGGCAGATCGCGCTCATCGCCGTCGTCCTCGCGCTCATCGTCGCCGGCTCGCTGGGCGGTGACGCCCGACGGCGGCTGCTCACCGGCGCCGTCACCTTCGGGTTCGTCTTCGCCGCGATGTTCTACTTCGACGCGGTCAACTGGTTCCGCCAGCCGGCCCTGGGCATCGGCGTCGTCGCGGTCGCCTCCCTCGGCGCCGCACTGCTCATCGTCATGCTGAGCTCGGGCCTGGGGAACAAGAACGTCCTGTACGCCGCGCTCACGACGGTCGGCGCAGGGGTCGTGTCCTACTTCGTCTTCGCGAACCAGCTCAACGAGCCGACGTGGGGCGTGCTGCTCGGGCTGTTCGCCCTCGCCATCGTCATCGCGATCGTCAGCGGCGCCCTGTGGGGCGGCTACTCGCGGACCATGGCCATCTGGGTCTCCGTCGGCACCGCGACGATGATGAGCCTCGTCATCGTCGCCGACAAGGCGCTGTCGAGCTGGGCGAGCTACCTCGGCACGGTGCGCAACGGCCGCCCGATCTCCACGATCGGCGCCGAGACCCCGAACTTCGACGGCACCTTCTGGCAGGAGTTCCTCGACAAGGGCACCCAGCTCCTGCTGCCGACCGTCCTCCTCACCCTCATCTCCGTCGCGAGCTACAGCCGCTACACGCGGTCCTCGATGCTCGAGGTGCTCGAGCAGGACTACGTGCGCACCGCCCGCTCCAAGGGCCTGTCAGAGCGCGTCGTCATCACCAAGCACGCCTTCCGCAACGCCCTCATCCCGATCACGACGATCGTCGCGTTCGACTTCGCCGGCCTCATCGGCGGCGCGGTCCTCACCGAGACGGTGTTCGGCTGGAAGGGCATGGGTGAGCTGTTCCGGACCGGCCTGGTCCAGGTGGACCCCGCGCCCGTCATGGCCTTCTTCCTCGTCACCGGCACCGCCGCCGTCGTGATGAACATGCTGGCCGACATCGCCTACGCCTTCCTCGACCCGCGGATCAGGCGGTGAGCGCAGTGCGTGACACAGGCACCCGTCCTACCCGCCCCGCGACCCGGAGGCACCGATGAGAAGGTACAAGAAGCACAAGCAGCCGGAGCACATCGTTCCGCAGCCCGGCATGCAGGGAGCTGACCCCGGCACCCTCCAGAACATCGACCCGCTGTCGGTGGAGGAGGACCTCGAGGGCAAGACCGACAAGTCCTACTCCCAGGGCCAGCTCGTGCTGCGCCGCTTCCTGCGGCACCGCGGCGCGATGGTCTCCCTCGCCGTGCTCGTCCTCATCACGATCCTCGCCTACACCTCCATCGGCTTCGGGCCGTTCCCGGGCTGGTGGAAGCACGGCTACACGCTGGCCAACCCCGTCGTCGACGGTGGCCGTCCCACGCTGAGCCTGTGGCCCTTCCGGATCGGGGAGCACCCCTTCGGGCAGGACAACGTCGGCAAGGACTACTTCGCGCTCGTCATGCGCGGCACCCAGCGCTCGCTGATCATCGCGTTCGTCGTCGGGATCGTCTCCACGCTCATCGGGACGGCGATCGGTGCGGCCGCCGGCTACTTCCGCGGCTGGGTCGAGGCGCTGCTCATGCGCCTCACCGACCTGCTCATCGTCATCCCGCTGCTCGTCCTCGCGGCCGTCCTGGGCCAGATCAGCGGCGGCTCCATCTGGATCCTTGCCCTCATGCTCGGCATCGTCACGTGGACCGGCCTGGCCCGGCTCGTGCGCGGTGAGGTGCTCTCCCTGCGCGAGCGGGAGTTCGTCGCCGCCGCGCAGGCGGTCGGGACCTCCCCGTGGCGCATCATCGTCAAGCACATCCTGCCGAACACCCTCGGCACGATCATCGTGTCGGCGACGCTGTCGATCGCCGCGGCGATCCTCCTGGAGACCTCGCTGTCCTTCCTCGGCTTCGGTGTGCAGCCCCCGGACACCTCGCTGGGCGTCCTCATCAACACCTACCAGGCGTCCTTCACCTCCCGGCCGTGGCTCTTCTGGTGGCCCGGCATCTTCATCCTCGGCATCGCGCTGAGCGTGAACTTCATCGGCGATGGCCTGCGGGATGCCTTCGACCCGCGGCAGAACAGGAACAAGGACTGATGAGCACCCTCTCCGAGCAGTCGAGCGAGCCGGTCCTCACCTTCAACGACCTCGACGTCCGCTTCCGGACGGAGTTCGGCTCGGTCCACGCCGTCAAGGGCATCTCCCTGGAGGTCAAGCCCGGTGAGGTCGTCGCCCTCGTCGGCGAGTCCGGGTCGGGCAAGTCGGTGACCTCGATGACCGCCCTCGGCCTGCTGCCGAAGAACGCCCGCACCAGCGGGCGGATCACTGTCGGTGAGAACAGCGTCCGCGACCTCGACGACCGCGCCCTGCGCCGGATGCGGGGCAACGACGTCGCCATGGTGTTCCAGGAGCCGATGACGGCGCTCAACCCGGTGCTCACCATCGGCACCCAGCTCACCGAGGCCCTCGAGCTCCACGGCATCGCCTACGGCGCCGCCGCGGACGAGCGCGCCGCCGAGCTGCTGCGGATGGTCGGCATCCCCGAGCCCGAGCGCCGCCTCAAGCAGTACCCGCACGAGCTGTCCGGTGGTCAGCGCCAGCGCGTCGTCATCGCCATCGCGATCAGCTGCGACCCGAAGGTCATCATCGCCGACGAGCCGACCACGGCCCTGGACGTCACGGTGCAGGCGGACATCCTCGACCTGCTCCGCTCGCTCAAGGACAAGCTCAACACCGGCATCCTGCTCATCACGCACAACATGGGCGTCGTCGCCGACATGGCCGACCGCGTCGCCGTGATGTTCAAGGGCAACATCGTCGAGAGCGGCCCCGTCGAGCAGGTCCTCGTGAGCCCCGAGCACCCGTACACCAAGCGGCTGCTCGACGCCGTCCCGCACCTGGGCCGCGGCCGCGACCAGCTCGGCATCTCGCAGGTCGACGCGCCGGCGGTCGAGGAGGGGGAGACCGCCGCGCTGCGCATGGAGAACCTCGTCATCGAGTACCAGCGGGCGGGCAAGCCCCCGTTCCGCGCCGTCGACGACGTCTCCTTCTCCGTGCGCCAGGGCGAGGTCGTCGGCCTCGTCGGTGAGTCCGGGTCGGGCAAGTCGACGATCGGGCGCTGCGCGCTCGGTCTCATCCCCGCCGCCTCCGGCACGATCCGCCTCTTCGGCGAGGACTTCGGGGCGATGGGCCGCAAGGACGCCAAGAGCCTGCGCAAGCGGATCGGCGTGATCTTCCAGGACCCCGCCGCCTCCCTCAACCCGCGCCTGCCGATCGGCGAGATCATCGCCGAGCCGATGGTCGTCCACAAGGTCGGGGACAAGCGCAGCCGGATGGCCAAGGTCCACGAGCTGCTCGAGGCCGTGGAGCTGCCCCGGAGCGTCTACAACCGCTACCCGCACGAGCTGTCCGGCGGCCAGCGCCAGCGCGTCTCCGTGGCGCGTGCGCTCGTCCTGGAGCCCGAGCTGCTCGTCGCCGACGAGCCCACCTCGGCCCTGGACGTCTCCGTCCAGGCGAGCGTGCTCGCGATGTTCACCGAGCTGCAGCGGCGCTACAAGTTCGCCTGCCTGTTCATCTCCCACGACCTCGCCGTGGTCGACCTGCTCGCCCACCGGGTGGTCGTCCTCCAGAACGGCAAGGTGGTGGAGCAGGGCGACCGCGAGTCGGTCCTGCAGAACCCGCAGGAGGAGTACACGCAGCGGCTCCTCGCCGCGGCCCCTGTGCCCGACCCCGTCGAGCAGCGTCGTCGCCGCGAGGAGCGGCACGCGCTGCTGGAGTCCTTCGGCGAGGAGGTCGCCGAGCTGCACATCGACGACAGCACCATCGGCAGCGGTCCGCTGGACGAGTCGACGCGCGAGTGACGATGGGGGTCGCCCGGCTGCTGGCGCGGCGTGCACGCGCGCAGCCGGGCACCCTCCTCACCCTGCTCGTCCTCACCGCGACCGTCGCGGCGATCCTCGCCGGGACGGTCGGTTACACCCGCGCCGCCGGGGTGGCCACAGTGCGCAGCACCCTCACCGAGGCCGCCCCGCGGGACGCCGGCATCCAGGTGCAGACCCGCCTCGCCGCCGATCCGGCGACGCAGGACGCCGCCGTGCGCCGGACCCTCTCCCGGCTGCTCCCCGCCGACGGCCTGGCGGTCTCCCGGCAGCTGTGGACCGAGCCGGTCGCCGCGTCGGTGGGGGAGAAGCGCGTCAGGGTCCTCCTCGCCGAGGTCCCCGCCGGCGCCGAGCCCGACGCCGGGCCCCTCGCGACAGGTGAGGTGCTCGTGCCGGAGCAGACGGCCGCCGACGCCGGGCTGACCCCGGGCAAGCGGCTCGACGTCGCGGGAACCTCGCTCACCGTCGCCGGGACCTGGCGCGCCGCGGACGAGCGGACGTGGTTCGCCGACCCGGTGGTCGCCGCCGGCACCGACGGCTCCGCCCTCGGGCCGCTGCTCGCCTCCGCGGAGACCGTCGGCGCCGCCGTCGACGTCCCGTTCGTGCGCTGGACGGTCTACCCCGACCCCGCCGCGCTCACCGTCGCCGACCTGCCCCGGCTCGCCGAGGGCCTCTCCGGACTCGACTTCGCGCTCCGCGACGACGACGCCGTCGCCGTCCGTGGCCTCACCCTCACCGGCGACCTCGCCGGGACCGTCGCCGACCTCGAGGAGGCGACGGGCACCGCCGCCGCCGTCGGCCTCGTGCCGGTGGCGCTCCTCGGCGTCATCTCCCTCGTCGCCCTCGTCCAGGTCGTCCGGCTGCTCGGGCAGACCCGCGCTCGCGAGACCGAGATCCTCGTCGCCCGGGGCTCCTCCGCCCGGCAGATCACGGCGTGGTCGGCCGCCGAGCTCGGCGTCGTGTGCGTCCTCGGCGCCGGCGCCGGGACGACCCTCGCGGCGCTCGTCGTCGGCCGGCTCGACGGCGGGGAGGCCCAGCGGCCGGTGATCCTCACCGTCGGTGCCGCCGTGGCCGTCGTCGCGCTCCTCGCCGGGACGGTGGTCGCCGGGCTCCAGGCGCGCGCCGCGGCTCGGCGGACGGCCACCGACCGCTCCGGCCGGCTCCGGGGCGCCGCCGCAGCCGGGACCCTCGTGCTCACCGGGGCGGGCGCCGCCCTGTCCACCTGGCAGCTGCTGCGGCACGGCACCCCGCTCCTCGACGACGGCGGCGCCGACGTGCTCGCCGTCCTTTCCCTGGGCGCCCTCCTCGCCGCCCTCGCCGTCAGCGCGCTCGCCCTCCTCGGCCCGCTCGCCCGGGTGGTCGCCGGGCTCCTCGCCCGCCGCCGTGGGCTCGTCGGCGTGTTCGCCGCGCGTCAGGTCTCCCGGCGAGTGCGCGCCTACGCCGTCCCCCTCGTCCTCGTCGTGCTCACCGTCGGCGCGACGACGGTCTCCGCGTCCTTCGCCGGTGCCACCGCCGTCCAGCGCGAGCACGTCGCCGCGCTCGCCACGGGTGCCGACGTGCGCGTCGAGCTGCCGGCCGGGACCACCTCGCGCCTCGCCCGGCCGCAGTCGGTCTCGGCGGTGCCGTACCGCGAGCTGCCCGGCGTCTCCGCCGCCGGCGTCGTGCTGCGTGAGGCCGGACGCTTCGGTGAGGTGCCGGTCGCGCTCACCGCCCTGCCCGCCGGCCGGCTCGACGACCTCACCCGCCTGCCCGACGGACTCGGCCTCACCGGCGCCACCGCCGGGCTCGCCACCGCCGCGCCCGGCGTCGCCCTGCCCGACGGCGCCCGGGCGCTCGACGTCACCGTCCGGGCCTCCCTCGCCGCGGCCGAGGGGGCGCAGGACGTCCTCGAGGCCGAGGCCGCCTCGCTCCTCGACCGTCTCGTCACCCTCGACGGCCTGTCCCCGGAGGAGGCCGCGGCGGTCGTCGCCGACGAGCTCGCCCGGCTGCGCGAGGGGGACTTCTCCCTCGCCGCCGCCCTCTGGCTGGCGGACGCCGACGGCGCGCTGAGCATGCTCGACGTCGGGGAGCTCCCGGCCGACCCCGACGGGCAGGACGCGCTCGTCGGGCCCGAGCCCGCGGAGCACCGGCTCCGGGTGGCCCTGCCGCCCGGCGGGCCCTACCGGGTGGTCGCCCTCGACCTCGCGGTCAGCGGGCCGCGCTACGGGTCGGTCTTCACCTACGACGTGGCCTCCCTCGCCGCCGACGGCGCGGACCTGCCCCTGGGCACGTGGGCGCCGAGCGACGCGCTCGGGCCCGCAGTCGACGTCGAGCCGCCGCTCGGGCTGCGGGGGGCGCTGCCGGCCGGGACGGACACGGCCGAGGCACGGCTCGTGCCCGCCGACGTCCCCGCCGCCGTGCCCGCCGTCGTCACCGCCCACCTCGCCGCCACGGCCGACCTCGCCGTCGGGGATGCCCTGCCCCTCGCGCTCGCCGGTACCTCCGCCGACCTCACCGTCACCGCCGTCGCGGACGCCCTGCCCGGCGGTCTGGAGGAGGACGCCGTCCTCGTCGACCTCGCGACCCTCGGGCAGCACGTCCTGGCCCGGCAGCCCGGCCCCGTGCTGCCCCGGCAGGTGTGGCTCGCCGTCGCCGCGGACACCGACGCCGCGGACGTCGGGTCGGCCGCCCGTGAGCTCGCCGGCCGTGAGGCGCAGGTCGAGGTCGCGGGGACGGGCCGGACGGACTCCGCGGCCTCGGTCCGCCAGGCGTTCTGGATCGCGGCGGGCGGGTCCGCGCTCCTCGCCCTCACCGGCGTCGCCGCCGTCGTCCTCGCCCTCGCCCGGGAGCGGCGCAGCGAGGTCATGGTGCTGCGCGCGCTGGGACTGCCGCCGGCCGCGCAGGCGCGCAGCAGGGCCGCCGAGCTCCTCGGGGTCGGCGCGCTCGGCGCCGTGCTCGGCGTCGTCGCCGGGTGGCTCGCCTCCGCGGTGCTCGTCCCCACCCTCGCCCGCGCTTCCGCCACCGACGTCTCCCCGCTGCCGCTCGGCGGCCGCCTCGACGTGCTGCCGGCGCTCGGCGTCCTCGCCGTCCTCGCGGGCGGGCTCCTCGTCGTCGGCGCCGCGCTCGCCGCCCGCGTCCGGGCCCAGGCGCTGGACGCCGAGTACCGGGAGGAGGTGCGATGACCGGCCTCCTGCGCCTCACCGCCCGGCAGGCCACCGCCCACAAGGCGGTCCCCGTCGCCCTCGTGCTCCTCGTCCTGCTCGTCTCCGGTGTCGTCACCGCCTGGCCCCGGCTCCTCGCCGGCGTCGACGACCGGCAGACCACCCACGAGATCGCCGGGGCCAGCCCGCTCGCGCGTGACGTCGTCGCCGTCCTGCCGGACACGTGGCCCGACCTCCCGGCGCCCGCGCCCGGCACGACGCCCTTCGCGCCCGAGGTCGAGGAGAGCCTCGGCGGGACGCTCGTCGCCCTCGAGGAGCTGCGCGCGGCGCAGCCCGAGCCGCTGCGCAGCATGCTCGGCGACCCGCTCTTCTGGGTCGCGACGCCCCCCTTCGACGTCCAGGCCCCGCCCGACCCCGTCATCGGCACCCAGCGGCTCAGCCTCAAGGTCGACCCGCAGCTCGGCGAGCACGTCGAGCTCACCGCCGGCCGCTGGCCCGAGCCACCGACGCACGTCGACCCGTACGCGGGGCTCAGCGACGCCGAGCGCATCTCCCTCACGCTCGACGAGGAGACCGCCCTCGTCCGGCAGGCCATCGCCGCGGGCGGCCCGCTCGAGGTCGTCCTCGCCGCGCCCGCTGCCGAGGCGCTGGGGTGGGAGGTCGGCACCGAGCGGCGGGTCGTGGGCAACACCGTGCCCGTGCTCCTCACCGGGACGTTCACCGCCCTGGACGCCGACGACGGCTTCTGGGTGCACAACCCGCAGTCGGCCGAGCCGTACCTCGTCGACGACCTCAACCTCGGCACCTCGGCGCTCGCCGCCGCCTACGTCAGCCCGGCGTGGGACGGCCGGCTGCCCACGCAGTTCCCCGTCTCCTCCGTGCGCACCCAGCTCTGGTACCCGGTGGAGGTCGGGGCGCTCGCCGCGCGGGACGTCGACGACGCCGCCGCCCAGCTCACGCGCTTCACCGCGCCCCAGACGCTCGGCACGGGCGAGACCGGCCCGCTGCCCGTCCGCTTCGCCAGCGACCTCGGCGGCGTGCTCGACCGGGTCGCCCAGCAGCAGGCCGTGACGTCGACCGTGCTCGCGATCATCGCCGCCGGACCGCTCGGGGTCACCCTCGCCGTCTTCCTCCTCGCCGCGCGGCTGCTCGTCGCACGCCGCCGGCCGGGCCTGGCCCTCATGGCCGCCCGCGGCGGCTCCGGCCGGCAGCTGCGCTCGATGCTCGCGCTCGAGGGGCTCGTCCTCTCACTGCCCGCCGCCGCGGCCGGGGCGGTGCTCGCGGTCCTCCTGCTCCCGGGGCGCACCCGGCCCGCCGACCTCCTCCTCACCGGGCTCGTCGCGCTCGTGCCCGCTGTCATGCTCGCGGCCACCACCTCCCCGCGCGGGCTGCGCGAGAGCCGCGCCGACCTCGGCCGGCGGCCCGGGCGACGCCGGTGGGTCGTCGAGGCCCTCGTCCTCGGAGTCACCCTCGCGGCGCTCGTCCTGCTCCTCCAGCGCGGCGTGGAGCCCGGAGCCGGGGAGACCGACCTCCTCCTCACCACCGTGCCGCTGCTGCTCGCCGTCGCGACCTGCGTCCTCGTCCTGCGCGCCTACCCGCTGCCGGTGCGGGCGCTGGCCGGGGTGCTGCGCCGGCGCCGCGGCGTCACTGCCTTCCTCGGCTCGGCCCGCGCCGTCCGCGACCCCGCCGGCGGCCTCGTCCCCGCCGTCGCGCTCGTCATCGGGGTCTCGGTCGCGATGTTCTCCGTCGTCCTCAGCTCGACCATCGAGGCGGGCGTGCAGACCACCGCGTGGCGCGCCGTCGGCGCCGACCTCCGCCTCACCGGCCCGATCTTCGACGAGGAGCACGTCGCCGAGATCGCGGCCGTCCCGGGGGTGGCGGCCGTCGCCTCGATCGGGGACGCCGGCACGGTGAGCGTGTCGGGGGAGCGCCTCGACCTCGCCGTCCTCGACCCGGACGACGTCCGCGCCGTCCAGGCCGACGGCGTCGGCATCGCCACTCTCCCCACCGCCCTCACCGCGGGGCCGGGCAGCGGTGACGCCGTGCCCGCCGTGCTGTCCGCCGGGGCGGCCGACACCCTCGGCGCGGGGGTCGGCGACCGCCTGGAGGTGGCGGTCGGTGACGGGCTCGCGCTCGACGTCGTCGGCGTCATGGACGCCCTCGCCGGGGCCGGAACCACGGGCGACGTCCTCCTCGACGCCGCCGCGTTCACCGAGGCGACCGGCCGCAGTGTGCTGCCCCGCACCCTCCTGCTCGACGTCGCCGACGGCCAGGACCCGACGACCGTCCTCGACCGCGTCCGGGAGGTCGAGCCGGTCGCCCGGGCGCAGAACCCGGCGGGCGATGCCGGGAACTTCCTCGCCTCGCCGATGGCCGGGGGGATGAACGCGGCGCTCGCCGTCGCCGTCGTGCTCAGCCTCGTGCTCGTCCTGGTCGCCGTCGTCATGACCCAGCTCATGGGGGCGCCGGCCCGTGGGCGGCTGCTCGCGGTGCTGCGCACGCTCGGGCTGGACCGGCGCCAGGCGCGCGGCATCGTCGCGTGGGAGCTGGCGCCGCTCGCCGTCGTGTCGGTCGTGGCCGGCGGTGTGCTCGGCGTCCTCGTGCCCTGGGTGGTCCTCGGGGCGATGGACCTCACCGCGCTCACCGGCGGCGCGGAGCAGCCGGCGCTGGTCGTGGACCCCGTGTCCGCCGGCGCGGTGCTCGGCGGGGTCCTTGTCGTGACGGCCGCGGCCGTCCTCGTCTCGACGATGATGAGCAGCCGGGCCGACGTGGCCACCGAGCTGCGGATGGGTGAGGAGACGTGAGCGTGAGGGACCTGACCGGCGAGCCGGACATCCTCTGCCAGGGGCTGGTACGCATCTTCTCCACCGAGGGCGTCGAGGTGCAGGCCCTCCAGGGGCTCGACCTGCGGGTCGACCGGGGCGACGTCGTCGCCATCGTCGGGGCCTCCGGCTCGGGGAAGTCGACGCTGCTCACCATCCTGTCCGGGCTGGACCGGCCGACCGGCGGCACCGCCGTCGTCGCCGGGACGGACCTCGCGACGATGAGCCGGGCCGACCGCGTGCACTACCAGCGCCACACCGTCGGCTTCGTGTGGCAGCAGACCTCGCGCAACCTCCTGCCCTACCTCACCGCCGCCGAGAACATCGCCGTCCCGCTCGTCCTGTCCGGCGCCAAGGCCCGCGCGGAGCGCGTGGAGGAGCTGCTCGAGCTGCTCGGCATCGAGCACTGCCGCGACCGTCGGCCCGAGCAGCTGAGCGGCGGTGAGCAGCAGCGCACCGCGATCGCCGTCGCCCTGGCCAACTCACCGCGCGTGCTGCTCGCCGACGAGCCCACCGGCGAGCTCGACGACGCGACGAGCGCCGAGGTCCTCGAGGCGCTGCGCGGCGCCTCCGAGCGGCTCGGTGTCACCGTCCTCATCGTCACCCACGACCCCACCGTCTCCGAGCACGTGCGCCGCACGGTGCAGATCCGCGACGGCCGCACCGCAACCGAGGTGCTGCGGCGCACCGAGCGCGACGACTCCGGCGCGGAGGTCCACGTCGCGGAGGAGTTCGCGGTGCTCGACCGGGCAGGGCGCCTCCAGCTCCCCGAGGAGTTCGTCAGCGCACTCGACCTGCGCGAGCGGGTGCGCCTGGCGCTGGAGCCCGACCACGTCGGCGTCTGGCCCGACGGGTCGTCGCGGACGAGTCCGCCGACTGCCAGTGGCCGGGCCGGCCACGAGGAGGAGCGCACCGATGCCTGAGACGCTGCTGACCGCCGACCGGGTGAGCCGGGTGTTCACCACCGGCGCCGGGGACGTCCACGCCCTCACCGACGTGAGCATGGCGGTGACGAAGGGGGAGCTCGTCGTCGTGCGCGGGCCCTCCGGCTCCGGCAAGACGACGCTGCTCAACCTGCTCGGCGGGCTCGACCGGCCGACGAGCGGACGGGTGCTCCTCGGTGACGGCCGGGAGCTGTCCGCGCTGCCGGAGAAGGAGGTGCTCGCCGTGCGGCGCTCCCGGATGGGGTACGTCTTCCAGTCCTTCGGTCTCATCCCGGTCCTGTCCGCCGCGGAGAACGTCGAGATCCCGCTGCGGCTGCTCGAGGCGGAGCCGGCGGAACGGGAGACGCGGGTGGCCGCGGCGCTCGACCTCGTCGGCCTGGCGGGGCACGCCCGGCAGCGGCCCTACGAGCTGTCCGGCGGGCAGCAGCAGCGGGTCGGCATCGCCCGGGCGCTCGTGGCCGAGCCGGACATCCTCATCGCCGACGAGCCCACCGGCCAGCTCGACTCCGCGACCGCCGCGACGATCATGGACCTCATCTCCGAGCTCACCCACGCCCGCGGCCTCGCCGCCGTCGTCTCCACCCACGACCCGGTGCTCATGGCCCGCGCCGACCGCGTCGTCGAGCTCCACGACGGCGCCCTCCTCACCCCCGCCTGACCCCCAACTCCCTCTGGGACGCCCCCTGGCGCCCGAGGACGCCCCGGGCGCGGGGCCGTGGCTCCGCAAAGGGGTGTCCCAGACAAGGGGTCCGGAGGCGGCGCGCCTGACCCCCAACTCCCTCTGGGACGCCCCCTGGCGCCCGGGGACGCCCCGTGCGCGGGGCCCTGGGTCCGCAAAGGGGTGTCCCAGAGGAGGGGTGCGTTCGCGCGCCGACTGACGGTGCTCCCCGGGGCTGGCCCGCGCTGCTGGGATCCACGGACGGGCGGCGCTCGCGGACGGGCCGAGCCACGCGTCGGGCACCGTGCCCCGATGGGACTCGTGCTGGACCCGCCGGAGCTGCCGCCGATCGTCGTGACCTCCGGTCTCGACGCCAAGGCCGTGCGCGCGATGGTGCGCGCGGGCGGCTTCGACCGGGTGCGTCGTGGCGCGCTCACCCCGCGCGCCGAAGGCGGGTGGCAGGCGCAGGAGCGTGAGGCGCTCGCCCGGATCGCGGCGGTGAGCCGCAAGCTGACGAACGGCGCTGTCGTCAGCCACTCGTCCGCGGCGCTGCTCCACGGGCTGTGGCTCTACCGGGTGCCCACCGTCGTCCACGTCACGCAGCGCGCACGGGCGAACGGGCACGGCGCACCGGACCTCCGCCGTCACCGCGGGCCCTTCGGCGACTCCTCGGTGACCGTGGTCCACGGCATCCGCGTCTCGACGATCGAGCGCACCGTCGTCGAGTGCGCGCGCACGATGCACCCGCGCGACGCGCTCGTCGTCGCCGACTCCGCCCTGCGCGCGCTCGTCCGCCCCGACCGGGTCGACCGGGAGCCCGTCGCGGATCACGTGGCCGAGCTGAGAACGCGCCTCACCGAGATGGTGGGGCACGGGCGAGGCCACGGACGACGGCGGGCGCGGGCCGTCATCGCCGCGGCCGACCCGTTCGCGGAGTCACCGATGGAGAGCGTCGTGCGGTGGGTGGCCGTCTCGCGCGGTCTGCCGACGCCGACCGTGCAGCTGGAGGTCCGCACCCGCGGCGGGACGTTCTACGCGGACCTCGGCTGGGAGTGGACCGAGCAGCGGCCGGACGGGTCGCGGGTGGTCGTCCTCCGGGTGCTCGTGGAGTACGACGGCGAGCTCAAGTACCTGCCGGAGCTCGGCCTGGTCCGCAGCCACGCCGAGGCCTCCGCCGCGCTCGTCGCCGAGAAGCGGCGCGAGGACCTCGTCCGGGAGGACGGCGTGACGCGGGTCCTGCGCGTCACCCGCGCGGACCTGCGCGACCCCGACGCGCTGGCGGCCCGCCTCGTCGCTGCGCTCCCGGCCTCCGTCCGCCGGACGCTGGACCCGGTGCCCGAGCTCGTCGTCCCGCCCCGCACCCGCCTCGTCTGAGGCGTCCGGCCAGCTCGCCCGCGCCGTCGTCGTCGTCCTCCCGCCGTCTGGGACACCCTTCTGCAGGCGTCGAGCCCCGTGCAGGGGGCGTCCCCGGGCGCCAAGGGGCGTCCCAGAGGGGGAGGGGGGCGGGGTGGTCGCCGGGCGGCGGGGGCCGGCGCGGCCCCTCTGGGACGCACGTTTGCGGGCCTACGGCCCTGGGCAGGGGGTGTCCCCGGGCGCCAGGGGGCGTCCCAGAGGAGGGGGCGTGCTGTGGGACACATCTCGGCGCCCTGGGCGCGGCGGCTTGCGGGGAGTAGAATTTATCGGCGGCACTCGATCATCGGGTGCCCTCTCTTCGCCCGACAGCCTTCTGGCTCAGCGTGACCAACGCGCGGGCGCCCCAGCCTCGAGGAGCTCCGCGTATGCCCGTCCGCACTGACCTGCGTAATGTCGCGATCGTCGCCCACGTCGACCACGGTAAGACCACCATGGTCGACGCCATGCTCTGGATGTCGGGCGCTTTCGGTGACCACCAGCACGTCGACGAGCGGGCGATGGACTCCGGTGACCTCGAGCGCGAGAAGGGCATCACCATTCTCGCGAAGAACACCACGGTGCACTACACCGGGCCCGCCGCCGCCGCACAGGGCGCCCCCGACGGCGTGACGATCAACGTCATCGACACCCCCGGCCACGCCGACTTCGGTGGTGAGGTCGAGCGCGGCCTGTCCATGGTCGACGGCGTCGTCCTCCTCGTCGACGCGAGCGAGGGCCCGCTGCCCCAGACCCGCTTCGTCCTGCGCAAGGCGCTCGCGGCGAAGCTGCCGGTCATCGTCGTCGTCAACAAGGTCGACCGGCCCGACGCGCGGATCGCCGCCGTCGTCGCCGAGACGACCGACCTCCTCCTCGGCCTCGCGGGCGACCTCGCCGACGAGGTCCCGGACCTCGACCTCGACGCCGTCCTCGACGTGCCCGTCGTCTACGCCTCCGCCAAGGCGCGCCGCGCCTCCCTCGAGCAGCCCGCCGACGGCGCGCTGCCGGACAACCGCGACCTCGAGCCGCTCTTCGAGACGATCCTCGCGACGATCCCCGCCCCCACGTACGAGGCGGACGCGCCGCTGCAGGCGCACGTGACCAACCTCGACGCCTCCCCGTTCCTCGGCCGCCTCGCGCTCCTGCGCATCCACAACGGCGAGCTGCGCAAGGGCCAGAGCGTGGGCTGGGCCCGCCGCGACGGCACCGTCAAGCCCGTGCGCATCTCCGAGCTCCTGCGTACCGTCGCCCTCGATCGCGTCCCGACCGAGGTCGCCCACGCCGGTGACATCGTCGCCGTCGCCGGCATCGAGGAGATCACCATCGGTGAGTCGCTCGTCGACCTCGAGGACCCGCGCCCGCTGCCGCTCATCACGGTCGACGACCCCGCGATCTCGATGACCATAGGCATCAACACCTCCCCGCTCGCCGGCAAGGTCAAGGGAGCCAAGGTCACCGCGCGTCAGGTCAAGGACCGTCTCGACCGCGAGCTCATCGGCAACGTCTCCCTCAAGATCCTCCCCACCGAGCGTCCCGACGCGTGGGAGGTCCAGGGCCGTGGCGAGCTCGCGCTGGCGATCCTCGTCGAGCAGATGCGCCGCGAGGGCTTCGAGCTCACCGTCGGCAAGCCGCAGGTGGTCACCAAGACCATCGACGGCCGCACCCACGAGCCGATGGAGCGCATGACCATCGACGTCCCCGAGGAGTTCCTCGGCGCCGTCACCCAGCTCCTCGCCCAGCGCAAGGGCCGCATGGAGACGATGTCGAACCACGGCACCGGCTGGGTGCGCATGGAGTTCGTCGTCCCCGCCCGCGGCCTCATCGGCTTCCGCACCAAGTTCCTCACCGAGACCCGCGGCACCGGCATCGCCTCCTCCATCGCCGAGGGCTACGAGCCGTGGCACGGCCCGATCGAGCTGCGCACCAACGGCTCGATGGTCGCCGACCGCGCCGGCGCGGTGACCCCGTACGCGATGATCAACCTCCAGGAGCGCGGCTCCTTCATCGTCGAGCCCACCTCGCTCGTCTACGAGGGCCAGATCGTCGGGGAGAGCGCCCGCGGTGACGACATGGACGTCAACATCACCAAGGAGAAGAAGCTGACGAACATGCGCGCGGCGGCCTCGGACTCCTTCGAGAACCTCGTGCCGCCGCGTCGCCTCACCCTCGAGGAGTCCCTCGAGTTCGCGAACAACGACGAGTGCGTCGAGGTCACCCCGGACGCGGTGCGCATCCGTAAGGTGATCCTCGACCAGACGGAGCGGGCGAAGGCGGCGGCCCGCCTCCGCCGCGCCTGACCGATGAGGTGATGACGTCGCAGCAGCAGCCTGAGCAGCAGCGCCTCCTCGGCGTCTTCGCCCACCCCGACGACGAGACGATCGGGGCGGGCGGGCTGCTCGCGCTCGCCGTCGCGGCCGGTGTCGACGTCTCCGTCGTCACCTGCACGCGCGGCGAGCGCGGCGACGTCGTCCCACCGGACCTCGCGCACCTGCGCACCGACCGTGACGCGCTCGCCCGTGAGCGGGAGGGCGAGCTGTCCTCGGCGCTCGCCGAGCTGGGCGTCCACCGTCACCTCTACCTCGACCAGGTCCCGGCCCTCGAGGGCCGACGGCCGGCGCGCTTCCGCGACTCCGGCATGCGCTGGCTGCGGCCCGGCCTCGCCGGTCCCGCGGAGGACGCCGGGTCCGAGGCGTTCACCGCCGTCGACCTCGACGTCGCGGCGCTCCTGCTCGCCGTCGTCATCCGCCACGTGCGACCGACGGTGGTGCTCACCGAGGAGCCGGGCGGCGGGTACGGGCACCCGGACCACGTCCGCGCCCACGAGGTGACGACCCGCGCCGTCGAGCTCGCGGGGCTCGAGGACCCCGAGGTCCTGCCCGGGCTCGCGCCCTGGCGGGTGCCGACGGTGCTGTGGGTGGCGCAGGAGCAGGACCACGTGCGGGCCGCGACGGCCGAGCTGCGCGACACCCTCGCCGGCCACGCGCCGCTCCACTCCCCGGAGGGCGCGGTCCTCACCGTGCCCGACGCCGTCGAGGAGCTGCCGTCCATCGCCGTGCCCGCCACGCAGGTCACCGCCTCCTTCGACGTCCGGCCGGTCGCCGAGCGGCTCGTCGCGGCACTGCGCCGCCACCGCACCCAGGCCCAGGCCGTCGCTCCCGTCGACGGGCAGCGGCTCGTCGGCTACTTCGCGCTGAGCAACGACGTCCTCGCCCCGCTGCTCGACCGCGTCTACGTGCGCACCGCCCCCGGGGACGACGCCACCGGCCTCCTCGCGGCGATCTCCGCCGTCACTCCCGCGGTGCGCGGCGGCGCCACCGGCGCGGCAGCGGACGACGCCCCGGGTGCCACCGTGCACCGGCTGCCGCCCCCGACCGCCGGGTTCACCCCTGAGCAGGCGGCCACCCTCGTCCGTTCGACCGGCTCCTCGAGCACCGCGCACGTCGGGCGCCCCGGCGTCGACCGCGGCGACGACGAGCGGCCCGAGCGTCCGCGCGCCTCCCGGCTCGCCCCGAGCGGTGGCGCCACCGGCGCCGTCGTCGCCGTGCTCGCGGGCATCGTCATGGCGACGCTCGGCACGGTCGTCCACCGCTACGCCGTCGAGGGCTGGCCGGTCGGCGTCGTCCTCGGGCTGGCCGGGGTGCTGTCCGCCGCGATCGCCGCGCGCGCCATCGCGGGCAGCGGCGGCCTGCTCCTCACCGTGCTCGCCGTCGTCCTCATGACCCAGGCGATGGCGTTCCTGCGCCCCGGCGGGGACGTGCTCGTCACCAACGAGACCGTGAGCTACGTGTGGCTCTTCGGTGCACCCCTCGTGTCCCTCGCGGCCGCCTTCCTGCCCCGACGGTGGTTCTCGGACGGGCGGCTGCGGTGAGCGAGGAGCTGGTGGAGCGTTACCGCGCGACCATGCAGCGCCTGGCCGCCGGCGTCACCGTCGTCACCCTGCGTCAGGGCGCTACCGACCTCGCGATGACCGCGACGGCCCTCACCTCGGTGTCCCTGCACCCGCCGATGGTGCTTTTCTGCGTCCACACCGACGCCCGCATCCGTGAGGCGCTCGACGCCGTCGACACCTGGGGCGTGAGCATCCTCGACGGCGAGGCCGGCGTCGCCGCCGAGCGTCTGGCCAGCCCCGGCCGTCCGGCCCTGGGGCAGCTCGTCGGCATCGACCACCACCGCGGTCCCCTCACCGGCGCCGCGCTCCTCGAGGACGCGCAGGGCTGGCTCGAGTGCCGCACCCAGTGGGTGCGCAACGCCGGGGACCACGACGTCGTCGTCGGGCAGGTCCTCGACGCCACCCTCGGGCGCACCGCCACCGGTGCGCTCGTCCACCACCTGGGGCGGCTGCGGCCGCTCGGCCGCCACTGACGCGCAGATGTCCTGCGAGCCCGGAGGTAAGAAGATGCGATCGGACACGTCGACCGACCAGTCGCTCCTCGTCGACTTCGCCGACGAGGAGCCGCGCCGTCGTCGCCGCGGCTGGATCATCGCCCTCGTCGCCCTGCTCGTCCTCGTGGGCGGCTACGTCGCGGCCTCGTGGTACCTCGGGGACCGCGTGCCCCGCGGGGCCACCGTCGCCGGCGTCGACATCGGCGGGCTCACCGCCGAGGAGGCCACCGCCCGGCTCACCGAGACGCTCGCCACCGCCACCACCGAGCCGGTCCCCGTCGCGCTCGGCGAGGCGGAGACCACCCTGGAGCCCACCGGGCTCGAGCTCGACGTCGAGGCGACCGTCGGCCAGGTCACCGGACTCACCTTCGACCCGCGCGTCGTCGTGGCGCACCTCCTCGGGATGTCCGAGGTGCGGCCCGTCGTCGACGTCGACGAGGACGCGCTGCGCGCCGAGGTCGAGCGGGTCGCCGAGACGCTCGACCGCGCCCCGGTCGACGGCGCGATCGCGCTGAGCGACGGCGAGGCCCAGGTCACCGAGCCGGAGGCCGGGCTGTCGGTCGACGTCCCCGCCGCCGTCGAGCTCGTCCGCGACGAGTGGCTCACCGGTGAGCGGCCGCTCGAGCTGCCCGGCACCGAGGTGCCGCCCGCCGTCGGGGCCGAGGCCGTGGAGACGGCGATGGCCGACATCGCCCGCCCGCTCACCCGCGCGCCCGTCGCCGTCGACATCGAGGGACGGCTGCTCGAGCTCACCCCCGCCGACCTCACCTCCGTCGCCAGCCTCGAGCCCAGCGACGGGCAGCTCGAGCTCGTCATCGACTCGCGCGCGCTGGCGGACCTCGTCCTCGAGCGCGACCCCGAGGTCCGCACCGCCGCCCGCGACGCCCAGATCGTCATCCGCGACGGCGCGCCGACCATCGTCCCCGGCGCCACCGGCATGGACGTCGACGAGGAGGTGCTCGCCGAGAGCGTCGCCGCGGCGGCCGTCTCCAGCACCGACCGCACCGCCGTCGCCGTCCTGCGTGAGGTCGAGCCGGAGTTCACCGTCGCCGACGCCGAGGCGCTGGGCGTCACCGAGGTCGTCTCGGAGTTCGCCACCCCGTTCCACAACGACGCCCAGCGCACCCGCAACCTCGTCGTCGGCGCGGAGAAGATCAGCAACACGCTCATCAAGCCCGGCGAGACGTTCAGCCTCATCGAGGCGCTCGGCCCGATCACGAGCGAGGCCGGGTTCGTCTCCTCCGGCGTCGTCGTGGACGGCCTGGAGACCAGCGGCATGGGCGGCGGGCTCTCCCAGGTCTCCACCACCGTCTTCAACGCCGCGTTCTTCGCCGGCATGGAGCTCGACGAGTGGCAGACCCACTCCCACCACTACGCCCGCTACCCCGAGGGCCGCGAGGCGACGGTCTACACCCCGAGCGTCGACCTCAAGTGGACCAACACCACCCCCTACGGCGCGCTCGTCCAGGCGTGGGTCGCCGGCGGGGAGTTCCACGTGCGGCTGTGGGGCACGAAGTACTTCGACGTGACGACGAGCACGAGCGAGCGGTTCAACTTCACCCAGCCCTCGACGGTCTACAACTCCTCGCCGTCGTGCGTGGCCAACAGCTCGCCCGAGCCGGGCTTCACGGTCACGGTCACCCGCGTCGTCTCCCACGACGGCACCGAGGTCGACCGCGAGTCGTGGACGACGCGCTACATCCCGTGGGACCGCGTCGTGTGCGGCTCCCCGCCCAGCGCCGACTCCCCGCCGAGCGACGCCTGACCCTCCGCGCCCTTCGGGGCCCGGCGCGGCGGGGGCGGTGGCACCGGCTTGCCGACGACGACGGCGGCGGCCGGGACCTCGACCTCCCCGCGCCGGGTCGCCACGACGGCGCGCTCGTCGTCCGCCCGCACGAGGTCACCGAGCGCGTCCGCGAACCCGCCCTCGGGCCTGCGGTAGCGGATCACCACGCGGGTGCCCGGCGGCCAGTCCGCCCACAGAGGTCTCACCCTGCCATTGTGCCGCGCGCCGCCGGCCGGGGCCCGGCGGTGGCCGACCGCTGCCGGGTGCCGCACGATGGGACGGCCGACCCGAGTAGGGGATACTAGGCAGCGGACCGACAGGCGCGGCGGAGGCCGTGCAGAGGGAGGGAACCCGTGACCTACGTCATCGCGCAGCCCTGCGTGGACGTCAAGGACCTGGCTTGCGTCGACGAGTGCCCCGTGGACTGCATCTACGAGGGCAAGCGGATGCTCTACATCCACCCGGACGAGTGCGTGGACTGCGGTGCCTGTGAACCGGTCTGCCCCGTCGAGGCGATCTACTACGAGGACGACGTCCCCGAGCAGTGGTCGGGGTACTACGACGCCAACGTCAACTTCTTCGACGGCATCGGCTCGCCCGGCGGCGCGGCCAAGATGGGCCAGATCGACAAGGACCACCCGCTGGTCGCTGCCCTCCCCCCGCAGGCCTGAGGGTGGGGCTGTTCGGCGACGCGCTGCCGAGCTTCCCGTGGGACAGCCTGGCCGGCGCGCGTCGCCGTGCCGAGGCGCACCCTGGCGGGATCGTCGACCTGTCGGTCGGGACGCCGGTGGACCCCACGCCGCGCGTGGTCCAGGACGCGCTCGTCGCGGCGGCGGACTCCCCGGGGTACCCGACGACGCAGGGCACCGACCGGCTGCGCCAGGCGGTGGTCGACTGGTTCGCCCGCCGTCGCGGCGTCCCCGGGCTGACCCCCGAGCAGGTGCTGCCGACGATCGGCTCCAAGGAGCTCGTCGCGCTGCTGCCCGCGCTGCTCGGGCTGGGTGAGGGCGACGTCGTCGTCCACCCCGAGATCGCCTACCCGACCTACGACGTCGGCGCGCGCCTCGCAGGCGCCGAGCCGTTCCCGGCCGACGCGACCACCGCCGTCGGGCCCGGCCGGGTGCGGCTGCTGTGGCTCAACTCCCCGTCCAACCCGACGGGCAAGGTGCTCGGCGTCGAGCACCTGCGCAAGGTCGTGGAGTGGGCGCGGGCGCGGGGCGTCGTCGTCGCGAGCGACGAGTGCTACGCCGAGCTCGGGTGGGCCGAGCCGTGGGCGAGCGAGGGCGTGCCGAGCCTGCTCGACCCGCGGGTGTGCGGCGACAGCCACGAGGGCCTGCTCGTCCTGTACTCGGCGAGCAAGCAGTCCAACCTCGCCGGCTACCGGGCCGCGTTCGCCGCCGGGGACCCCGCGATCGTCCGCAGGCTGCTCGAGGTGCGCAAGCACGTCGGGATGATGATGCCCGCGCCGGTCCAGGCCGCGCTCGCCGCGGCGCTCGACGACGACGAGCACGTCGCCGTCCAGCGCGAGCGGTACCGCGCCCGGCGCGAGACGCTCCTCGCCGCCTGCACGGCCGCCGGGCTGGCGGTCGCACCGGAGAGCGAGGCGGGGCTCTACCTGTGGGCCACGCTCCCCGGGCAGGACGCCGACTGCCGCGCCGTCGTCGCCGCGCTCGCCGAGCGGGGCATCCTCGTCGCACCCGGTGAGTTCTACGGGCCGGCTGGCGCGCGCCACGTTCGCATCGCGCTCACGGCGAGCGACGAGCGCATCGCAGCGGCCGCGGAACGGCTCGCGGCCGCGCCGCTCACCGTCTGAGGCACCCGGGTGACGCCCGGCAGGACCACTGCGCGTCATGGTTTACCCTTCATATGGAACAAATTGACCAGACCGTGCGGACCGATGGGGCCTCCGCCTCGACGGTGCGGCGGTCACGGGCGCCACGAGCGCCCGGAGTCCGACGCCTGAGGAGGCACCCCCTATGTCCGAGGCCACTCTCACCCCGGCGCAGTTCGACGTCGATGGCAAGCGGGTCGAGTTCGAACGCGTCCCGGCGCGAGAGGGCAACGACGGGGTGAAGATCGCCTCGCTGCTCAAGGAGACCGGGCTCGTCACGCTCGACCCGGGCTTCATGAACACCGCGTCGACGGAGTCGGCGATCACCTACATCGACGGCGACGAGGGGATCCTGCGCTACCGCGGCTACCCGATCGACCAGCTCGCGAAGAACTCCTCCTTCCTCGAGACCGCCTACCTGCTCATCTACGGCGAGCTCCCCGACGAGGAGACGCTCGACGCCGTCACCCGCCGGATCAAGCGGCACACGATCCTCCACGAGGACTTCAAGGAGTTCTTCACCGCCTTCCCGCGCAACGGTCACCCGATGGCCGTCCTCCAGGCCGGGATCTCCGCGCTCGCGACGTACTACCAGCACACGCTGGACCCGAAGGACCCGCACCAGCTGGAGACCGCCACGGTGCTCCTCATGGCCAAGGTGCCGACGATGATCGCCTACATCGCCAAGCGCGCCACCGGCCTGCCGCTGCTCTACCCGGACGCCTCGAAGAGCTACGTCGAGGACTTCCTGCGCATGACGTTCGCGCTGCCCTACCAGGAGGACGTCGACCCCGCGCTGGTCAAGGCGCTGGACATGCTCCTCATCCTCCACGCCGACCACGAGCAGAACTGCTCCACCTCCACGGTGCGCATGGTCGGCTCCTCGCACGCGAACATCTACGCCTCGATCGCCGCCGGGGTCGGCGCGCTGTCCGGCCCGCTGCACGGCGGCGCCAACGAGGCCGTGCTCGACATGCTCGGCAAGATCCAGGCCGAGGGTGGCGGCGTCGACGACTTCATGCGCAGGGTGAAGGACAAGGAGGACGGCGTCCGCCTCATGGGCTTCGGCCACCGGGTCTACAAGCACTACGACCCGCGTGCGGCCATCGTCAAGGAGGCGGCGCACGAGGTGCTCGGCAAGCTCGGCAAGTCCGACGAGCTGCTCGAGATCGCGATGGGCCTGGAGGAGATCGCGCTCAACGACGACTACTTCGTCGAGCGCAAGCTCTACCCGAACGTCGACTTCTACACCGGCCTCATCTACAAGGCCATGGGCTTCCCCACCCAGATGTTCACCCCGCTGTTCGCCCTGGGCCGCCTGCCCGGGTGGATCGCCCAGTACCGCGAGATGATCACCGACCCGGCGACGAAGATCGGCCGTCCCCGCCAGGTGTACATCGGCGAGACCGAGCGTCAGTACACGGACATCTCCGAGCGCTGACCCGCTCCCGCACGACGACGCCCCGGCGTCCGGCTCTCTCCCGAGACCCGGACGCCGGGGCGTCCCGCATGTCGCGCCGGGGGTGCGGGGCGCGGCCGCCCCGCCGCGCCGCCCGGCGACCTGGGCGTGGAGGGGAGTGCGGGCCGGGGGCGGGCGGTGCGCCCAGTGGGCGCCGGCAGGCTGGTCAGGAGATGCGGACGACGGCGGGGGTGGTGGCGGGCATCCCGGTCCGCTCCCACGCCGCGTCGTTGCCTGCGGCGCGGTCCCAGACGTGCCCGGCGACCTCGACGGTCGTCGCACCGGTGCTCGTGGCCGTGGCGACGGCCCAGTGGGCCAGGGCCCAGGCGAGCCGCTCGCCGTCCTCCCCGAGGTGCGTGGGATCCACGACGACGCCCGTACCGTCCGTCTGCGCCTCGATCCCGAAGTCCCGGGCGAGCCGCTCGGTGACGGCGGCCGCGACGTCGCCCGGCTCCTCGGGCATCGGCAGCCGGCAGGTGAGGGCGGCGGTCGAGTTCCCGGTGAGCGCGGAGGCGAAGGCACGGCCCTCCGGCTCGTGGTCGGCGTAGGCGTCGGGGAACGCGGAGCGCTGGACCTCCTGGGCGGCCTCGGTGACCGGCAGCTCGGTGTACCCGGGCACGGTGACGAGGCCGTCGAGGAACGCGTTCGTCGAGTACAGGGGGTCCATGACCTGCTCGGGCGTGCCCCAGCCCTGGGAGGGGCGCTGCTGGAACAGGCCCAGGGAGTCGCGGTCCCCGTAGTCGATGTTGCGCAGCTTGGACTCCTGGACCGCCGTCGCGAGCGCGATGGTGGCAGCCCGGGCGGGCAGCCCGCGGCGGACCGTGACGGCGGTGATCAGGGCGGCGTTGTCCGCCTGGTCGGCGTCCAGCGCGTGGCGCGTGCCGTCCTCGAGCGCGACGACGCACGTCTCGCTCACCTGGTCCGGCACGGCCCAGGTGAGCAGTGCCGCGACCGCGGCGACGGCGACGACGACCAGGGTGACGACGGTGAGGGTCCCCCGGACAAGCCTCCTACGCATGGAGCGCGTCGTTGAGCGTGACCCCCGTGCCCGTGCGGGCGACCGCCTCGACGGCGCCGGTGACCGAGTGGCGGCGCAGCAGCAGCTGGTCGCGGCCGGAGAGCTCACGCGCGGCGACGATCGTCGGCGAGGACGCCCCCGAGCCGGGCGCGGGCAGGACGGTGACCTTCGTGCCCGCGGTGACGTACAGGCCCGCCTCGACCACGCAGTCGTCGCCCAGGGAGATCCCCAGACCGCTGTTCGCGCCGAGCAGGCAGCGCTCGCCGATCGTGATGCGCTCCTGCCCGCCGCCGGACAGGGTGCCCATGATCGAGGCACCGCCGCCGACGTCGGTGCCGTCACCGACGACGACGCCCTGGGAGATGCGGCCCTCGACCATCGACCGGCCGAGGGTGCCGGCGTTGAAGTTGACGAAGCCCTCGTGCATGACGGTGGTGCCGGGGGCGAGGTAGGCGCCCAGGCGCACCCGGGAGGCGTCGGCGATCCGCACGCCCTCGGGGAGGACGTAGTCGGTCATCCGCGGGAACTTGTCGACGCCGTGCACGGTGAGGTGGCCGTCACGGGCGCGCAGCCGCACCCGGGTGGCGTCGAAGCCCTCGACGGCGCACGGGCCGGCCGAGGTCCACACGACGTTGGGCAGGACGCCGAAGATCCCGTCGAGGTTGAGCGTGTTGGGCCGCACGACGCGGTGGGAGAGCAGGTGGAGGCGCAGGTAGGCGTCGACCGTGCTGCGCGGCGGCTCGGCGAGGTCGATCTCCGCGGTGATGACCTTGGTCGTGACCCCGCGCGCCTCGTCGCGCCGCTCGGCCACGGGCAGGGCGGTCTCGGCCGGGGTGGCCGTGCCCTCCTCCCCCCGGAGAGCGGGACGGGGGTACCAGACGTCCAGGACGGTGCCGTCATCGGTCACGGTGGCAAGGCCGGTGCCGTACGCGAGAGTCATGGGACCAGCCTACGAGCGCGCGCGCCGGGGCCGTGAACCCTGCCCACCTGGTGTGCGCCGCCTCACCGGCCACCGGGCGACGGTGTGCGAGGCTGGGCCGGTGCCCGAGCCCACCCCCGCCCGCCCCTCGGGGCACACCGGCGACGGCTGGGTCGAGTGCCGCTGCGGGGCCCGGCACTGGGGCCGGTACGGGGCGGCCGGCCTGCTGCTGTGGCGCCGGCTGCCCGCGCAGGACGGCGGTGAGCCGGCCGGGAGCCACGAGGTCGTCCTGCAGCACCGGGCGACGTGGAGCCACCACGGTGGCACGTGGGGCGTGCCCGGCGGGGCGATCGACCCGGGGGAGACGGACGTGGCGGCGGCGCTGCGTGAGGCGTGCGAGGAGGCCGGGATCCTCCCGGCGGACGTCCGGGTGCGGGCGAGCCACCGGCTGGACCACGGTGACTGGACGTACACGACCGTCGTCGCCGAGGCGTCCGCGGACCTCACGCCGCGCGTGAGCGACCCGGAGAGCCTCGCGGTCGCCTGGGTCGAGGAGGAGGCGGTGCGCGAGCGCCCGCTCCTGCCCGCCTTCGCCGACGCGCTGCCTGCGCTCTCCGGGCTCCTCGGGCGGCGGCTCGTCCTCGTCGTCGACGGCGCGAACACCATGGGCGCCCGCCCCGACGGCTGGTGGCGCGACCGGGCCGCGGCCACCGTGCGCCTGCGCGACGGGCTGGCCGCCCTCGCGCGCGACGGGCTGCCGGCCGACGGTCTCGGGCTGCCCGGGCACGCGTGGTACCCCGACGTCGTCCTCGTCGCCGAGGGGCGCGCCCGCGGTGTGCCCGGGCTGCCGGGCGGCGGCGGCCTCGGCGCGCTCACCGTGGTCGACGCACCCGGTGAGGGCGACGAGACGATCCTCGCCGAGGCGCAGCGGCACGTGCGGCAGGGCGCGGACGTCGTCGTCGTGACGTCGGACCGCGAGCTGCGGCGACGCGTCGAGGTCGCCGGCGCGCGGACGGTGGGCCCGCGGCTCGTGCTGCGCTAGACGGGCTCGTCGATCTCGCAGATGACGCTGCCCGCGGAGACCGTCTGGCCGACGGCGGCGGCCAGGCCGCGCACCCGCCCGGCCCGGTGGGCGACGAGCGGCTGCTCCATCTTCATCGCCTCGAGCACGACGACGAGGTCGCCGGGGTCGACGGTCGCGCCGTCCTCGATGGCGACCTTGACGATCGTGCCCTGCATCGGGGAGGTGAGCGCCCCGTTGCTCGTGGGGCGCGGGGCGCTGCGCCGTGCGGGTCGGCGCACGGCGCCGCGGCCACCGCGTCCGGCCCCGATGCCCAGCCCGGCGGGCAGGACGACCTCCAGCCGCTTGCCGCCCACCTCGACGACGACGCGCTCGGTGGCGTCCTCGGCGCTGTCCGGGCTCGTCGCGCTCGGGTGGTGGGGGGTGGTGAGCGCGGTGAGGCGCTCGGCGAAGTCGCTCTCGATCCACGTCGTGTGGACGGCGAAGGAGGCGGCGTCCTCGGCGGCGAACTCCGGTGCGTCGAGCACGGCGCGGGCGAAGGGCAGCACCGTGGGGATGCCGGTGATCTCCAGCTCGCGCAGTGCGCGCCGGGCGCGCTGGAGCGCCTGGCGGCGGTCGGCGCCGGTGACGACGAGCTTGGCGAGCATGGAGTCGAACGCCCCGGAGACCGTGTCGCCGGCGCACACACCGGTGTCCACCCGGACGCCCGGGCCGCCGGGCCAGGTGAGGGCGGAGATCGTGCCGGGGGAGGGCAGGAAGCCGGCGCCCGGGTTCTCCCCGTTGAGCCGGAACTCGATGCTGTGGCCGCGGGTGGACACCTCGGTGTAGCCGAGCGGCTCCCCGGCGGCGATGCGCAGCTGCTCGCGCACGAGGTCGATGCCGGTGACCTCCTCGGTCACCGGGTGCTCCACCTGCAGGCGGGTGTTGACCTCGAGGAAGGAGATCGTGCCGTCGGCCCCGATGAGGAACTCGCACGTCCCGGCGCCCACGTAGCCCGCCTCGCTCATGATCGCGACGGACGCCGTGCGCAGCAGGTCGTCCTGCTCGGCGGTGAGGAACGGCGCGGGGGCCTCCTCGACGAGCTTCTGGTGGCGCCGCTGGAGGGAGCAGTCGCGGGTGGAGACGACGACCACGGTGCCGTGCTCGTCGGCGAGGCACTGGGTCTCGACGTGGCGGGGGCGGTCGAGGAAGCGCTCGACGAAGCACTCGCCGCGACCGAAGGCCGCCTTGGCCTCGCGGACGGCGGAGTCGAAGAGCTCGGGGACCTCCTCGCGGGTGCGGGCGACCTTGAGGCCGCGTCCGCCACCGCCGTGGGCGGCCTTGATCGCCACCGGCAGGCCGTGCTCGTCGGCGAAGGCGAGGACCTCCTCGGCGCACTCGACCGGGTCCGGGGTGCCGGCGACGAGCGGGGCACCGGCGGCGTGGGCGATGTGCCGGGCGCTCACCTTGTCACCGAGCGCGCGGATCGCGGCGGGCGGCGGGCCGATCCAGGTGAGTCCGGCGTCGATGACCTGCTGGGCGAACTCGGCGTTCTCGGAGAGGAAGCCGTAGCCGGGGTGGACGGCGTCGGCGCCGCTGCGGCGGGCGACGTCGAGCAGCTTGGCGGCGTCGAGGTAGGTCTCTGCCGCGCGGGAGCCGCCGAGACCGAAGGCCTCGTCGCTCAGCCGCACGTGGAGGGCGTCGCGGTCCGGCTCGGCGTAGACGGCGACGCTGGCCAGGCCCGCGTCCGTGCACGCACGGGCGATCCGCACCGCGATCTCGCCCCTGTTGGCGATGAGCACCTTCGTCAACGGGCGCCGGGTCGGCGACCCTCCAGAGGTGCTCGTCATGATGCTCCGATCTGCTCGCCGGTACCCGGGCGCGCGCTGCCCGGACCGCCTCACGGTATCCGCCCGGCGCGTGCGGTCCTATTCGCCACCCGCCCTGCCGCCGAAGTCTGTCGGCAGGAGCAACCAGCCCAGGAGCGGCTTGTGCCGACCCTACAAAACGGGCACGTCCGCGGTGCCGGAGGGTGCCGGTCGCCCGGCCCGGTCTGTGCCGGGCCGACAACTGCGCCCCGGCCCCGGCAGGTCTTCGGGAAGGTCAGCGCCGCCAGAGGTCGGTGAGCCGGACGCCGAGCTCGGCGAGCAGGGTGCGCAGGAGCGGCAGGCTCAGCCCGACGACGCCGTGGTGGTCACCCTCGATCCGGCTGACGAAGGGCCCTCCCAGGCCGTCGACGGTGAACGCCCCGGCGACCGCGAGCGGCTCCCCGGTCGCGACGTAGGCCTCGATCTCGGCGTCGTCGAGGTCGGCGAAGTGGACGGTGGTGGAGGAGACGCCGCCGGTCTCGGCGCCGGCACCGGAGCGCCGGTCGACGAGCCAGTGGCCGGTGTGCAGGACGCCGGAGCGCCCACGCATCCGCCGCCAGCGGGCCACCGCCTCCTGCGCGTCGGCGGGCTTGCCGTGGACCTCGCCGTCGAGCTCGAGCATGGAGTCGCAGCCGACGACGACGGCGTCGCTCACGTCGCCCGCGACGTCGCGGGCCTTGGCCCGGGCGAGCAGGAGCACCTGGTCCGCCGGGCTCGTGCCCGGCTCGGCGTCGCGCAGCACCGCGGGCTCGTCGACCTCCGAGACCTGGACGTCGGGGTCGAGGCCGGCGGCCCGGAGGGTCGCGAGGCGGGCGGGGGAGGCCGAGGCCAGGAGGAGTCTCACGGGCAGTGAGCGTACGGGAGATCGGGCCGGCCCCACCCGCGCGGAAGGTAGAACGTCCCCGCCGCACCTCGGTGCCAGGTGCGACCATGGAGAGCATGAAGCGTTCAGCGATCTCGCGCCGCCCCCGCACGGGGCTCGTCGTCGCCGCCGCCGCGGCCCTGCTCCTCGCGGGGTGCGGCGACGCGGAGGAGCCGGCCTCCGACAGTACGACGACGGTCGCCACCGAGCAGCGCACCCCGGCCACCGGCACCACCGGGGACGTCACCGTCACCGACTCCTCCGTCATCCTCGGCGACCCCGACGCGCCCGAGCGGGTCCACGTCTACCAGGACCTCAACTGCCCCCACTGCCAGCAGCTCCACGACCTCATGGCCGGGGACGTCGAGGAGTGGGCGCAGGGCTCGGACGTCGCCGTCGAGGTCACCGTCGTCGACTACCTCGGCCCGCGCACGACGCACGCCTTCTCCACGCGGGGGGCGAACCTCCTCGCTCTCGTCGCTGACGTCGACCCCGAGGCGTGGCCGGCCGTCCAGGACGCGCTCCTGGACATGCAGCCGTCGACGACGACCGAGGAGATCACCGACGAGCAGCTGGTCGCGGCCGCGCGCGAGGCCGGCGCGGACCTCGACGAGGCCGACGTCGCGGCGCTGGAGTCCCTCGCCTACAGCGACTGGGTGGACGCGGCGACGGCGCAGGCCGCGGCCGCCGGTGTCAACTACATCCCGCAGGTGTGGGTCGACGGCGAGCTCGTCGGCGGGGAGACCCACGAGCAGACCCTCGAGCTCGTGCGGGAGGCCGTGACCGACTAGCGCCGGGAGGCGGGGGCGTCCGGGCGGCGGACGAGCGTCGAGCGCAGGACGTCCAGCCCGACCGACCCGACGTCGAGCGCGCGCCGGTGGAAGGCCTTGAGGTCGAGCTCCTCGCCCCGGGCGCGCGCCTCCTGCGCGGAAGTGTCGCGGATCTGCTCCCACAGCCGCTGGCCGACCTTGTAGGACGGCGCCTGCGCGGGCCACCCGAGGTACCGGTCGAGCTCGAAGGCGAGGAACCCCTCGGCCATGTTCGCGTTGGCCTTGAGGAACTCCCACGCCTTGAGCGCGTCCCACGTGCCGCCGCCGAGGTCCTCCGGTGCCCGCTTGCCGAGGTGGACGCCGATGTCGAGGACGACACGCGCGGCCCGCAGTCGCTGCCCGTCGAGCATGCCGAGGTGGTCGGCGGGGTCGTCGAGGTAGCCGAGGTCGGCCATGAGCCGCTCGGCGTACAGCGCCCAGCCCTCGCCGTGCCCGCTCACCCAGCAGGCCAGGCGCCGCCACGTGTTGAGCAGGTCCGAGCGGTAGGCGGTCTGCGCGATCTGGAGGTGGTGGCCCGGAACGCCCTCGTGGTAGACGGTGGTGAGCTCACGCCACGTGGCGAACTCGGTGACGCCCGGCGGCACCGACCACCACATCCGGCCGGGGCGGGAGAAGTCCGCGCTCGGGCCGGTGTAGTAGATCCCGCCCGTCTGGGTGGGGGCGATGCGGCACTCGAGGCGGCGGACCGGCTCGGGGATGTCGAAGTGGGTGTCGGCCAGCTCGGCGACGGCGCGGTCGGAGGTCTCCTGCATCCACGCCTGGAGCGCGTCGGTGCCGCGCAGCCGGCGTGCGGGGTCGGCGTCGAGCCGGGCCATCGCCTCGGCGGGGGTCGTGCCCGGTCCGTACAGCCGCGCCGCCACCGCGTTCTGCTCGGCGGTCACGCGGGCGAGCTCCTCACACCCCCACTCGTACGTCTCGTCGAGGTCGACGGTGGCGCCGAGGAAGTAGCGCGACCACAGCTCGTAGCGTTCGCGGCCCACGCCGTCGCGGGTGCCCGCCTTGGGGGCGAGCTCGCGGCGCAGCATCTGGGACAGCTCCCCGTAGGCGCGGCGTGCCTCGGCGGCCCCGGTGGTGAGGAGGTCGGCGAGCGCGCCGGACGGCTCGGAGCCGTCGGGGCGGGCCCCGGCGACGAACGTCGTGAAGAACGAGGTGCTCTCGTCCGCGAGCTCCTCCGCCTGCGCGATGCACGCCTCGATCTGCCGCCGCGCCGCGACCTTGCCGTCCACGGCCGCCGCGCGCAGGGACTCCTGGTAGCCGGCGAGGGCGTCGGGCAGGGCCGTCATCCGGCGGCCGATGGACTCCCAGTGCTCGGTCGTGTCCGTCGGCATGAGGTCGAAGACGTCGCGCAGGTTCTGCACGGGGGAGTGGATGACGTTGAGCTGGCGACCCACCTCGCCGGACATGTAGAGCTCGGCGTCCAGCCCGAGCCGCTCGCTCATCGCCGCCATCGTCACGACGTCGACCTCGTCGGCGGCCTCGAGCTCGGTGAGGTGGGCGACGGCCTCCATGGCTGCCTCCGCGCGGGCGAGGTGGCCGCGGGGCGAGAGGTCGGGCAGCTCGTCCTCGTGCCCGGGTAGTCCGAGGGAGGTCGCCGCCAACGGGTCGAGGGCAGCCAGCCGCTGGACGTAGTCCTCGGCCGTCGCGTCGATCCTGGTGGCTTCCCGCGGATTGTCGATCACGATTTCGGAGCGTATCGGAGCGCGGACCGTGCGTGAGTCCGCGGCTCACGGCGCTGGGACTGAGGGCCAGGTCACATTCTGCGGGGGGCGGGGTGAGGCGGGGTGAACCCGCGTGCCTGCGGGCGTGCGTGGCGCTCGTCCCGCGGCGCCGGGGAACATGGTCCCAGCACGGGGGAGGGCGGCGCGGGGAGCATGGGAGAGTGCGGTGCCTCGAGGGCCACGCCAGGGCGGCGGTCGGTGCCCCACAGACCGACGCCGCCGGGTCTGGCCGCAGACCACCCCACCACCCCACCACCCGGAAGGCGCTCATGACCGTCACCCCCGACAGCCACGTCCTCCTCAGCCCGGCGCAGATGGCGAGGGTGGCGGAGGACTCCTCCGTCGCCAAGGCGACGAACCGGCCGCTGAAGTCCTTCCTCCTCGGGCTGACCGCCGGGGGCTACATCGCTCTCGGGTTCGTCTTCTTCACCACGACGCAGGTCGGCGCGCAGGACATGCCGTGGGGTGTGGCCAGGCTCCTGGGCGGGCTCGTCTTCTCCACCGGCATCGTCCTCGTCGTGCTCACCGGGGCCGAGCTCTTCACCAGCTCGACCCTCACGCTCACCGCCCGCGCGAGCGGTCGGATCACGTGGACCCAGCTGCTGCGCAACTGGGGCGTGGTCTACGTCGCGAACTTCATCGGCGCGCTGGTGATCGCCGCCCTCGTCTACCTCGCCGGGACGTGGCAGTCCGCCGACGGCGGGTGGGGCGCTGTCGTCCTGGACACGGCGCAGGCCAAGGTGAGCCACCCGTTCCTCGAGGCCCTGGTGCTCGGCATCCTGTGCAACCTCATGGTGTGCCTGGCGGTGTGGGCGGCCTACTCCGGGCGGACGGCGACGGACAAGATCCTCGCCCTCACCCTGCCCATCGCGCTGTTCGTCTCCGCGGGCTTCGAGCACTCGGTCGCCAACATGTTCATGATCCCGCTCGGCATCCTCATCAAGGGTCAGGCGGGCCCGGAGTTCTGGAGCAGCACCGGCCTGGTCCCGGCCGACTTCGCCGACCTCACGTGGGGCTCGTTCCTCGTGGACAACCTGCTGCCCGTCACGCTCGGCAACATCGTCGGCGGCGGCGTCATGGTCGGGATCATGTACTGGACGATCTTCCGCTACCTCGAGCGTCCCCGGCCGGAGGCCCTCACCACCGGCTGCTGACGCCGCCGAGGGTGAACGGCGGGGTGAAAACCCGGCCTCTCGTCCTTTAGTACGCCCCGCTCCTGCGAAAGTCGCAGTGGGCGTGTGTTCGCGCGCCCGGGAACCGGGCGGAAGCGGGTAGCAGTGGACGAGCGTCGTCGGCGGAGGCGTCAGGGTCGTCGGAAGGTCTGGGCGGTCCTCGCCGCGTTCGCCGTGGCGCTGCCCGCCGTGGGGGCGCTGGCGACGCCGGTCGCCGCGCAGGCCCAGTACCTCGAGGTGACCAAGGCGGCCGAGCCCTACCAGCTCGCCCCCGGGCAGACCTTCACCTACAGCGTCCAGGTCCAGTGCTCCGAGCAGTCCTGCCTCGACGCGCAGCTCACCGACACGCTGCCCGCCGAGCTCGCCGGCTTCCGGCTCCAGGGCGTCACCACCACCCCCGGTGAGAGCACCCTCCCGCGCACCGTCGAATGGACCGAGGGCGGGCGTCCGGTCGCGCAGCCCGACGTCGTCGGCCCCGACACCCGGCTCGTCGTCGACTTCACCGGCGACGTCACCACCCCGGACGGCGTCGGCCTGCAGAACGGCCGGACGTTCACCGTCCAGCTCGCGCTCCGCGTGCCGGACGACCTCACCCCGCGCGAGCTCGAGATCGTCAACACCGCCCGCACGACGGCGAGCAACTCGCTGTCCGGCGAGGCGTCCGCCCCCGTGCGGCTGTCCGTGCCGGCCGTCGTCGACCTCGCCCCGACGAAGACGTGGGGCCCCAGCCCGCAGGACTTCGCGCCCGGCAGCACCTCGACGGTCTCCCTGGCCGTCACCAGCCTCTCCAACGTGCCCCTGGACGCCCTCACCCTGCAGGAGCCCGCGGACGCCCCCGAGGGCGCCACCGCGCTCGCCGCCTCCAACCCCTTCACCATCACCGACTTCACCGGGTTCGGAGCCGCGACGGTGCCCGCCGGCACGCAGGTCCAGGTCGACGCGTACGTCCAGGACGAGGCCGGCGCCTGGCGGTGGGTCACCGGGGCCCCGCTCCCCGCTCCCGCCCTGCCCACCGGTGTGGACGCCGCCGACGTCGCGGGCCTGCGGTTCTCCTACGCCGGCGCCGTCGCCCCCCGCGACCTCGCCGCCGTCGACCTCACGCTCGCGCAGCGCGCCACCCACCGCGACGGCGGCGCCGACCTGTCGACGGCGCCCTCCGGCGTGGCCAACGTCGTCACCGCCACCGCGACGTCCCTCGAGCACGACCGGACCGTGACGAAGGAGGCAGGCGCCCGCTACGACGTCGTGCCCGCGGCGCTCGCGGTCACGACCGAGAAGAACATCGAGCCGCGGACGGTGACCGGCGGGGAGAGCGCGACCGGGACGCTGAGCGTGACCAACACCGCCTCCCCGGTGGCCGAGCTGCGCCTCGCCGACACCGGCTTCTTCACCGCGGACGTCACCTTCGGTGGCTTCACGCAGGCGCCGACCTGGCCCGCCGGCGCGACCGACGCGGTCGTGGTCTACCACCCGCTCGCCGGCGGCGGCCCGGTCGAGCAGCCGTTCGCCCGCGGGGAGACGCCGGCGGCGCCGGCGACGCCCGTCTCCGGCTTCGAGCTCGTCTACACGGCCCCCGGCAACGCCATCGAGGAGGCCGCGACCGCGACCGCGAGCTTCGTCATCGGCACCACCGAGGCCGCCGCCGGCGAGGCGGCGCGCACGACCCTCACCAACACCGTCACGACCACCGCGACGGCCGCCAACGGGACGAGCGCCACGGCCTCGGACCTCGACCGGCTCACCGTCATCACCCCCGCCGTCGGCGTCACGCTCGACAAGCAGGTCCGACCGGCCTCGCCCGTCGAGCCCGGCGGGACGGCCTTCGTCACCCTGCGCGCCACCGGGACCGCCACCGACCGCGCCGTCCTCCACGACATCGTCCTCGAGGACGTCCTGGGCACGGGCGACGCCGAGTTCTGGGACGCCTTCGACCTCGTCGCCGTCGCCCCCACCCAGGTGCCCGCCGGGGCCGTGCTCACCCTCGAGGTGCGCGACGGCGAGGCCTGGACCCGGGTCGCCGGCCACGGCCCGCAGGAGACCGCCACGGTCTTCCGGCTCGACCGGCCCGACCTCGCGGCGGCGCTCGCGGACGCCGGCGCGGACGACGTCACCGGTGTGCGGCTGACCTTCCACAGCGACGCGGGCTTCGCCAACGACCTCACCGTCGAGCCCGTGCTCGTCCTGGACGCCCGCAGCGAGCTGCGCAGCGGCGGCCCGGTCGACGCGCTCGAGGCCGAGGGCACGACGCAGCGGCCCACCGACTACGTCAACACCGCGACGGTCCGCGCGGCCGGCTCCTCCGAGGGCGGCACCCCGCTCACCGACGAGGACGGCGACGCCGCCGCCGGCGAGGTCGTCGCCCTCCCGGGCGGGCCCGGCGCGCTCGACGTCGAGAAGGCGTGGGACACCGACGCCGTGCACGCGCAGGCCGCGGACACCGCAGGCACCGCGCTGCACTGGCACGTCTCCCCGGGCTTCGCCGCCGTGACCCTCACCGACGCGGCCACGCAGGCCCCCACGGGCACGGTCTACGAGGCCTTCGACCTGCGCGCGGTCCGTCCCGTCGCCGCGAGCAGCGTGCCCCTCAGCACCGGCTGGTACCTGCGCTACGACGACGTCACCGCCGTCGAGCTGTACACCGGCGGCGCCTGGAGCACCCTCCCGGTCCCCGCCGGCGGCTGGGTCCAGCAGGGCCGGTTCGTCGGCCACCAGCTCACGGCAGAGCAGTCCGCCGCCACGACCGGCGTCCGGCTCACCCTGGCCGAGAACACCGCGGCCCGGCAGGCCGCCCAGCAGGTCGGCGCGGCCTTCGACCCCTACGCCCCCGAGCCGGGCAGCGGGGTGGGAGCCGGCAGCACCATCCGCCGGTTCGACCTCGACTGGCAGCTGCGTGAGCGGACCCGCACCGACGACGGCGCCCCCGGCGCCTGGGTCACCGGGCAGCTCGGCTACAACGTCACCGCCGGCCCCGGCACCGTGGAGAACACCGTCGCCCTCGACGGCACCCGCGCCGACGGCAGCACCGCCCGCGACGTCGACGCCGACACCATCCAGGTCCTCGACCCCGGCCCGGCCGTCGCCGTGAGCAAGACCGTGGCCGCCGCCACCCCGGTGTTCGTCCCCGAGCAGGGCACCCCGGTGGACCGCTGGCCCACCGCGACGTGGACGATCACCGCCCACAACGCCTCCGTGGCCGCCGCCGGGCACGTCCGGGTCACCGACCCCGCCACCCCGTGCGCCGCCCCGGCGCCCGTCTCCGCCTGCCAGACCTCCGACCCCGACGCCGACCCGTTCGGCGCTGACGTCGACTGGCTGGAGCACAGCCCGTTCCGGTACGTCGACCTCACCCGGGTCGCGCTCTCGGCGAGCCGTGCCGACGAGGTCGACCTCGACGCCACCGTCGTGTGGCTCCTCCACCACGACGGGCAGGCCTACACGACGAGCCGGCACACCGGCACCGCCGCGGCCGCCCTCGACGCCGCCGCGCTCGCCGACGTCGTCGGCATATCGGTGACCTTCCAGGCCCACGACGCCGGCGCCGCCGGCGTCGGCACGACGATCACCCAGGCCAACCGGCTCGGCCTCACCCTCGAGACCCGGCTGCGCCCGACCCCGCGCGGCACCGACGAGCCGCTCGTGCTCGGCGTCACCCGGACCCTCGACCTCGACAACCGGGTCTTCGCCCAGTCCTACGACGACGTGCTCAGCCCAGGCGACACCACCGGCGACCTCGCCTCCGCCCGGGTCGTGCTCACCGGCGGTGACGTCAACATCCGGCCCTCGAAGACGGTGAGCCCTGCCCAGGTGCTCCTCGCCGACCCCGACGTCCCGGTGACCGTCACGCTCGCCGCGGACCAGGGCACCAGCCCGCGCAGCACGCTGTCGCCCAGCCGCGTCGTGCTCGAGGACCATGCCGCCTCCGCGGACTTCTGGGACACCGTCGACCTCACCGGCCTCGGTGCCGTGTCGCTGCCCGCCGGTGCGGACCGCGTCGCCGTCGGCGTCTACGGTCCCTTCGGCCCGCAGGGCGCCCCGGCCTGGGTGGACGGCGCCCCGGCGGCCACCGCCGAGCTGCCCGTCCCGGCCGAGGCCTACGGCGACGTCCAGGGCATCCGCTTCGCGTTCACCCGCGCCGACGGCGGCTACTTCGACCAGGCACCGCCGCCGGCCGCGAACTGGTCGGCGCGGGCCGCGTTCACCGTCGCGGTGCGCGACACCTACCGCGCCTCCGGCGAGGACGTCGTCTTCACCGGGTCGGTCGCCAACACGGTGACCGCGCAGAGCCTGCGGACCGACGGGAAGGACTCCGCCCCGGCCCCGGCCACCGCCCGCCTCACCCTGAGCGAGGGCACCCGCGAGCTCGAGGTCAACAAGCTGACCAACGCCGGCAACCGGCGCGCCAACCCCGGCGAGAGCGTCCCGTTCCGGATCACCGTCACCAACGCCGGCACCGGGTTCCTCACCCTCACCGAGCTGCGCGACACCCTGCCCGCCGAGCTCGTCCACCTCGGGGACGCCCCGACCTACACGGCCCAGGAGGGCGGCCTCCTCTCCGAGGACGTCACCCTGGCCGTCACCGGCCCCGACCTCGTCCTCACCTGGCCCGAGGGCGGCAACCGGATGGCCCCGGGGGAGACGTTCACCATCGACCTCCCCCTCGAGCTGCAGCCTGCGGCCGGGCGGGTCTTCAACGACGTCGTCGTCACCACCGCGGAGGTCCTCGACCGCTGCGGCAACACCGACGGCAGCGGCAACTGGCACCAGCCGGGCGGGGACACCTCCTGCGCGACCCGCGACTACGTCGACGCCGTCGCCGGCCCCAACCTCTTCGCGGTCAAGGGCGTGCGTGGCTCCCTCGACGGCACGAGCGCGGGCGGCGCCTACCACCCCGGGACCGGCGCCACCTGCAGCCCCACGCTCACGGCCACCGGTGGCTCCTACTTCCGGGCGCCCTGCGTGGCGCACAGCGAGCTCGGCGGTGAGGACCACTGGGTGCTGCGCGTCCAGAACGCCGGCACCTTCCCGGTGACCTCGATGACGGTCTTCGACCAGCTGCCCGTGGCAGGGGACGGGTTCCTCGTCTCGGGCGCCTCGCGCGGCTCCACCTACCGCCCCCGGCTCGTCGCCGACTCCCTCGACGTCCACGCGCCGGACGGCACCGCCGTCGTCGTCGAGACGACCACGAGCCCGGACGTCTGCCGGGGCACCTGGGCCGGGCTCTCCGGAGGCTCCGCACACACGCCGTGCGCGCAGGCGGGTGAGACGTGGACCCCGGTCGGCGCTACGACGGACTGGGACGCGGTCACCGGGCTGCGCGTCTCCCTCGACTTCACCGCCACGGCCTCCGGGGCGCTGACGACGAGGGAGCTCGTCGACGTCACCTTCCGCACCCGCAACGTGGTCGCGACGGCGCAGGACCCGAGCGGGGCGCCCACCGTCGTCCCGGCCGACGAGTCCTTCGCCTGGAACCAGTTCGGCGTCCAGTACCGCGACGTCGACCCGCAGGGGCGCCACGCGGTCAAGCGCCTCGCGCCCAACGCCGTCGGCGTCCACCTGCGCACCGGATCGATCGCCGTCGCCAAGGAGGTCACCGGGCCCGCCGCGGCGTACGCCGCGGAGGACTTCACCCTCGCGCTCAGCTGCCGGAACGGGGACACCCCGCTCGACCTCGGCGCCGGCGCGACCGTGACCCTCACCGCCGGTGAGCAGGTCCGCCTCGACGGCATCCCCTACGGGGCCGGCCCGCAGACCGAGTGCACGGTCACCGAGACGGCGCAGACCGGTGAGTTCGGCGAGACCACTCGCACCACCGACCCGGTGGACGGCGTGCTCACCCTCACCGAGCCCACCGACCCGACACGAGCCGAGCAGGACGTCCCCGCCGCCCAGGTCGCCACGGTGACCAACGACTACCGGTTCACCGGCCTGTCGGTGACCAAGGCCGTCGACACGCACGCCACCACCGGGAAGCTCGGTCCGTTCGACTTCACCCTCCGGTGCACCTCGCTCACCGGGGTGCCCGTCCCGCTGGGGGCCGACGGCGCGACGACGCTCGCGTTCACGCTCGCCGACGGCGAGACGTTCACCCTCCCGGACGACCTCCTCCCCGTGGGCACCGAGTGCCTGCTCACCGAGACCGACGGCTCGCACGCCGACACCGTCACCGTCGTCGGGGACAACGTCACCGACCACGGTGACGGCTCGGCGACCGTCGTCCCCGGCGTCGACCCCGCGGAGGTCACGGTGGTGAACGGCTACGGCGCGGGCACGCTCACGGTGGCCAAGGACGTCGACGGCGCGGGAGCCGGGACCTACGGGGACGGACCGTTCGGCTTCACCGCCGAGTGCACCTACGAGGGCCAGGTGCTGCTCGAGGAGACCTTCGAGCTGCGCGGCGGGGAGACCCGCTCCTTCGGAGTCTTCCCGGCCGGCACGCACTGCGGTGTCGCCGAGACGGTCACCGGCGGCGCGACGACGACGACGCTCGAGCCGGCTGACGGCATCGTCGAGATCACGCAGCCTGCCGAGGCGGACACCGTGAGCGAGGCGCGCGTCGTGGCCACGAACACCTTCGACGTCGGCGCCCTGGAGATCACCAAGGTGGTCGACGGCGACGGGGCCGAGCTGTGGGGCGAGGGGCCCTTCGTGGCCGAGGTCGCGTGCAGCTGGGACGGCCGGACGCAGCCCGTCGCGCTGCCGAACGACGGCGTGGTCACGCTGACGCGGGAGAACGGCTACACCGCGCGGATCGACGACCTCGTCGTCGGTGCCCACTGCACCGTGCACGAGACCGGGACCGGCGGGGCGACCTCCTCCACGATCGCGCCCCTCGACGGCACGGTCACGGTCCCGCCCGTCGAGGACGGCGAGCCACAGGCAGCGGCGGTCACCCTCACCAACACCTTCGACGTCACCTCGCTCGAGGTCGTCAAGGAGGTCCAGGGCGACCTCGCCGGGGCGCAGGGTCCGTTCGAGATCGAGCTCGTCTGCACCCGGGAGGTCGACGGGCGCACCGCGCCGGTCGGGATCCCGGGCGGGGCGGTGCGCGAGCTGAGCCCGGCGGACGGGCTGCGGACCGTGTACGACCAGCTGCCGGTGGGCGCGGACTGCCACCTCACCGAGACGCTGACCGGCGGAGCCGACGGAACGACCATCACCGTGACGGTCGAGGGACAGGAGCCGGTCACCACCGAGGGCCCGAGCGCCGCGGTCCACCTCCCGGCCGGCCCCGGCCAGGCGCGCGCCGTCGTCGTCAACGCCTTCGACGCCGTCCCGGTCGAGCCGTCACCGCCGGCCGACGCGGTCTCCGGCCTCGTCCGGACCGGTGCCCAGGTGGGCGCCCTGGTGGGCATCGCCGCGCTGCTCGTGGCCCTGGGCGCGGTGGTGCTGAGGCGCCGCGGCTCCACCCCGTAGCGCGGCCCCTGAACCGCGGTCGTGCCGGGCCTCCCCCCAAGGTCCGGCACGGCCGCACCACCCGCGGCCCCACGTCGTCGTGAGGTCGCGGAGACTGCGGTCGTGCCGGGCCTTCGCCCCAGGTCCGGCACGACCGCGTCATACGAGACGGTCGTCCGTCACAGCTCCAGGAGGGCGAGCTTCTCCAGCGCCTCCGGGCGCCGGTTGACGCCGAGCTTGCGATAGGCCGATCGCAGCTGCGTCTTGACCGTGTTGACGGACAGGAACAGGCGCGTGGCCATCTCCTCCCTCGTCAGACCGTCCCGCAGGAGGCGGAGCACGTCGATCTCCGCCTCCGACAGCGGCGCCGCGAGGACAGCCCGGACCTCGACGGACGGCAGCGCCGCGCTCTCGACGAGCGCGATCGCGCGGGCACCGTCGTCGGTGTCGGCGATCGACTCGAGAGTCTCGCGCGTCAGGTACCGCAGCGTGCCGTAGGTGCGGCGCTCCAGCACCTCGTGCACCGTCTGCAGGAGCAGGTGGCGGCCCTCGGCGGGCCGGCCGTCGGCGATGGTGGCCTGTGCCCGGAGGAGGGCGAGCGCCCGGCGGCAGCGCTCGTCGCGCGGTGCCCGCAGCTCGACCTGCATGACGGCCCGGTACTGCCCGGAGGCGAAGAGGTGGACGGCGTGGGCGAGCACCGACACGTCGGTGTGCGCGGCGTTCCCGTCCAGGTCGGACGGGTGGACACCGTGCAGCTTGATGAGGGTCCGCGCATCAGGCAGCGCCGTGGCCAGGAGCCCCTCGCTGCCGGCCGACGGCGGGACCGCCGCGGCGACGGTGTCGCACAGCTCCTCCGCCCGGCGCCGACGACCCGTGAGCACGAGGTGCCGCACGTGCGCCTGAAGCGCGATCGGCCACAGCTCGCGGTGCGCCAGCGGGGAGGGCCGGGCCTGCCGCAGCTCCTCGGCGCTCGGGTCGAGGGTGTCGACGGCGCAGATGTAGTCGGTCAGCCAGATCGTGTCGTCCACCATCGCCTCCACCCAGCTCTCGGTCCTGGGCAGGCTGCGCGCCCGGTCGTTGAGGTGGGCAGCCTCCCTGACGTCCCCGCTGAGGGCGTGGGTCAGGGCGAGCTTGGCGGTCGCCTCCCGCACGACGAACGGGAAGCGGTCCGGGCGGTGGGCGTCGCACGCCGTGAGGAAGAAGCCTCGGGCGGTCGACGCGTCCCCGGCCAGCAGGGCCGTGATGGCCGCCTGGACGAGCCACATCGCCACCGTCCCGCCGGAACCGTCGAGGAGACCGCCCCGCTGCGCGCGGACGAGCTCCTGGCTCCTGCGCACCTGGGCCAGCGCCTCGACGGGACGTCCCCGGAGGCGCAGGTCGGCGATGTAGCGGATGAGCTCGCCGGGTGTGGCGTCGCGGCCCGGGACGGCGTGCGGCTCGAGCAGGTCGTCCACGGCACCGTGGCCCGTGGCGCGCGCGACGTAGCTGGCCCCGTCGAGGGAGCACAGGAGGTCCGGCGGCGCCGCACCCACCAGGCTGCGCAGGTCAGTCGGGTC
This sequence comes from Georgenia wutianyii, assembly GCF_006349365.1. NCBI lineage: Bacteria > Bacillati > Actinomycetota > Actinomycetes > Allobogoriellales > Allobogoriellaceae > Georgenia > Georgenia wutianyii. The sequence goes on from NZ_CP040899.1 coordinate 604,636, forward strand.
GATCGCGAACCAGATCTCCACCCAGTTCTCGTCGAGGATCTTCAGTGCCCGTTCCCAGTCGGCCCGCTCGACCGCCGGCAGGAATCGCGCCGTCGCGGGTGTGCGCACCGCCCTGATCGACCCTCGGTCCACGTCTCTCCTTCTGCGCGAGCAGCCCTCCGCGACGGCGCCGGATGCGCTGATATCACCACATCGGGGCGCCCGAGCCAAAGTCGGACAGTGCTACGGGTGCAGCGACCAGCGCCAGGAGCCCGGGCCGGGCAGCGGGCCGGGCCGCAGCCGGCGCGCGTGGTCGGCCCACGGGGAGACGGGCGCGGGCGCCGCCGCGTCGTCGTCACGGGTGGCGCGCGCGGCGACGATCCCGGCGACGAGGGCGGCGAGCTCGACGTCGTCGGGCGTGCCCCGCACGACCCGGAGCCCCGCGGCGCTGAGGTCCCCGCTCACAGCGGGATGTTCCCGTGCTTGCGGGCGGGCCGCGAGGCGCGCTTGGTGCGCAGCGCCCGCAGTGCCCGGACGATCTGGACACGGGTGTCCGACGGCGCGATGACGGCGTCCACGTAGCCCCGGGCGGCGGCGTCCCACGGGTTGACGAGCGCGTCCTCGTACTCGGCGACGAGCCGCGCCCGCTCGGCCTCGACGTCCCCGCCCTCGTCGGCGACCTTCCGCAGCGCCCCCCGCTGGAGGATGTTGACGGCGCCGCCGGACCCCATGACCGCGATCTGCGCCGTCGGCCACGCGAGGTTGACGTCCGCGCCGAGCTGTTTGGAGCCCATGACGATGTACGCCCCGCCGTAGGCCTTGCGGGTGATCACCGTGACGAGCGGGACGGTCGCCTCGGCGTAGGCGTAGATGAGCTTGGCGCCGCGGCGGATGATCCCGTTCCACTCCTGGTCGGTGCCCGGGAGGAAGCCGGGCACGTCGACGAACGTGAGGACGGGGATGTTGAAGGCGTCGCACGTGCGCACGAAGCGGGCGGCCTTCTCCGACGCGGCGATGTCGAGCGTGCCGGCCATCTGCAGCGGCTGGTTGGCGATGATGCCGACCGGGCGGCCCTCGACGTGGCCGAACGCGGTGATGACGTTCGGCGCGTAGAGCGCCTGGACCTCGAGCAGCTCACCGTCGTCGAGGACGTGCTCGACGACGGTGCGCATGTCGTAGGGCTGGTTGTCGGAGTCCGGGACGAGGGCATCGAGCTCGAGGTCCGCCTCGCTCACCTCGAGCGCCTCGTCCTCGGCGGGCCACGCCGGAGGGTCGCTGAGGTTGTTCGCGGGCAGGAAGGCGAGCAGCGCTCGCGCGTAGTCGATGGCGTCGTCCTCGTCCTCGGCGAGGTAGTGCGCGACGCCGGAGCGCTCGTTGTGGGTGGCGGCCCCGCCGAGCTCCTCGAAGCCGACCTCCTCACCGGTGACCGCCTTGATGACGTCCGGGCCGGTGATGAACATGTGCGACGTGCCGTCGGCCATGATGATGAAGTCGGTGAGGGCGGGGGAGTAGACGGCCCCACCCGCGCTCGGCCCGAGGATGAGGGAGATCTGCGGGATCACCCCCGAGGCCGCGACGTTGCGGCGGAAGATCTCGGCGAACTGGGTGAGGGCGGCGACGCCCTCCTGGATGCGCGCGCCACCGCCGTCGGAGATGCCGACGAGGGGCACCCCGGTGCGCAGCGCGAGGTCCATGACCTTGGTGATCTTCTGGCCGTGCACCTCCCCGAGGCTCCCGCCGAAGACCGAGAAGTCCTGGGAGTAGATGCACACCTGGCGCCCGTCGACGGTGCCGTGCCCGACGACGACGCCGTCCCCGGCCGGCTTGCGGTCCGCGAGGCCGAAGTTGGTCGAGCGGTGGGTGGCGAAGGCGTCGAGCTCGACGAAGCTGCCCTCGTCCAGGAGCGCCTCGATGCGCTCGCGGGCGCTCTTCTTGCCCCGGGCGTGCTGCTTGTCGCGCGCGACGGCCTCGGCGCGCTCGAGCTCGGCGTTGCGGTCGGCGAGGTCGGCGAGCTTGGCGGCCGTGCCGAGGGAGGTCGATTGCGAGGTCACCCGGCGAGCGTACTTGTGGGGCCGCGCGCTCCTCGCTGCCCGTGCCGTGCGTTTCGCCCCGCCGTCGTTGTGGAGGCCCTACAATTGGGGCCCGCGCGGTGGCCGTCCCACGGCCGCGCGGATCCTGCCACCACCTGCGCGACACGCGCGCGACACGCCGCGCGCAGGGGTGTCCCAGAGGGTCACCGGTGGACTTGGTGGCAGGAGCTGCGGGCCCGTGGGCCCACCGGCGGGGCCGGTCGGTTCAGGAGCCGAGCTCGGCCTCGATGATCTCGACGAAGACGTCGGTGGGCTGGGCGCCCACGACCGGGGTGCCGCCGACGATGAAGCTCGGCGTGGACTGCAGGCCCACCGCCTGCGCCTCCTGCATGTTCTGGTCGACGACGGCGAGGACCTCCGGGTCGGTGAGGTCGGCCCGGAACTGCTCGACGTCGAGCCCTGCCTGCTCGGCGAACGCGACGAGGTCCTCCTCGGAGCGCGCCTGGAGGTCGGACATGAGCAGGTCGTGGTACTCCCAGTAGGCGCCCTGGCGCGCCGCGGCGGCCGCGGCGACGGCGGCCCGCTCGGAGTCCTCCCCGAGGATCGCGACGTCGCGCGACTCGAGGCGGACGTCGCCCTCCTCGGCGTAGGCGGCCAGGGTCGGGAGCGTCTCCTGCGCCCACCGCTGGCAGTACGTGCAGGAGTAGTCGGAGTACACGACGATGCCCACCGGGGCGTCGACCGGGCCGAGCGCCATCGCGTCGCCCTCGGTGCGCCGGGTGAGGTCCGGGGCGGTCGCCTCGGTGGCGGGCTCGGGCTCGGCGGTCGCAGGGGCGGTCGCGGTGGCGGTCGGGGCAGCCGACGGCTCCTCGTCGTTCCCGCGCCCAACGAGGAGCCCGGCCACGACCGCCACGACGACGAGCAGGAGGAGCACGGGCACGACGACCCGGGCGCGGGAGGAGGACATGGGGGACTCCAGACGTAGACGGCACAACCATGCTAAGCCGCGCCCGGCGCCACCTCGCGGGACGGACCGCCCTGCCCGGTGTGGTTGGCTCGGGGCGTGGACGCCGCCCCTTTCGCCCGGCTCGAGCGCCTCGCCGAGGCGGCCTCGACGAACACGGTCCTGCGCGAGGCCGCCACCGCCGACCCCTCCGGGTGGCCGCACCTGTCGGCCGTCCTCGCCGCGCACCAGACCGCGGGTCGCGGCCGGGCCGGGCGCCGGTGGCAGACCCCGCCGGGTGCCGCCCTCACGGCCTCCGTCCTCGTGCGGCCGCGGGTGCCGGCCGAGCGGCTGCCGTGGCTCACGCTCCTCGCCGGGCTGGCCGTCGTGCGCGGCTTCCCCGGCGCCGTCGGGCTCAAGTGGCCCAACGACGTCCTCGTCGCGGACGCCGGCACGGAGCTGCCCGGGTGGGGCACCGCCCGCAAGGTCGGCGGGATCCTCACCGAGCTGCTGCCCGGGCGCCCACCGGCCGCCGTCGTCGGCATCGGCGTCAACCTCACCCAGGGTCCGGAGGACCTGCCCGTCCCCTCGGCCACCTCGCTCGCCCTCGCCGGCCTGCCCGCCCCGACGGCGCCGGAGCTGCTCACCGCCGTCGGCCGCGAGCTCGCCGGGCTCCTGGCCCGGTGGGAGGCGCACGACGGCGACGCCCAGGCGGCCGGCCTGCTCGCCGACGTCGCCGACCGCTGCCTCACCCTCGGGCGGCCCGTGCGCGTCGACCTCCCCGGTGCCGCGCCGCTGCACGGCACCGCCCGCGCCATCGACGACGCCGGCCGTCTCCTCGTGCGTGACGCCGCGGGCCGCGAGCACGCCGTCCTCGCCGGCGACGTCCTCCACGTGCGCGGCGAGGACATGGACAGCGACGACTCGCCGCCGCCGAAACGTTAACCTGGGGGTGTGACGGGCGCCGCAGACCCAGGGGGACGCCCGAGCGACCCCACTTCCGCCACCGTGCCGCCGAGGTCGACCGTGGCCGAGCGCGTCGCCGAGCTCATCGGCGGCGAGCCCAGTCTCACGATGGTCGAGCTCGCCGAGCGGGCGGGCGTCGACCTCGCCACCGCGCGCCTCTTCTGGCGTGCCATGGGCTTCCCGAACGTCGCCGACGACGCCGTGACGTTCACCGGGCGCGACGCCGAGGCGCTGCGCGCCATGGGCTCCCTCGTCGCCGGCGTGGCAACCGACCGGGCGACCGCGGTGTCCCTCCTGCGCGCCCAGAGCTACCTGGCCGACCGGCTCGTCCTGTGGCAGGTGGAGGCGCTCGTCGAGGACGCCGGCCGCCGGCTCAAGCTCGACGACACCGGTGCCCGGCTCGTCGTCCTCGACCACATCGCCGACGCCGCGGGCCTGCTCGAGGGGCAGCTCGTCTACGCGTGGCGCCGCCAGCTCGCCGCCCTCGTCGAGCGGATGCACGTCGAGGTCGCCGGGCGGTCGGTCGAGGAGTCGGCGAGCGACACGCTGCCGCTGCCCCGCGCGCTCGGCTTCGTCGACATGGTCTCCTTCACGTCGAGCTCGGCGCGGCTGAGCCCGCACGAGCTCGCCGCCCTCGTCCAGGGCTTCGAGTTCACCGCGCGCGACGTCATCACCTCCCACGGCGCACGCGTCGTCAAGACCATCGGCGACGCCGTCCTGTTCGCCGCCGACGACGTCACGACGGCGGCGCGCGTCGCCCTCGCCCTGCTCTCGGCGATCCACGCCCGGCCCGACCTGCTGCCCGTGCGCGGGTCGGTGGTCTGGGGCCGGGTGATCTCCCGCTCCGGCGACGTCTTCGGGCCCGTCGTCAACCTCGCGGCCCGGCTCGTCGACGTCGCACCGCCCGACACGATCCTCATGGACCCCTCGACGAGCGAGCGGCTGGCGAGCTCCCCGTCCGCGGCCGAGTTCGCCATGGTGCCGCACGGGCCGGCGGACATGCCGGGTATCGGGCAGATGACGCCGGTCGAGCTGCGTCGGGCCGCCGAGGCGCCCGCACCCTCCTGACGCGAGGTCCACTTCTAGCGGCAGATGACCGGAAGTTGGTTGACCGCGTCATCAAGGGTGGCTAGCGTCTTTCGTTGCTGGACGGGAGGGCAGTGACGCCCTGCCCGCCGGCATCGAGGCCGACCAAAGGAGTGAGGATGCTCGAACGCACCGCCGTGTCCACCGGGGGGCACCGACCATGGTTCCGCCGCACCGTCGCCGTTCTCGGCGCCGGCGCCGTCCTGGGTGCCGGGCTGGCCGCGCCGGCCCTGGCCGACGACCTGCCCGCACAGACCCCGGGCGTCACCCTGCGGACCTACCAGCTCGCACAGGACCCGGGCGAGGTCTGCACGCTGCGGTCCGCGACGACGCCCAACGTCGACAAGCTCATGCCGACGATCGACTGGCGCACCGACGAGGAGTTCGGGGCCTCGGACAACTTCATCACCCACGCCCTGGCCAACCTCCACGTCCCCGCGGACGGGGAGTACGGCCTGCGCGTGACCAACGACGACGGCGCGCTCGTCTACATCGACGGGCAGCTCGTCCTGGAGAACGACGGCCCCAACGACTCGACGTCCGTCGAGGCGACCGTGAGCCTCACCGCCGGCGTCCACGACCTGCGCGTCGAGCACTACGAGGGCAGCTTCAACCAGCGCCTCAGCCTCTACTGGCAGCCGCCGGGCGCGTCCTCCTTCGAGCTCGTCCCGACCACGGCGCTGAGCACCGACGCCGAGGTGGTCCGCGTGACCGCGCCCGGCGTGAAGTTCTGCGAGGGCGCGACCGACACCCCCGGTGACGGCCTGCGGCTCTACGACGTCAACCCGAACTACGAGCTCGTGGACCTGCGCCCCGAGGGCTTCGAGCCCGCGGTCTCGGCGCTCGACTTCACCGAGGACGGCGACCTCGTCGTCGTCACCGCCGGCCAGGTGAGCCCCGGCGGCTGGCAGCCCGACCCGTACACCGGGCAGGTCTACATCCTCGAGGGCGCCCAGGAGGCCGACGGCCCGGAGGACGTCACCTACCGGCTCGTCCACGACGGGCTGTTCAACCCCATGGGCGTCGACGTCATCGGCGACTCGATCTTCGTCTCCGAGCGCGACGGCCTCACCGAGCTCGTCCCGGACCCGCAGGCCACCGACCCGGAGACGGCCGCCTACGTCCGCAACCCGGAGCACGAGGACGGCAAGTTCGCCACGTGGCCCGACGGTGGGAACTTCCACGAGTTCGCCTTCGGCCTGGTCCACGACGAGGAGAACTTCTACCTCAACCTCTCCGTGGCCATCAACAACGGTGGCGCCTCGACCAACCCGCAGCCCGCGCCCAACCGCGGCACGACGATCGCGGTGGACCGGGAGACCGGTGAGGTCGAGCTCGTCGCCGGCGGCCTGCGCACCCCCAACGGCATCGGGTGGGGCGGCACCGACGGGCAGGACCTGTTCGCCATGGACAACCAGGGCGACTGGCTGCCGAGCTCCAAGCTCGTCCACATCAAGCCCGGCCGCTTCTTCAACCACTACACCAACCCGGCCGGCCCCTTCGACGACCAGCCGGTGACCCAGCCGGTCGTGTGGGTGCCGCAGAACGAGATCGGCAACTCCCCGAGCGCGCCCTTCCAGCTCACCGACGGCCCGTTCGCCGGGCAGATGCTCTTCGGCGACGTCACCTACGGCGGCCTGCAGCGCGCGTTCCTCGAGGAGGTGGACGGCGAGTACCAGGGCGCCGTCTTCCGCCACACCGCGGGCCTGGAGGCCGGCGTCAACCGCACGATCGTCGGGCCCGACGGCGCGATCTACGTCGGCGGCATCGGCGAGGCCGGCAACTGGGGGGAGTCGGGCAAGCTGCGCTACGGCCTGCAGAAGCTCGAGCCGGTGAGCGAGGACAACTTCGACATCGCCGAGATGCGCGTCGTCGAGGGCGGCTTCGAGCTCGAGTACACCCAGCCGCTGTCCCAGGAGACCGCCGCGGCGCTCGCCGAGGCCTACGAGGTCACCCAGTGGCGCTACGTGCCGACGGCCAGCTACGGCGGCCCGAAGGTGGGCGAGGTGACCCTGCCCGTCACCGGCGCGGAGCTCTCGGAGGACGGCACCACCGTCACGCTGGCCATCGACGGCCTCGAGCCGGGGCACGTCGTCCACGTCCGCTCCCCGCGTCCCTTCCAGGACGCCACGGGCCAGGAGCTGTGGAGCACCGAGGCCTGGTACACCCTCAACTCCCTGCCCGGCTACGTCGGCCCGGAGGACCGCGGCTACTACGAGGCCGAGGAGGCCACGCTGCTCGGCGGGGCGAACCCCCACGACGAGCACAACGGCTACTCCGGCACGGGCTTCGCCCAGGGCGTCCAGCAGGTCGGCGCCGAGGTCCGCTTCACGGCCACGGTCGAGGAGGCCGGCACCTACCCGGTCCACCTGCGGTACTCCAACGGACCGCACCCGTTCGCGGGCACGAAGACCATGTCGCTCTACCTCAACGGCGAGAAGGTCGGGCCGTGGGAGCTGCCCACCACCGGTGACTGGAAGACCTGGGCCACCGTGACCCGCGAGCTGCCGCTCGACGCGGGGACCAACACCATCGCGCTGCGCTACGACACGGGGGACGACGGCAACGTCAACCTCGACGCGCTGTCCGTGGGCGCCGCCGACATGTGCGTGGCCGAACCCGCGGACGAGGGGTACACCGCGCTCTTCGACGGCACCCTCGAGAGCTTCGCCGACTGGCGCCTCGCCGGCGCCGGGTCCTTCGGCCGCTACGAGGACTGCTCGCTGCGCGGCTCCGGCGGGATGGGGCTGCTCTGGTACGCCGAGCAGGAGTTCGGGGACTACAGCCTCAAGCTCGACTGGAAGCTCGTCAAGGACGACAACGGCGGTGTGTTCGTCGGCTTCCCGGACCCGGGCAACGACCCGTGGGTCGCCGTCAACCAGGGCTACGAGATCCAGATCGACGCCACCGACGCTGCGGACCGTACGACCGGTGCGGTCTACACCTTCCAGGGGGCGGACGCCGCGGCGGTGGAGCAGTCGCTCAACCCGGTGGGCTCGTGGAACAGCTACGAGATCGTCGTCGACGGGGACAACATCAAGATCTTCCTCAACGGCACCCTCGTCAACGACTTCACGAGCACCGACCCGGCACGTGACCTCAGCTCCGGGTTCGTCGGCATCCAGAACCACGGCGGGGGTGAGACGGTCTTCTACCGCGACATCCAGGTCAAGGAGCTGACCGACGAGCCGGCGGAGCCGGTCCACGTGCCCGCCGAGCAGGTCTCCGTCCAGCTCTTCTCGCTCATCCCGTGGGTGGGCGAGGCGGGCCTGGAGCCGGTGCTCGCGCGGCTCGCCGAGATCGGCCTGCAGAACATCGAGCCGTTCGGCGGCAGCTTCGCCGGCTACACGGCGGCGGAGTTCCGGGCGCTGACCGACGCCGTCGGCCTGGACGTCCCGTCCTCGCACTACGACGTCGCCGAGGGGAGCTTCGACAGCACGCTGGACTACGTCCGGACTCTGGGCCAGGAGTACGTGGGCTCGGGCGGGTTCGCCGCCCCCGGCATCGGGTCCTACGAGGACACCCTCGCCACGGCGGAGACGCTCGACCGGCTCGGTGAGCGGTCCGTGGCGGCAGGCGTGGGCAAGGTCTTCGGCCACAACCACGCCGGGGAGTTCACCACGACCTACACCCACGACGGCGAGCAGATGTCGGCCTGGGAGATCCTCGTCGAGGAGACCGACCCGCAGTACGTGACGTTCGAGCTCGACGTCGCCTGGGCGGCGGACGCCGGGATCGACGTCCCGGCGCTCCTCGAGGAGCACGGTGACCGCATCGAGCTGCTCCACGTCAAGGACGCGACGAACCTCGACGCGCCCGGCAACCCGACCTTCACCAACCTCGGTGAGGGCGACGTCGACCTCCAGGCCATCCTCGCGGCGGCCCAGGAGCACGCGGACATCGCGTACTACGTCCTGGAGTACGACCTCGCGCCGCGTGGCGAGGAGTTCGTCACCACCGGGTTCGAGTACCTCACGGGGCAGGAGGCCGGGGAGCCCGGCACGCGCCCGGTGACGGTGACGCCGGCGGCGGTGACCTTCACCGACGAGCCCGGCACCGCCGACGACGGCTACACCGTGCCCCGCACGCCCGGGGTGGAGTACGTCGTCGACGGGCAGGTCGTCGCGGCCGGCTCGTACGCCGGGACCGGGACGGTGACCGTCACGGCGCGGGCACTGGCCGGGTACGTGGTGGCCGACGGGGCGGGGGCGCAGTGGTCGCACACGTTCTCGACCGACGACGGCCAGCCCACCGACCCGCACACCGCGATGGCGCAGCTCCGCGCGACCCTCGCGGGTCACGTGGCGGCCGGGACCGTCGCCGGGCCGATCGCCTCGCAGCTGACGAACGCGCTCGACCAGGCGGCCCGTCACCTCGACGGTGACCGCACCACCCAGGCGCTGCGCGCGCTCGAGCGGTTCGTCACGCACCTGGAGAACCCGAAGCGGCCCGACACCCTCGCCCCCGCGGCGCGGGCGGAGCTGCACGAGGACGTGGAGGTGGTCATCGACCTCATCGGCTGACGAGGAGGTCCGGCGACCAGCCGACGGAGGGGCCCGCAACCGGACGGTTGCGGGCCCTTCCGCATCCGGCGGCGGGGCCGTCCGGACCGGTCCGCAGGTCCCCGGAGGGTAAAACGTCGGTGTGCTCCGGACCCGCGTCCTCTGACGAACCTTTACGATGGCGGTGTGACCAATGTACTTCTCGTCGAGGACGACCCGGCAATTGCGGAGCCGCTGGCCCGCGCGCTCACGCGCGAGGGCTACGAGGTGCGCGCGCACGGCACGGGTCAGGGGGCCATCGACAACTCCGCGGGCATGGACCTCATCGTGCTGGATCTCGGGCTGCCGGACATGGACGGGCTCGACGTCGCACGGTGGATCCGCAGCCAGGGGATGACCACCCCCATCCTCGTGCTCACCGCCCGCGCGGACGAGGTCGACCTCGTCGTCGGCCTCGACGCCGGCGCCGACGACTACGTCACCAAGCCCTTCCGGCTCGCCGAGCTCCTCGCCCGGGTCCGGGCGCTGCTGCGCCGCGCCGGTGGTGAGCTCACCGACGAGGACGAGCTCACCGCCCAGGACGTCCGCGTGGACGTCGCCGCGCACCGCGCCTTCCAGGGCAAGCGCGAGCTGCAGCTCACCGCCAAGGAGTTCGAGCTGCTCCGCGTCCTCGTCCGTGAGGCCGGCTCGGTCGTCTCCCGCGACGCGCTCATGCGCGAGGTCTGGGGCTCGGACCCGAGCGGCTCGACGAAGACGCTCGACATGCACGTCTCGTGGCTGCGCCGCAAGCTCGGCGACGACGCGAACGACCCGCGCTACATCACCACCGTCCGGGGCATGGGGTTCCGCTTCGAGACGACCGGCGAGAGCTGAGGCGGCGTGCGTCGTCGCGCGGTGACGATGACGCTCGTCGCGGTCACCGTCGCCGTCCTGCTGCTCGGGGTCCCGCTCGCCGTCTTCGGCGGGCTGATGATCTGGGAGTCCGAGCGCTCCACCCTGGAGCTGCGCACCTCCTACGTCGGGCGCGCCGTCGAGCGGCGGATCGCCAACGGTGAGGAGCTCGACGACGCGATGCTCGCGCCGTTCGTCGGTGGGGAGAACAACCTCGGGGCCCGCATCGTCGTCCAGGACGACGTCGGGCGGATCTTCACGGCCGGGGACCCGGTCGAGGGGCGGGTGCTCCGCGCGGTCCAGGTGACGCCGAGCGGTGCCACGGTCCGCATGGAGGTGAGCGCCGTGGCCGTCCAGTGGATGGTCGTGCGCGTCGTCGCGCTCGTCGTCGTCGCGGCGGTGCTCGCGCTCGGCGTCAGTGTGCTCGTCGCGCGCCGCCAGGCCCGCAAGCTCGCCGCCCCGCTCATCTACCTCGCCGCCAGCGCCGAGCAGATCGGCTCGGGCCAGGTGCGCCCGCACCTGCGCAAGTCCGGCATCGAGGAGATCGACCTCGTCGCCGCCGAGCTCACCCGCACCGCCGACCGGCTCGCCGGGCGGCTCGCCGCCGAACGACAGTTCGCCGCGGACGCCTCCCACCAGCTGCGCACCCCGCTCACCGCGCTGTCGATGCGTCTGGAGGAGATCCAGGCGATCGCCACGGACGAGGACGTCGCCGAGGAGGCGCGGGTGAGCCTCGAGCTCGTCGAGCGACTCACCGGCGTCGTCGAGGACCTCCTGCGCAACTCGCGCCAGGCTGGCGGCGGGACCACCGAGGCGCTGCGCCTCGCCGACCTCTTCGCCCAGCAGGCCGAGGAGTGGGGCCCCACGTTCGCCTCGGCCGGCCGCGAGCTCGTCCTGCCCGAGCACTCCGAGATCGCGGTCCTCGCCACGCCCGGCGCGCTGGCCCAGGTGCTGTCCACGCTCCTGGAGAACTCGCTCAAGTACGGCGCCGGCACGACGACGGTGCGTGCGCGGGCCTCGGCGTCCGAGCACGGCGTCGTCATCGAGGTGACCGACGAGGGGCCCGGCGTCTCCGACGACCTCGCCCCCGACATCTTCGAGCGCAACGTGACGTCCGGGAAGGGGACGGGACGCGGTCTCGCGCTGGCCCGCGACCTCGTCGCCGCCGACGGCGGGCGCCTGGAGCTCGCCCAGCGCCAGCCCCCGGTGTTCGCGATCTTCCTGTCCGCGGTGCCCAAGACGTTCGACCCCGCCGTCGTCCTCCCGCAGGGCTCACTCGTCAGCATGGGCCGCCGCCGCCGCCGCTGGTAACCCGTCCCCCCTCCCCCCGGCGAGAGCCGACTTGCGCGCGACAGCCGACTTCTACGCGAGAGCCGACTTGCGCGCGAGAGCCGACTTGCGCGCGAGAGCCGACTTGCGCGCGAGAGTCGAGTTGCGCGCGAGAGCCGAGTTGCGCGCGAGAGCCGAGTTGCGCGCGAGAGCCGAGTTGCGCGCGACAGCCGACTTCTACGGGGCGACCGGCTTCCCGGTGAACACGAGGTAGCGGTAGCAGAAGTAGCGGAACGCCGTCCCGAGCACGAGGCCCACCCCGTTCGCCGCGATGTTGTCCGCCAGCGGCGAGGTGAAGCCCAGGACGTAGTGCGAGATCCCGAGGGCGCCGACCGCGATGAGCATCCCGCCGGCGTTGACGAGGAGGAACCACACGAGCTCGCGCCCCCGCTGCTCCCGCCGAGACCCGGCGAACGCCCAGTACCGGTTGCCCAGCCAGGCGACGAGCGTGGCGACGACGACGGAGACCACCTTCGCGGTGAGCGGCTTGTGCCCGAGGATCTCCCCCGGCCCGAAGCGCAGGAGGTTCATCAGGCCGACGTCGACGACGAACGCGACACCCCCGACGGCGCCGAACCTCGCCAGCTCGGCCGCCTGCTCGCGCCACCGCCGCCAGCGCCCACCGGCCGCGGGGACCGCCTCGCCGGCCGCCTGATCCTCCTGGGTCGCTGGGCCCGTGGCATGGGACGAGGTCACCTCTCCAGCGTACCGGGCAGTAGGCTCGCGGACCGTGGGAGCAGTGGTGGCGGTCGTGGGAGGCGGGCAGCTCGCCCGCATGATGCAGCAGGCGGCGATCGGGCTCGACGTCCGCCTGCGGGTGCTCGTCGAGGCGCCCGACGGCGCGACCGGCCAGGTGGTGCCGGACGCCCCGGTCGGCAGGGCCGACGACCCGGACGCGGTCCGCGGCATCCTGCCCGGTGCCGAGGTCCTCACCTTCGAGCACGAGCACGTGCCCGGCACCCTCCTCGACGAGCTCGAGGCCGAGGGCGTCGCGGTCCGCCCCGGCGCCCGCGCCCTGCGGCACGCGCAGGACAAGATCGTCATGCGCACCGCGCTGGGCGGGCTCGGCGTGCCGTGCCCCCGCTGGGCACCCGTGCGCACCAGGGACGAGCTCGCCGCCTTCGGGGACGCGACCGGCTGGCCCGTCGTCGTCAAGACCGCCCGTGGTGGCTACGACGGCAAGGGCGTGCGCGTCGTCGCCTCCGCCGACGACGCCGGGGACTGGCTCGACGCGCTCACCGGTGAGGACGCGCTGCTCGCCGAGGAGCACGTCCCGTTCACCCGGGAGCTCGCCGTCCTCGTCGCCCGCCGCCCGAGCGGTGAGGTCCGCGCGTGGCCGGTCGCCCAGACCATCCAGCGCGACGGCGTCTGCGCCGAGGTCCTCGCCCCCGCGCCCGACCTGCCCGCCGAGCTCGCCGCCCACGCCGTCGACGTCGCGACCCGCATCGCCGAGGGGCTCGACGTCACCGGGGTGCTCGCCGTCGAGATGTTCGAGTTCCCGGGCGACGACGGGGCGCCGTGCATCGCCGTCAACGAGCTCGCGATGCGGCCGCACAACTCCGGCCACTGGACCATCGACGGCGCGGTGACGAGCCAGTTCGAGCAGCACCTGCGGGCCGTGCTCGACCTGCCGCTCGGGCCCACCGACGCGCGCGCCGCGGTGAGCGTCATGGTCAACCTCCTCGGCAGCGAGCTGCCCGACCCGGCGCGCGCCCTCGACGCCGTGTTCGCCCGCTGCCCTCGCGCGCGGGTCGAGCTGTACGGCAAGGAGGTCCGGCCCGGACGCAAGCTCGGGCACGTGACGGTCTACGGTGATGACCTCGAGGACGTGCGGCGCGAGGCTCGGGCCGCCGTCGCGCTGCTCGGTGGCCGGCCCGGTGAGCAGGCGCAGGACCCGGTAGGCGCGTGAACGCACCAACGAGGAGAGGACCGCGGATGGACGTCGGGATCGTCATGGGGTCGGACTCCGACTGGCCCGTCATGGAGCAGGCCGCCGACGCGCTGGAGGAGCTCGGCGTCGGCTACGAGGTCGGGGTCGTCTCCGCGCACCGGATGCCGGAGCAGATGCTCGCCTACGGCCGCGAGGCTGCCGGGCGCGGGCTGCGGGTGATCATCGCCGGCGCGGGGGGAGCAGCGCACCTGCCCGGGATGCTCGCCGCCGTGACGCCGCTGCCCGTCGTCGGCGTGCCCGTCCCGCTGCGGCACCTCGACGGGATGGACTCGCTGCTCTCGATCGTCCAGATGCCCGCCGGCGTCCCGGTCGCGACCGTCTCCGTCGGCGGGGCGCGCAACGCGGGGCTGCTCGCCGCGCGCATCCTCGCGGCCGGCACGAGCGAGGCGGACCTCGAGCTGCGCCGGCGCATGGTCGACTTCCAGGAGAACCTGCGCCGCGTCGCCGAGGAGAAGGGTGCGCGGCTCGCCGCGGCGCGCAGGCACACCACGGGCTTCTCGGCGTAGCCGAGCGGGGGCAACGCCCCGCTGCTGCGCGTCGGTAGCCTGACGCCATGAGCATCATGGTCACCGGCGGGGCCGGGTACATCGGGGCGCACGTCGTCCGGCTGCTGCAGGAGCGTGGCGAGGACGTCGTCGTCGTCGACGACCTGTCGACCGGCCGGGAGGACAGGGTCGGTGACGCGACGCTCGTCGAGCTCGACGTCGCCGGTGGTGATGCCCAGCAGCTCCTCGAGCAGGTGATGCGCGAGCGTGAGGTGACCGGCGTCGTCCACTTCGCCGCCCGCAAGCAGGTGGGGGAGTCGGTGGCCCGGCCCGCCTGGTACTTCCAGCAGAACGTCACCGGGCTGGCGAACGTCGTCGCGGCGATGGAGGCCGTGGGGGCGGACCGGCTGATCTTCTCCTCCTCGGCGGCCGTCTACGGGATGCCCGACGTCGAGATCGTCACCGAGGACACCGACCCGCGCCCGATCAACCCCTACGGCGAGACCAAGCTCGTGGGGGAGTGGCTCATCGCCGACGCCGGGCGCGCCTGGGGGCTGCGGGCGGCGTCGCTGCGCTACTTCAACGTCGCCGGCGCCGGGTGGCCCGACCTCGGTGACCCGGCCGTGCTCAACCTCGTGCCGATGGTGCTCGACCGGCTCGCCAAGGGGGAGCGGCCGAAGGTCTTCGGCGAGGACTACCCGACGACGGACGGCACGTGCATCCGCGACTACATCCACGTCCTCGACCTGGCCCACGCCCACCTGGCCGCGCTCGACCACCTCGCGGGCGGCGACGGCGGGAACCTGGTCCTCAACGTCGGCACGGGGCAGGGGGCGTCGGTCAAGGAGGTCATCACCGAGATCGGACGGGTGTCCGGGCTGGACGTGACTCCCGACGTCGAGGAGCGGCGCGCGGGTGACCCGCCGCGGCTCGTCGCCTCCGCCGACCGGATCGCCGAGGTGCTCGGCTGGCAGACGCGCAACGGGCTGCCCGAGATCATCGAGAGCGCCTGGGAGGCCTGGCAGGCCGGCCCCCGCCGCATCGGCTGACCCTCGGCCCCTTCCCTGCCCCCTCGCGAGAGCCGACTTCCTCGCGAGAGCGGAGTTTCGCGCGAGAGCGAAGTCTCGCGCGAGAGCGGAGTTCCGACCGACGTCGAAGTCTCGCGCGAGAGAGGCCATCCCCTGTGACAGGCCGGGGAGCAGACCCTCGGGGGAGCTGCGCGGTCGCGTGACGGGGAGCAGGCGGCGGCACTGTGCGGAAGCCCGTTGTCGTACGGAAGTCGGCTGTCGCGCACAAGTCGGCTGTCGCGCACAAGTCTGCTGTCGCGCACAAGTCGGCTGTCGCGCACAAGTCGGCTGTCGGCGGGAGGGGGAGGGGGAGGGGTGTGCTGGCCGGGTGCACGCACCCGGCCGGCACACCCCTCCCCCTTCTTCCTGTCCGTTCCTCCTGCGCTCCTTCCGGCCGCTTGCTTGCGCTTCTGGGCGGCCGGGCCCTCTCCGACAGGGTCAGGTGCGGCGGATGCCGAGGGTGTCGGTGGTGTCACCGTCCCAGTCGCCGACGAGGACCTCGTCGCCGGGGCGGCCGAAGGTGACGACGCGCTCGGCCTCGCCGCTGCGCAGCGAGTTGCTCACGTAGTACGTCGCCCCGCGGCGCACCGCGAGGGTGTCGCGGCCGTCGCCGTCCCAGTCGCCGGACAGGACGACGTCGCCGGCCCGCCCGTAGGCGAGGACGACGTCCGCCGGACCCGGACGCAGGGAGTCCTTGACGTGGTAGACCTGCCCGCGGCGCACGGCGAAGGTGTCGCGCCCGTCGCCGTCCCAGTCGCCGACGAGCACCTCGTCACCGGCGCGGCCGTACACGACGACCGTGTCCGCTGGTCCTCCCGAGAGCGAGTTCTTCACGTGGTACTCCGCCCCGCGGCGTACCGCGAAGGTGTCGCGCCCGTCGCCGTCCCAGTCACCGACGAGGACGACGTCGCCCGGCCGGCCGTAGTGGAGCACCGTCTCGGCGGCCCCGCCGCGCTGGGCGTTGGAGACGTGGAAGGCGGTGCCGCGGCGGACGGTGATCGTGTCGCGCCCGTCGCCGTCCCAGTCCCCGATGAGCACCTCGTCGGTCGACCGGCCGTAGGCGAAGTAGACGTCGGTGGTGCCCCGCCACGTGTTGGACAGGTGGAAGCCCTTGTCGCCGACCGGGGTCGGCGAGCCGGGGGCGGGGGCGACCGGGCCGACCGGCTCGCTCGTCCCGCTCACCGTGGCCAGGCCGGGGGCGGAGACGGTGGCCCGCACGGCGAGCATCGCCGCGGCGTCGGCGGCCACCGGCGTGTACCGCCCGCTCGTCGCCCCGGCGATCGGGGCGCCGTCGCGCAGCCACTGGAAGGTGACCTCGGCGCTGTCGGACAGGTCCCAGCCGGACATGTCGGCACGCAGCTCGCTGCCGACGACGGGCCGGCCGGTGACCGCGACGACGCCGCCGGTCACCGCCACGGGCACGGTCGTCGTCGCGTCGTTCACCGCGAGGGTGACCTCCACCGTGCCGGCACGCAGGCCGGTGACCGTCCCCGTGGCCGGGTCGAGTGCCACGACGGCGTCGGCCGGCGCGTCCGCGACGGCCCCGACGTGGACGCCCTGCGAGCCCGACCAGGCCCAGCTCATCGGCCAGGCGAGGCCGAAGGTGCGCGTGTCGTCCTGGGTGACCTCGGCCTCGAGCACCACCTGCTCACCGGCGCCGAGCGCCTCCTGCGGCGCGGTGACGGTGAGCTCGTCGACGCGCGTCTGCACCTCGACGGCGAGCCACTCGTCCTCCGACTCGGCCCAGCGGCCTGCCTCGGGGTCCACGCCGAGCATCGTCCAGCCGGTGAACCCGCCGTCGGCGGGCGTGGAGGACGGGCTCTTGCCCGCGTTGCCGTTGATGACGTAGGGCACCCCGTCCACCCGGGTGGTGTCGAAGACGCCGACGTGCGCGCCGACGTAGGCGACCGACTTGCCGGTCTCCGCACGCCACTGCGCGAGCCACGAGTCGATCATCGCCGCCTCGTGCCGGTCGGTGAGCTGGCTGTTCTTCGTCGGGAGCGGGTCGTTGGTCGGGTGGTGGGCGAAGACGAGGACGCCGGTGACCGAGTCGTCCGCGGCGGCGGCGTCGAGCTGCTCGCGCAGCATCTGCACCTGCGCGAAGTCCGCCGCGAGCCGCCCGGTGGCGGAGCTGAGCGTGACGACCCGGGTGGCACCGAGGTCGATCGCGTGGGAGGTCGCGCCGAACTCCTCGACGAAGTTGGCGATCGGCCCGCCCATGACCTCGTGGTTGCCCGGGACGTAGTACCAGTCGAACGGGGCGTCGCCGAGCTCCTCCTCGATGATCGTGCGCGCGAGGTCGAAGTCCTCCGGGGCGGCCTCGTCGACGAGGTCGCCGTTGATGACGAGGAGGTCGGGGTCCTCGGCGACGATCTCCCGGAAGGCGTCCCGGGCGCCCTCGACCGCGCCGCTCTCGGGGTTGCGGGCGACGAACTGGGCGTCGGACATGACGGCGACGCGCAGGTCGTCGTCGTCGGTCTCCCCGGTGGGCACGACGAGCGGGTCGGTGACCCGCTGCTCCTTCGGCGCGGGCACGCCGTCCGGGGGCAGGTAGGCGTAGATGTCGGAGAAGCCGACCTCGCCGGTGTACTGCTTGGCCGCGACGGTCTCCAGCACCCGGATGCGCTCGAGGGTCAGCGGCGTCTCGAAGGACGACGGGACGACGAAGTCGACCCGCTGCCAGCCCTCCCACGTGATGTGCAGGGACTGGGAGCCGCCGGGCCCGTCGATCCAGCCGACGACGCCGTTGGCCTGGCGGACCTGCAGGCGCAGGAGGGCGCCGTTGCCGTCGCCGTCCACCCACACCGACAGCTTCTGGGGGCGGCCGGGGATCTCGATCGCCCCGCCCGGGGCGACGGCGTACTGGCCGCGGGTGCCGGTCGACTGGGTGAAGTCGTAGGTCATCCGCAGCCCGTCGCCGCCGTCGTGGCCCTCGGCGGGCACGACGGTGCCGCCGGGCGCGCGGTCGTGGGCCGAGGTCCACCGCTCGGCGGCGGACAGGTCGTCGATGACGCGCAGCTCCAGCGGCACGGCGACGACGAGCTCGACGCTCACCTCACCGACGGCGAGAGTGAGCACCGCCGAGCCCTCGGCTCCGGTGGCGGTGACCTCGAAGGCACCCTCGGGGGTCGGGGTGACGGTGAAGGTCTGCGGGTCGGGGTTGGTCACGGTGACGTCGCGCGCCTCGACCGGCGCGGTGAAGCCCTCGGCGTCGTGGCCGGTGAGCGTGATCGTGGCGGAGGAGCCCTCGGCCTCGAGGTTGAGGACGTTCTGCGAGGCGGTGAGCCGCGCGAGCGGGCCGAGCACCTCGACGTCGAGGGTGCCGGTCGCCTCGCCCGTGGACGCGGTGACCACGGCGGAGCCCGGCTCGGCCCCGACGACGACGCCCTCGCTCACCGTGGCGGCGGCGGAGTCGCTGGCCCAGGCGCTCGGGGCGCCCGCGACCGGGGAGAACGTCTCGTCCATGCCGTGCGCGGTGAGGGTGCGGTGCAGGCCGGGGAAGACGCGGTGCGCATCCTCGTCGCCGGACAGCGGCTCGACGCGGAAGGCGGTGAGCGCGCCGGAGCCGGGGACGGAGAGGAACAGGCCCAGGCCGTTGGCGTCCTCGCGCTCGTAGCCGTCGGAGGGGCTGTTGCGCACGGTGGTGCCCGCGGCCCCGGGCTCACGGGCGTTCATCTGGGAGGAGCCGCCGCCGTCGACGTTGAGTGCGTCGTGGGCGCCGAGGTCGAGCATGAGCTCGCCGAGCTCGCGCAGGCTGAGGCCGCGGGAGGTGGCCTGACGGCCGTCGACGACGACGAAGTAGGCGGTCGCGCCGTCCTCGCTGAAGCCGATGGCGGTGCGCGGGTGGCGGGTGGTGTTGTACTCCCCGTCCGCGCTGCCGACGACGCCGTCGGCGAGCACCGGCGGCTCGCCCTCGGGCTGGCCGCCGACGGCGACGCGCACGTCCTCCTGGTCCAGGGCGTAGGCGACGGTCACCTGCGTGCCGGGCTCGAGGGCCGCCAGCGCGTCGGCGGCGGCCCCGGGGCGGGCGACGAGCGCCTGCGTGCCCTCGGGCAGCTGCCCCTCGCCGGGGGCGCCGACCGAGGTCACGCGGCCCTCGGCGTCGAGCAGGACCTCGACGCCGGTCTCCCCGGCGGGGACGGCCCGCGTGCGGGTGTACTCGCCCCAGTGGCTGGTGTAGACGGTGAGCCCGCCGGCGGGCATGGCGAAGAGGTTGACGCCGGACAGGGGCAGGGTGGCGTCCGGCAGCTCGACGGTGCCCTCGAGGAGGAGGCGGGTGATGCGCCCGAGGCCGGACTCGTCGAAGGCGACGGACTGGCCGCGGCCCGGGTTGGGCGACTTGAGGATGCCGTCGCGGGAGGAGACGGCGGCGCCGGCGGGGGCCCAGGAGTTGTTGATGTCGAAGAAGTCGCCGTTGACGGCGGCGACGGCGCCGGCGCGCTCGGCCATCTCGCTCACGGTGGCGCCCTGGGCGACCCGCTCCGGGCCGATGTAGTCGGCGCGCACGGTGGAGTCGCTGAGCTCGGCCTTGAGCACGTTGACCTGGAGCCACCCGTCGGCGTCGAGCCGCTCGAAGGTGACGTGGTCCAGGCCGGGGGCGAGGACGGTGTGGTCGACGTCGGTGACGATCGCGGCGCCGCCGGCGTCGAGCTCCATCCCGGCGACGACGACGGGCTGGGTGGCGGCGTGGGACTCGTGTGGTGTCGCGGCGACGAACCCCGCGGCGAGCAGCGCGGCGACGGTCGCGGACGCCGCGAGGCGGGCCGGCCGTGGGGCGGACCTGAGGTGGGACAACTCATCCTCCTGGTGGTGGGTCGGAGGGAAGCGAGACCCCGCCCCCCGGCGTGACGGGCCTCACCCTATTGGGCAGGGCTTGACGCGGGCAATGAGGTGTCGAAACTTGTTTCCACATCGGGTCTCCCCGCCGCTCGCGTGGCTCGGACCGTACGCGCCGGCCGTGAACCCGCGGTGAACCCCGGGCGTCCGGAGGAATGCCGTCCCCCTCCGCCGTGTTGGCCCCCGCATGAGCCACCGCAACGACCCCGCCGTCATCGAGCGCCTGCTCACCACCCCGGGCAGGTGGGCGATCGTCGGCCTGTCGGAGAACCGCGAGCGCATCGCCTACGGCGTCGCCGGGCACGTCCAGCGGCTCGGGATGGAGATCGTCCCGGTGCACCCACGCGCCGAGACCGTGCACGGGGCGCGCGGCTACACGCGCCTGGCCGACGTGCCCGGGCCGATCGACGTCGTCGAGATCTTCGTCAACTCCTCACTCGCCGGCGGGGTCGTCGACGAGGCGATCGCCGCCGGGGCGAAGGCCGTGTGGCTCCAGCTCGGGGTGGTCGACGAGGCCGCCGCCGCGCGCGCCGCGGCCGCGGGGCTGGACGTCGTCATGGACACGTGCCCGGTCATCGAGGCGCCGCTCATCCACGCCTGAGGCGCGGGGCCGGCCTACTGGAAGTCGGCCGCCGTGAGCTCGCCGTCGCGCAGCCGCTCGAAGAACAGCGGGGCGCGCTGCGGGTCGAGCAGGACGGTGGAGCCCACCCCGCCCGGCTGGTAGTTGAGGTCGGCGATGGGCGGCGGGCCGACGAGCCCGTCGGCGCCGGTCGCCGCGCGGAAGGCCAGCGCCATGCGGGCGATGTCGAGGATGTTCGTGTCCTCGTCGACGGCGATCGAGTCGAGTGCCGAGCCGGCCAGCCCGACCTGCGCGCGCGGGTCCAGCAGCGTGCCGGGGCTGCTCACCTCGGAGACGATCGCCGCGACGATCTGGCGCTGACGGTCCGTGCGGCCGATGTCACCGGTCGGGTCGGAGTAGCGCATCCGTGCGAACGCGAGCGCCGTCTCCCCGTCCGCCGGGTGGCACCCGGCCTGCCAGACGAGGCCGCTCATCGGGTCGTCGACGTCCATGTCGAGGCACAGCTCGACCCCGCCGACGGAGTCGACGACGTCTCGCACGCCGCCCATGCCGATCTCGACGTAGTGGTCGACGGTGAGCCCGGTGAGGCCCTCGACCGTCTGGACGAGCAGGGGCGGGCCGCCCAGGGAGAACGCCGCGTTGAGCTTGTTGGCGCCGTACCCCGGGATCTCGGTGAAGGTGTCGCGCGGCAGGGAGATGAGCGCCGCCGGGCCGGACTCCGGCTTGTGGAGCACCATGATCGTGTCGGACCGCTGGCCCTCGGTGCCGTCGTCGACGACGCCGCTGCCCCGGGAGTCCGAGCCCGCGAGGAGGTAGGTGGTCCCGGGCGTGTCGGGCGCCCCGGAGAGCGCGTCGACGTGGTTGATCTTCCCGTTGGCCCAGATGAGCAGGCCCACGGGCCACGCGATCGTCAGGACGAGCAGGAGGACGAGCGCCGTCGCGACGACCCGACGCCCGCGGCGCTTGCGCCTGACCGGCGGGGGTGCGACCGGCTGCTCGGGCGGGGCCTCGCGGACGGCGACCGGAGCCTGCCGGGGCGCGTAGGCGGGCGCGGGCTGTCCGGCGGGCCGCTGACCCGCGGGACGCTGGGCCGGCGCGGGCTGCGCGGTGCCCTGCTGGGCGTGCACCGAACGGCGCTCGGGCGCGGCGGGACGCGTCGTCGGCATGGCCCGGGTGGCGTCCGCGGGCGGGCCGACGGGGCGCGCACCACGGGCGTCGGGCCTGGGGCGCGACGCGCCGGGCGCGAACGAGGGAGGCATGGCTGGGCCGTCCGGCTGCTGCCGGCGGCCGCGGGACCGACGCTCGTCCTGGGTCATCTCACTCCCGACTGTCCGTGCTGGGCCACTGTAGTGCGCCCGGCGTGCCGGGCGGTGGAGGCGCTCAGGAGCAGAGCGACGTCGGGGTCGGCTCCGGCTCGGGCGCGGCCGGAGGCTGCTCCGTGGTCGGGGCGTCCGTGGGGACGCCGGTCGCCTCCTCGGTGGGGATCTCGCCGCCGGCCGTGAGGGCGCCCTGGATCGGCCGGTCCTCGCGCAGCGCGGCCCACAGCTCCTCGGCCTCGGCCGTGGGGCGGACGCGGTTGCCGGCGTACTCGAAGGGCATCGTCTCGAAGACGATGCTGTCGAGGTCGATGCCCCGCAGCGAGTAGGCGAGCCCGGCGAGCGTGGGGATCGAGCCCAGCTGGGTACCGGTGGTCAGGGTCGACGTCGCGGCGTCGAGGAAGCGGTAGAGCGCCGGCATGTCGGTGAGCAGGTTCTTGCCCAGCGCCTCGCGGGCGATGGCGGCGACGAGCTCTTGCTGGCGGCCGATGCGGCTGATGTCCGAGCCGTCGCCGATGGAGTAGCGGGCCCGGGCGAAGCCGAGGGCCTGGCGGCCGTCGAGGACCTGCTCGCCGGCGGGGATCTGGGCGTGCGCCTTCGGGTCGTCGATCGGCTCCTCGAGGCACATCGGGACACCCCCGAGGGCGTCGACGACGTTGATGAACCCGGCGAAGTCGACGACGACGAAGTCGTCGATGTAGATGCCGGTGAGCTCCTCGATCGTGCGGATCGTGCATGCTGCGGCCGTTCCGATGCCGCCGTTGTCCGCGCCGGTGGAGAAGGCCGTGTTGAACATCGCCTCGCTGCGCGGCTCGGTCCACGAGCCGTCCTCGAGCCGGCAGGAGGGGATCGACACGAGCGTGTCGCGCGGGATGGAGATGACCTCCATGCGGGTCCGGTCCGCGGAGATGTGGGCGATCATCGTCGTGTCGGACCGCTGCCCGCCCTCGGGGGTGGACCCGAAGGACGCGTTGGTCTCACCGGCGCGGGTGTCGGAGCCGAGGACGACGATGTTGAGGTCCTCGCCGGCCGCGCTGTCGATCGGCAGCGGCTCCTCCTCGCCCGCCGTCGTCGGCCGGTCGCCGAGGAGGTCCTCGATGTCGTGACGGTCGATGTTGCCCTGGATGTCGTTGTACGCGATGGCGACGCCGCTACCGGCGAACAGGACCAGGCTGAGGGCGGCGACGCCCCCGCCGCGGGCCAGACGCGAGGTACGACGGCGCTGCGACGAGGCGTGGCGAGGAGTACTGGCAGACACAACTGTCGACTATAGGACCGTCCGCCGTGCGCGCTGCGTCAAGAGCGTGGCGCGGATGTGGAGGGTTTGTGCAACATCCGCCCCATCCCCGCTCACTCGGCGTGCTCGGCGGGCTCCTCGACGTCCTCGAGCCGGGTGCGGGTGAGGGCCAGCTCACGGGTGAGGACGGTGATCCGCCGCTCGAGCTCGCTCATCCGGCGGTAGCTCGTCGCGATGTAGGAGAGGAAGGCGATGACGAGCGCGTAGAGGAGGAGGTCCG